>JBAWZW010000048.1:0-18481 GCA_037142835.1 Verrucomicrobiota bacterium
TCCTCCCTCCTCCCTCCGCGCTCTCCGCGCCTCCGCGTGAGAAAAAAGCCCGCTCGCAAACGTAGCCACTCGCCGAGGTTCTCGACAAAGCCCGCTCCCATCTCCGAACGCCGAGTTCGACTACATCGCCAAGCCTAACCAAAAACCAAGCTCCTGCCAGACAGAGCTTTCCTCAAACGAGTTCGTCTTTCACGCATCGGGCGAGAAAGATCGGGACCGCCACTTCCATGGCTTGAATAGTTTCCGTGCGGCTAGCGGAGATCCGCGAAATTCGATAACAAAACCCATCACAAATCTCGGAGGCCCGAGCACCGCCTTTCGACTGGAACAAATCCTCCACCACCCGCTGTTCCTCGGCAGAGAGCGTTTCCATGTCGAGTTGGCCCATGCTTCGGACATGCCCACCCGCTCCGCCGAACCCCGCCAATCCTCCAAGTCGCTCCACTTGCAATATTGCCATTGTCACGCCCCCCCCAAACCTAGCCTAGCCCAACCGCCTTCCAAGCGGCGTTAACCGCGACTCTGACCGCGGGCTCGGTTGGAAATAAACTAGATGCCAAGTCGCGCGTCCGTTTGGCAAATTCCCTCATTCTTAACCTAGGTTTCCGTGGAAAACCGGTCAAAGCCTGATACCAAATCTGCCCGGCCTTTTCCCAGCTCTTCCCGCCAATGGCGATCGCCGCCTTGTAAAAGGCCAGATTGGGGATTCCACTACTCTCATGAGGATCCATGCCGTCACGATACTGCGAGAATTTAGTCGGTTGCGGCGCTAGACAGTGACTCGCGCCGGGATTCGACAAGTCCCGCAAACAGCTGAAACCCCGCGCGATCGCCCCAGGCCCCATGATTTCCTTGGCGATCAGCCAGTCCGCACTCGCCACGTCCTGATCCGCGCGCCATTGCCGAAACATCGAGCCAAAGACATCCGAAATGCTCTCGTTGAGGCCACCAGCCTCGTTTTCGTAGGCCAAGCCGGCAGAAAATTGGGTGACGCCGTGCGTCAATTCGTGGCCAATCACATCGTTGGCGTTGGTGAAGTCGACGAAGATATTCCCGTCGCCGTCACCGTAGATCATCTGGCGTCCATTCCAGAAAGCGTTGTTGTAGTTGACGCTAAAATGAATCGAGGATAATAAATTCATTCCCGCGTTGTCCACAGAATTTCGACCGAACACTGTCTGGTAGAACTTCGCAACCGCAGCCGTCTCGACGAACGCCCGGTTGGCCGTGGCATCCGACGATGTTCCCGGATTCAACACCGGCCTCCCGGGCAGTCCATTCCCATGAGCACAGTCGTCAACCAAGATCTCAGGCGGGGAAACCACCAAGTCACTCGGAAGAATCGCTTGGGCCACGGTGATGAATTTCGCATTCGTGAGCCGTTGCTCACGCCATTCCTTTTCGAATTTCGCAGCGTCAGCAAAGCATTTGCGCCCCTTGGCCGAGAGTTTCTTGTCCGCCGCGAAGCGCTTGAGCACCCGGGCAGGAACAATGAAACAGTGGCAATCGAAGCGGTGAGCGTCCGTGAGCAGGCTGGAGGAGATTCTTCGAGCGCCTGATTGACGGGGGAGAGAATTCGTTTTGGTGGGGTTCATAAGGAACCTTCCATCTCAATTCCGATTCGCATCGTCAATCACAATCGTGACCGTGATCAAATCGATCCCTTACATCACGCCAAGAATCAATCAACGCCCCAGCCCACGGCCCCTCTCAAACGCGCTTCACGGAAAGTCGTCTCCCCTTACCCAGGCGAAGATTGAGAAAAACTATTTCAAGACGGGTCGAAGAAAAGGTGCTGTCCGACTTCGTTGACTTTTTGCCACCATCTCAGGAGTGCCGCACGCAACCACTTCACCCCCTGCGTCCCCAGCCTCGGGACCGATATCAACCAAGTAATCTGCTTCGGCAATCAGACTCAGATGATGCTCAATCACAATCACCGTGTTGCCATCATCAACCAGCCGATGCAGCACTTTCAGCAACTCCACAACGTCCGCCATGTGCAGTCCGATCGTCGGCTCCTCAAGAAGATAAAGCACCGATTTGGCCGTGCGATTTTCGCGCAACTTTGCATTCGCCGAACGCCCAATGCCTCGCGTCAACTCACTCACCAACTTCAACCGCTGGGCCTCGCCACCACTCAAGGTGGGGCTTGGTTGCCCCAACTTCAGATAACCTAAACCTGTGTCGCAGAGCAAACTCAGCGGTCGCTGAATTTTTGGCTGTGCCCCAAAAAATTCCGCCGCCTGCTCCATGGTCATTTCCATGACCTCCCCAATACTTCGGTCCTGATAAAGCACCTCAAGGGTCGCCGCCGCATACCTCGTTCCCCGACACTCCGAACACGGCGCATAGCAGGTCGGAAGAAAGCTCATTTCGATCTTAATCACCCCTTGCCCAAGACAAGTCTCACATCGCCCCCCCTCACTATTAAAAGAGAAACGACTCGACGTATAACCACGCATCCGCGCCACAGGCATCTGGGCATAAAGCGCACGAATTTCATCAAAAACTTTAATGTAGGTCGCTGGCGTGGAACGCGATGTCTTTCCAATTGGGGATTGATCTACCTCATAGACTGCCTCAAAAAACTCCGCCCCCAACAATTCCCTATACCCCACGGTCAGGGGGTTTTTCGCTAACGGCTTCCGCCCTTTCCGGGCCACAACCTCCGCCACCGCGGGCTTGAGGACGCCACGCATCAAGGTGCTCTTCCCCGATCCCGAAATCCCACTGACCACACTCAGCCGCCCAAACGGGAAACGCACATCCACTCCCTTCAGATTATGTAAATCCGCCCCCTTTAACTCCAGCCACCGACTGACCCCTTCAAGCGGCCTCCGGGCTCCCCGAATCGGGTGCTTCAATGGGGTTCGCAAAAATCGACCCGTCGCAGAATTCTCAATCAACTGAACCTCCGCCAGAGTCCCTTGCGCGATCACTTGTCCGCCCCGCGAACCAGCCCCAGGCCCAAGATCGATAATCGTATCCGCCCGACGCATCGTGTCCTCATCGTGTTCCACGATCACGACCGAGTTTCCCTTCCGTTTCAAGGCCTCCAAGGTGTCAAGAAGAGCGGCGTTATCACGCGGATGCAGGCCAATCGTCGGCTCGTCCAGAACATAGAGAACCCCACGAAGATTCGAACCCAACTGGGCCGCCAAACGAATCCGCTGACTTTCCCCTCCACTCAAAGTCTTCGCCGAGCGATCAAGGGACAAATAATCTAGCCCCACAGATCCCATAAAGTTCAGACGCTGAGCAATTTCCGGGAGAATATCTTCGGCAATGGGTTTTTGCTCTTTTGAAAACTTTAACTTCGAGAAAAGGGCGAGCGCCCCACTGACGGATAACTTGGTGCAGTCGTCAATCGTCTGCCCAAGCACCTGAACATGACGTGCCACGGTGTTTAAACGAGCTCCTGCACAAATCGCACAGGTCTGGGCCTCACCTTCCTCAAGTCGCTCGTGTTGACGCTCTTGCGCCACTTCAATTTCAATCTGTGATTCCAACTTTGGATCCACTGTCACCTTCCAAACCTCTCCAAATCCCTTGCACTCCTCACACCAACCATGGGGCGAGTTAAAGGAAAATAGCCGCGGATCCAACTGCTCAAACGACTGCCCACAACACGGGCAACTCATTTCCGTACTCAAGACCGATAAACGATTTTTATCGTCCATAACCTTTGCCGTACCTCGACCAATTCCCATCGCCCGTTTCACTAACTCTTCAACCGGGGTAGCGTCGGTGCTCTCTCCAACAAGCACATCAATGTTGTGCTCCCGAAATCGTTCCAACTTCGGAAATTTATCCGCTCGCTCAATCTTTCCATCAATCAATAATTCCTCAAACCCTTGCCGCTGCGCCCATTTACCCACCTCAATATGAAATCCTTTCCGAGCCTTCACCAATGGCGCAAGAATTCGCACCGCCCCCCGATTAGCCATGGCTTCGACTTTTTTAGTGACCGCCGCCAAGGTTTGCTTCTCCACCGCCACCTCGCACTTCGGACAAAATTGCGTGCCCAACTTTGCAAACATCAAACGCAGAAAATGATATACTTCAGTGACCGTGGCCACGGTGGACTTTCCTCCACCCCGAGTAATACGTTGCTCAATCGCCACGCTCGGTGGCAACCCTGTAATCAAGTCCACATCAGGCTTTTCCAACTGCTCGACAAACTGCCGCGCATAGGGAGACATCGAATCAAGAAACCGCCGTTGGCCCTCAGCAAAGAGCAAATCAAATGCTAATGTCGACTTCCCTGATCCGCTCAAACCCGTAATGATCACCATCTGATCCCGAGGAATATCTAAGGAGATATTTTTCAAATTATGCTCCCTCGCCCCTCGCACCGAAATCACGGGCAGAACCGGCAAAGGTCTGGCAGCGGCTGGCAAATTTTCCAGTCCACCCAATGGCAACATTCCCGCAGGACCGTTGAGGACCGCACGCAGATACCGACCGGTGTGCGACTCCTCGCACTTCGCCACTTCTTCTGGCGTTCCTTCCACGACCACCAGCCCTCCACCAATCCCCGCCTCTGGCCCTAAATCAATCACATAATCCGCACACTTAATCACCTCAAGATTATGCTCAATCACCAACAATGAGTTGCCCTGTTTCACTAAACGCTCAAAAACACTCATCAACAAAGCGACATCGTCAAAATGCAACCCCGTGGTCGGTTCGTCAAAAATCAGCAGACAGTTTTCATCAGTCTGATTGGTCAAACGCTCCACCAACTTCAACCGTTGCGATTCTCCTCCACTCAAAACATTCAGCGGCTGTCCAAGCGTCAGATAGCCCAGTCCGACTTCCTCCAAAACGACCAAGGGACCCACCAACTTCTTCTTCCCCAAATCCGTAAAAAAGCGAATCGCTTCACTCACCGTCAACTCCAAGATCTCGTGGATGTTTTTCTGCTCAAATCGCACCTCTAAAATCTGAGGCTGATAGCGTTTCCCATCACATTCTGGACAGCGAATGAAGACATCACTCAGAAATTGCATCTCGATTTTCTCGAATCCCATTCCACTACAACGCTCACAACGCCCCACTCCCGCGTTAAAGGAAAATGCCCCCGCAGTCAGACCATGAGTCACGGCATCGGGGGTGTTTGCAAAAATCTCCCGGATGCCATCAAATACCCCGAGGTAGACAGCGGGGGTCGATCGTGGAGTCCGCGAAAGAGGCGACTGATCGACCATCATGACCTGCTCGACTTTGTGAGCCCCAATTAACTTCCGAATCAACCCAGGAGATTGGTCCGTCGGCAAGTTCTTCGTGGAGAGAAGGTTCCCATAGAGAACTTCATGAACGAGAGTGCTTTTCCCCGAGCCCGAAACTCCCGTAACGCAGGCCAGAACCCCCAAAGGAAAGTTCACGTCGATGTCTCGCAAGTTATGCTCTTGCGCACCTTTCACGGTGATAAAACTGGTCGGTTTCCGACGCTTCTTCGGCACAGGAATAGACTTCACCCCAGTCAGATAGTCAGAGGTCAGTGTGGACTCTTGCAATTCGCTGAGCGGCCCACTGAAGACCAATTCGCCCCCCTTCGCACCTCGACCTGGTCCAATCTCAATCAGGTTATCCGCTGCCCGAATCACCGCCTCGTCGTGCTCCACCACCAACAAGGTATTTCCCTTATCCCGAAGCTGGCGCATCACCTCAATCAGTCGCCCCGTATCCCGCGGATGTAGTCCAATACTCGGCTCATCAAGAACAAATAAGGTGTTCACCAAAGACGCCCCCAAACAGGTCGTCAGGTTCACGCGCTCCACTTCCCCACCGCTCAGGGTTCGCGTCGGTCGATTCAGAGAAAGATATCCCAGTCCCACTTGATCCAAATAGCCCAAACGCGAACACACCTCACCCTTGAGCATTTCCATGGTGTCATCCGTTTTGGTGATCCCCTCCAAACGTGTCTTCAATTCGCACACCGTCATATCCATCAGATCGGGAAGCCTCCGATCGCCCACCCAAAAATTTAAGGTCGCGGGCTGATATCTTCCCCCTTTGCACTCTGGACAAAGGGTATAGTTCCGATACCGACCCAGCATCGCCCGAACATGGACTTTGTAACTCTTCGATTCCAACCACCCAAAGAAACCAACCACCCCATACCAAAGCCCCCGACGACGCAATTCCTCCGCGGAGCTTTGTGGATCCTCCCCGTAAACAACCCAGTCTTGCTCCACCTTGGTTAGCTCCTCAAAGGGAGACATCGTATCCAGATTCTTAATCCGAGCACATCGCATCAAATCCCGCTGGCACTCGTCCCCAATCTCTGTCTGAAAAGGCTTCACTACCCCAAGCGCAAGACTCAGGCTGAGGTCAGGCAATGCCCGCATAATATTCAGGCCGATCGTTCGCCCAAATCCACGACAAGACGGACATGCCCCGTGCGGATGATTGAAACTGAATAACCCCGGCGAAGGCGGAGTAATGTCGACATCACAATGTGCACAGTGCCACCCAGCGCTAAACGGAAGCACCCGATCCGAGGGCTGCAAAATAAAATCAACTTTCCCTTTTCCAAATCGTAAGGCCGTCTCAACCGCCTCATCGAATCGCGAACGAGCGTCCGCAGTCGCCGTCAGTCGGTCCTGAACAACCGGAACCATTCTCGGTAAACTCCGAACTTTAATCGGCTCGTCCGTCCGCATCACTTGGCCCCCAATCCAAACCCTCAAATACCCTTGGGCTTGCAAAAATTTAAAGAAGTCCGCCGACTTCGTCCCCTCAGGAACGGGTACCCCAAAACTGACCAAAAAGGTCTGCCCAGAATAATCCCGATAAATTTCATCGACGATCGACTTCGCCGTTTCTGGCCGAATCACTAGCGAACAACTCGGGCAACGCGCTTCCGCAATTCGCGGAAAGAGCAGCTTCAAATAGTCATTCGTCTCCGTCATGGTCCCCACCGTGGAACGCGAACTCTTCACGGGATTAGCTTGCTCAATGGCAATCGCCGGGGGAATTCCCTTGATAGAATCGACCTTCGGCTTGTCCATCCGATCAAGAAACTGCCTCGTGTAAGGAGAGAATGTCTCAACGTATCGACGCTGGCCCTCCGCGTAAATGGTGTCAAAGGCGAGACTCGACTTGCCACTCCCACTCGGACCGGAGATGACGTTGAGTTTTCCTAAAGGGAGGTCGAGGTCAATGCCGCGGAGGTTGTTTTGCCACGCGCCACGGATTTCAATCACACCAAGATCGGGGATACTGGTCGGCTTAGTTTTTTTCATTCAAATTTGGGGGCGGGATGCTCGTCGCTTGTTTCGAAAATTGCAACCGTAACCGCCCAAACTTCAAAAAGAGATCTTTGCCATCACCGAAAATCACCCAGCACGGGTGCCTTCCCTTTCACCGGCCAATGCCTCACCCCCCGACAGTTTCTTGACGATCAGGCTGGAGCCTTGTCAGTTGTCCCCTGTGTTCCGTCTCCATCTACTTTTCCTCACCCTCGCCACGGCCTTCACAGTCCTCGCCGAAGACGATCCATCCGCTAAAAAAACCAACCCAAGTCCTCTCCCAGGCCACTCCCTCCATGGCGAGGCCTTCGACGAAGGTCCAAGGCAAGCCGCCGTCCTCCTTCCATTAATGGGCAATATCCAGTTTCCCATCACCACAAAAAATTCTTTAGCTCAAAAGTTTTTCAACCAAGGAGTCGGTCAACTCCACGGGTTTTGGTTCTTCGAAGCCGAACGCTCTTTTCGCCAAGTCGCCACCCTCGACCCCGATTGCGCACTCGCCTACTGGGGTATGGCCATGGCCAACGTCAACAACCCCGAACGGGCCACTAAATTCATCAAAGAGGCCGAAACAAAAAAAGCCCATGCCAGCCGACGCGAACAACTTTGGATCGAAACTTGGTCGGCTTTTCTCTCCTCAAAAAAGAAGGATGAAGGAGAGCTCCGGGCCGCTCTAGTTCGAGCTTTTGAGTCTCTGATTTTTGAATTTCCCGACGACCTAGAAGCCAAGGCTTTCCTCGTCTACCAACTCTGGGATAATAGCCAACACGGCGTCGCCTTGCCTAGCCGTCTCGCCGTCGACGCTCTCGCCCAACAAGTTCTCTCCGCCAACCCCTCCCATCCCATTCAGCACTACCTCATCCACCTTTGGAATGTTTCAAACGACGACAAGCACGCGCTGATCGCCGCATCGCGTTGCGGACAATCCGCCCCAGGGATCGCCCACCTCTGGCACATGCCCGGTCACACCTTTAGCAAGCTCCACCGCTATGCCGATGCCGCCTGGCAACAAGAAGCTTCCGCACGCGTCGATCACTCCTCGATGATCGCCTCCCACACTCTGCCCGAACAAATCCACAACTACGCTCACAACAATGATTGGCTGGTCAAGAGCCTCGTCTACATTGGTAGAGCCCAAGACGCCGTCGATCTCGCCAAAAATATGATCGAGCTTCCTCGCCTCGATTCTACCCACAGCCAAGCCTATAACCTTGGTCGCGAACGCCTCCTCGAAACTTTAGTAAAATTCGCAATGTGGAACACGCTCACTGAACTCGACGGCTCCATCTACCTCAGCCCAGACTCCAAATCAGAAGTAGAATCCAAGCGCCTCGCCGCCATCGGCGTCGCCTGGTTCAATCTAGGAAATCAACAAAAAGGAACCGCCCAACTCGAAGCCCTCGCCGCCCAGTTATCAAAAATTCGCCAAGACCGCATCTCCGCCGCTGACGCCGCCGAAGCCAAAGCGATCAGCGAAAAAAAACCCGCCGATCAAGTCGCCAAGTCGATGGTCGATGCCCTTCGGCAATTTGAATACCCACTCTCGACCAACGCCGCCGCCACCGCCGAAGTCAAACTCTACCAAGCACTAGCAGAGAAAAAGCCCGAGGCGGTTAAACCTCTCCTCGCGGCCGCCCGAGATATCCCCGCAGAGCGTCGCGCCAAAATTCATTGGGCGATCGGCGAAACCGAAGATGCCATCAAAATGGCACAACAAGCCAGCGACGCCGACCCCGATCAAGTCCAACCATTGGCTAACCTTGCCCGAATCCTCTGGCTCTCTGGAAAAAAATCCGAAGCCAAAATCACTTTCGAAAAACTTCGTAAACTCTCCGCCCAGATTGATATTCAAATCCCCACATTTGCCGAACTCGCCCCCATCGCTGAAGAACTTCACCTAGAAAAAGACTGGCGCCTTCCCTTAATCTTCCCCCCAGATTCTGGTTCTCGCCCAGAACTCGCCTCGCTCGGGCCCCTCCACTGGGCACCTTCACCTGCCCCCCTCTGGGCCCTCCCCGATCGCGAAGACCAAATCGTTTCTTTGGCTGCCTCTCAAGGAAAACCTGTCCTCCTCCTCTTCTACCTTGGAAGTGGTTGCTCCCACTGCCTCGAACAGTTAAAAACCTTTGCCCCAGTTACTTCATCTTTTGCCACCGCAGGCATTCAAATCATCGCCGTCAGCACCGATACCACCGAAGGACTACGCCAAACCTTCAACACCACCGACGCAAAGTCACGATTCCCCTTCCAGATCGTCTCCGATACCTCCGCTGATACCTTCAAAGCCTATCGCGCTTTTGATGACTTCGAAAAAATGCCCTTACACGGAATCTTTCTCATCGATGGAAACGGCGCGATCCGCTGGCAAAACATTAGCTATCAGCCTTTTCTAGATGCACCATGGTTACTCCAAGAGTGCCAACGACTTCTCTCCATCCCCACCAACAAGAAATCAACTTCGGCAGGGAATTAGTCTACAGCAACCCGCCCACGGACACCCCGATAACGGTTCTTTTCCTCAAATAGCCCGATCAAATTCTTGCCTCACATTGAGAAAGAATCGCCACAAACTCTTCGGGAGTCGTCGCCAAGCTGAGCTCATTTTCCATTCGAGAATCTTTAAAAACCCGGGCGAGCAACCCGATAATCCGCAGATAATCAGCAGCTAATGCCCGAGGCACTCCAATACAAAAAAAGTAGCGCACCGGACAACTTTCGCCAGCTCGTGGCACCCCCTTCAAACTCCGCCCCACCCCCATCACCATCCGATTGACGCAGTCACCGCGAACGTGGGGAATGCAGATGGCGAAATCTGCCGTTGCTTCCACTAAACACGGAGCCGTCAATTGCAAGCCACCGATCAAACAACCCCAATCATCGACTTCGGGAGCACGCTTTAAAAGGGCCGCCACTTCGTCGATCGCCAAACTCGGGGTGCAAGCCTGAAGATTCAGTTCGATATGACTGGGTAACAGAATGTCCGCAATTGGCATCATATCGCCGTCCCACTCCATTTCAGTTTTTCACGAAGAGTCTCAAAAAACGAGGTCTGCGGAAGCATCGCCAATGGCAGTCTCTGCGGATACTGAGTGATCCGAATCTTATCTTGAGAAAGGATCCTCACCGCCCGCTGGCCATCCACCGTCAAAAAAAGATCCTGTTGAGACGGGGCGAGGGTAATCTCAATTAATGCATGCTCGCTGACCAATACCGGCCGCATCGTTAAAACATGCGGACAGATCGGCGTAATCACAAATACCCCACTATCAGGCGTCAACACCGGACCCCCAGCGCTCAAAGAATAAGCCGTCGAGCCCGTCGGCGTCGCCACGATTAACCCGTCGACATTATACGCACTCAACGCCACCCCATCGATAAAGACTTCCACCTTGATCAGGCGGGAAAGTTCTCCACGACTAATCACCGCTTCATTGAGGGCACTAGACCGAGAAATAACCTCTCCGTCTCTGACCACCTGAACATCGAGTAACGCTCTCTCACTCAATTGATAAGTCTTGCTGGCGATCATCGCCATCGCCAGTGGCCAACCAGCAACCCCCACGCAAGTTAGAAACCCTAAAGTGCCAAGGTTGATCCCAAGAATGGGCCGATACTCTCCGCTCAATTCATGAAGCACCTGAAGAATGGTTCCATCCCCACCAAGAACCACCAGGAGTTCGCAATCACGCGCCAAATCGTTCGGAGTAAATTCCGACTCCGCCCCAATTAGTTGGGCGGTTCGCTGCTCAAGCTCACAAATAATTCCACGCCTCAAGCAGTCGTTGACAATCTCGTGAACCAACTCACCAGCCCCGAGCTTCCGATCATTGGCGATCAACCCAATACGCGCAGACATGCTAGAAATTCTTTGTTCCCAGATCCTCCCAAAATCGGTGATTCAATCACCCCAGACCACAGCACACCCAAGAGGGTGCCCACAAACCCACGAATCTTTTCAACCGCTTCAAGGTGAAGACCAGAATCACGAATAATCCCGCCTCTCCCCACATCCTCTTTCCGAAGTTCAAACTGTGGTTTAATCAAACAAATGATCACCCCTCCATTGCTCAACAAGCTGACCGCAGGGCGCAAGATCAAAGTCAAAGAGATAAAAGAAACGTCGATCACGCAGATGGTGTTTAACTCAGGAACGTCCGCAGGAGTCAGGTAGCGGGCGTTGACTTTTTCTTGAACAATCACCCGCGGATCACTGCGAATTTTCCAATCAAGCTGCGAATGTCCCACGTCAATCGCCCGCACCATCGCTGCCCCATGCTGGAGTAAACAGTCGGTAAACCCTCCCGTACTCGCCCCAATGTCCACGCAATTTACCCCTCGAGGATCGATGCCAAAGTGATGCAGCGCCGCCTCCAGTTTATGCCCCCCTCGCCCGACATAACGATCGGCTGGCTTCACCGAAATCAAGGCGTCCACCGCCACCGAAGTCCCCGCCTTATCGCATCGCTGCTCCCCGATGGCAACGGCCCCCGCCATGATCGCCCGCTGCGCTTTTTCACGCGAAGCAAAGTAACCGCGAGCGACGAGTAACTGATCAAGGCGTTGTTTCATTCCAAATAGTGAATCAGAGAGATGAAAACTCAAAATGGCTTGAATTCGAATCTTTTTCCTTAGAAAGAACCTCCTTAACCATGCCCGAAGAAAATCTACGCGAGACGCTCAAGGAGATGCTCATCGAAAATCTCATGCTAAAAGTAACCAAGGACGAGATCCCCGATGACTTGCCGCTTTTTGGTCCAGGTGGACTCGGATTGGATTCGATCGATGCTCTCGAACTCGTGGTTTCCCTCGAAAAAAATTACGGGGTCAGTGTGCCAAATTCCGAAGCCGCTAAGGTGGCCCTCGCCTCGATTAACGCACTTCACGACTATATCCTGGCGCATCCTCGCCGTACCGACCCCGCTTAAACTTCCCCTCCGCAAAGGGAGCACGTAACCGCGACCCTTTCCGCCAACTTTCAGACGGTTTCCGAACAATTTACGGCATCAATTAATTGCCGAATTCGCCCAAAATTTGTCCGCAATGGAGTGAAAACTAGGCGCGGAAGATCGATCGACTCTAATTCACCCGATTCCTCTTTAAGCATCTTGGTTTGAACGATTTCCCCACACTTGATTATGTCGGCAAACTGACTGTTCAACGCCATGATTGCTCGCGAACTCAGGCTCTGTCCCAGCCGAAAAATAAGCCGCTGACCGATCCATCGTGAACTCCGAAAAATCCGATAGAACTGGGCAATTTCTGCCACCGCGACGTCCACGCTGTCCGTTACCTTGAAGAGATGAAAGTCATCCGCTGAGATCAAACCTCCCGCAAGTAATTCCTCGCGCAAAAAATCCACCCACCTTTCCCAATAGCGCCCACCTGGCCGATCTATACAGACCAGGGGAATCAACCGAGACTTTCCAGTTTGCATCAAAGTCAGCACCTCAAAGCATTCATCCAACGTTCCAAAACCACCTGGAAAAACCGCGACTGCCTGGGTTTCCTTGAGAAAATTTAACTTCCGCGTGAAAAAGTATTTAAAGTGAATCAGTTTGCTATCCCCTTGAATGGTCTCATTCGGGCCTTCCTCAAAAGGCAGGCAAATGTTCAAACCGAAACTCTGCGCGCAACCAGCCCCCTTTTGGGCAGCTCCCATAATTCCCCCACCCCCACCAGTGATCGTCATGAATCCATGCTCCTCAAACATCAGACGAGAAAATCTCTCCGCCGCTTGACACTCTGGGTCGCTCTCCTCCGTTCGAGCAGAACCGAAAACCGTGATTTTTGGAACTTCACGAAACGGGGCAAAGGTATTGGCCGCATAACGAAGCTCGCTAAGTGAACGGCTGAAAAGTTTCAAATCCGCCCCCGAGGTGTGATCTCGCCCTAATTTTAACGCCGTCATCACCAGTTCGACGACCGATTCGCCATTAAAATCAAAGCCTGCATCCCGAACGAGCTTCCAAGCTTTCGCATCAAGTTCAAGATCCCCAGTGGTGGGAGGCCTCGGGCTAGGTGGAGATATTGTCCCACTGATAAAGTCAGGCATACAAAGAGACGACGAGTTGATGGTTGAGCGGTTCACCAAATCTAGATATAACCACGAACCACTTTTAACCCTCTCTCGCTCAACTCTCAACCCCATTTCTCACTTCTCACTTATGATCATTGTCATTAAGCCCCAGACTCCTCGTGCTCAAATCGACGAAGTCATCGCCGAAGTTCAACGCCTCGGGTATGATCCACGACCGATCTTTGGCACAGAGCAAACTGTCGTCGCGGCCATCGGAGACGAAAGAACTCACCACACCCTCGAGTCCCTGACAGCGCTCCCTCAAGTTGAAAAGGTCATGCGCGTCCAGAAACGCGGAAAACTGGTCAGCCGAGAGTCCCATCCAGAAAACTCCGTGATCGACGTCGATGGCCTAAAAATTGGTGGCGAAAACTTCGTCATCATGGCTGGCCCCTGCTCGGTAGAAAGCGAAGAGCAATTGATCTCCACCGCCCGAGCCGTCAAGGCAGCTGGAGCCACCGTCCTTCGCGGAGGAGCATTTAAACCACGGACCTCACCTTATGAATTCCAAGGACTTGGATCCGAAGGACTTCGTCTACTTTCTCTGGCCAAAAAGGAAACCGGTCTCAAGATCGTTACCGAGGTTCTCAGCGAGCGCCATGTCGATGAGGTCTGCGCCCATGCCGATATTCTTCAAATTGGAGCCCGGAATGCTCAAAATTTCCAACTCATCATCGAATGCGCCAAAAGTGGCAAACCGATTTTGCTCAAACGAGGTCTCAGCGAGAGAATCGACGAGTGGTTACTCGGAGGTGAATACATTCTCGCCCACGGCAACAATAAAGTGATGTTTTGCGAACGGGGAATCCGCACGTTTGAAACCTACACTCGGAACACTCTCGACCTCGCCGCCGTTGCCGCCATAAAAATGGAATCCCACCTCCCGGTGATCGTCGATCCTAGCCAAGGCTGCGGACGAGCTGACCTCGTCCGGGCGATGTGTAAGGGTTCCGTGGCGATGGGCGCAGATGGGTTAATTATTGAAGTACACCCCCACCCAGCCGAAGCCCTCAGCGATGGACAACAACAAATTGACTTTGCTGGATTCGAGACGCTGGTGAAAAGTATTCAGCCATTCATCAATGCGGCTGGTCGCACTTTTTAATCACCGCCATCCAGTCCCGCTTGTAGTCCCGCTCGTCTTTCGGCGTGCCACAATTTAGCTCCCCAGCTTTCGCTGGAGAATTTCGCTAACGACGAGAGGATTGGCTTTCCCTTGGGAGAGCTTCATTACCTGCCCTTTGATCGAGTTGACCGCTTGTAATTTACCCGCCTTAAACTCCTCCACCGCTTTGGGATTAGCGGCAATCGCCTGATCACAAAGCACTTCAATGGCCCCACTATCACTAACCTGCTCCATCCCTTTTTCCGCGACGATTTCTTGTGGCCATTTCCCCGAGCTAAACATTTCAACGAAGACGATTTTGCCTTGGGCGCCACTAATTTTCTGCCCGTCAATTAACCCAACAAGTTGTCGCAAGGCTGCTGGCGTAATCGGACATTGGTCAATCTCCACTTCCGCTGTCGCCAGTGCACTCAGAAGGTCATTGATAATCCAATTGGCGACATTCTTTGGCTTATCTACCTGTGCAGCAGCCGCTTCAAAATAATCTGCCAAGCATTTCTCGCTCGCTAAGACACTCGCGTCGTATGGAGTAACCCCGAAATCACTGATAAAACGAGTCCGCTTTTCTCCCGGCAACTCGGGGCGGCGCGCCCGAACTTCCTCGATAAATGCCCCAGTCTGGACCGGCAACAAATCGGGATCAGGAAAATATCGATAATCGTGCGAAGACTCCTTAACCCGCATCTGAAAGGTTTTTCCCGCATCATCATCCCATCGACGCGTACTCTGAATCAGCGTCTCCCCGCGCTGAAGTGCCGCAGTCTGTCGCTCGATCTCATAGGCAATCGCCCGCCGAACTCCACTGATCGAGTTCATATTTTTAATCTCAATCTTCACCCCGAATTCCGCCTGTCCCGGAGGTCGGACACTGATATTGCAGTCGCAACGCATCTGCCCCTTCTCCATATCCGCGTCGCTCACCCCACCATAAATGAGAATCTGTTGAAGGGCGGTCAAGTAGGCAAAAGCCTCCTCGGGTGTCTCAATATCTGGCTCACTGACGATCTCCATGAGCGGTACCCCAGCCCGATTAAAATCAATGCCCGTGCTCGACTCAAAGTGCTGCGACTTTGCGACATCTTCCTCGAGATGAATCCGCGTCAAGCGTACCGATTTATTCGGCTGAGCAATCCCTTTTTGCGCGTCCTTCGGGTAAGCAAAGTCATGCAACGGCACCTCGCCTCCGACACAAATCGGGGCATCAAATTGGGTGATTTGATAGTTCTTCGGCATGTCCGGATAGAAGTAGTTCTTTCGGTCAAACTTACAAATTTCCGGAATCGTGCAACCGAGCATCAACCCAGTTAACGCGCTCATCTTCAGCGCTTCCTCATTCATCACGGGAAGTGCCCCAGGATATCCTAAGCAAACTGGGCAAGTGTGCGCGTTAGGTTGGGAACCATAAACAACTGGACAAGCACAAAACATTTTACTGCGGGTCTTGAGTTGAACATGCACTTCAAGGCCAATGGTCGGAATCATAGAATGGAGTCGTTAAATGAGGCAGTCAGAATGAGCAAAACGTAACGGCTGAGACGACCTCGTATCAAGCAGTTGCCTCAAGGTTTTTCGTCCTTCTTCCCTTGATTCGCATAGTCGAGTGCCTTTCCGAAGTCAAACTTGCTCAGCAACTGGGCAAACTCCGGATCTTTTCGGAGATCAACCACCACTGGAAGAGAAAGAACCTCCAAGTAGCGACGTTCCACAATCGCCTTGACCACTTCTGGATTCGATTGAATTGCCACAACCTTTGGAGACGCCAAAAGTGCTTTCAAACTAGGATAAGCAAAAAAACGCCGAACGCTCTGCTCGTTGGCAATCACCAAGCTCAGCTTGTGGCCGTTCGAATAAAAGTTCTCCGGCAGGGGGTCGAACCATTGAACGAGCGAACCCAAGAATCCGCCTTCCATCTCCGCCTTACTTTGCGCCAGCATTTCCACCCCATAAGATACTGGCAATGGCACTACCTTGGTCGCCAATGGAAGACCAAGGTTGAATCGCTGGTTCTTTGCCACAGCAACCTCCACCTCCGCCAGTGTCCCAAAAAATCGCAGGCAGAGCAGGATCAATCCCCATAAAATAAGTCCGTAAATCGCTCCAACCACTCCACCTGATAAACCATAACCCAAACGCACTAATCCCAAGGTCTGTTCCCCAGTTTTTTTAAAGACAATGGCCCCAGCGCACACCAGCACCCCATAGATCACCCCTCCCATCAGCACTCCCGCAATCGGACTGATAACCGCTTCAGGCAAGTCAGACCACTCAACAAAAAGCGAACCAAAGTATCCGCCAAATGAATAGCCAACCCATAAGCAAACGATCAGAGCAAACAAGCTAAGACCTTGGCGTACTGGACCTAGCCGCCAACCGTGCCAAACCTTCAAGAGAATCACTACCGCTCCGCCGAACAAAGCAGCCAGTTGAAAAAATGTCGTTGGACCTTGAAACATTGACCAGACTTAGTCGGAATAGAGAAACATTTAGAAAGCGTGAAAATTTCCGCGCACCCGCCTGCGAGCAAATCCAATCAAATCAAAGCAGGATCACCGTAAAGTGAGAATCCACTAGAATGCTCAATGCGCAGATCAAAAATTTCTCCAATGTGTCTCTCCGCACCGTCAAATATCACAATCTTATTGCCAGGTGAGCGCCCCATCAAACGATCTCCGTTCGTCTTACTTCGACCCTCACAAAGAATTTCCACTTCACGCCCAACCAAGGCTTCCCCTTTAGCTATCGCAAGGGCGTCCACGACTCGCAATAAATCCTGATTGCGGTTTTCCTTTACCTCCTCCGGTAACTGCTCGGCCATTTCTGCGGCGGGAGTATCCCGACGCGGCGAGTAGCGAAACACAAATGCGTTGTCAAAACCTACCCTTTCAACCATCGAACGCGTCGCTAGGTAGTCATCCTCGGTTTCACTTGGGAATCCCACAATCACATCGGTAGTGATGGCGAGATCAGGGCAGGCCATCCGGAGCTTTTCCGTCAAACCAAAGTATTTCTCCGCAGTGTAACCCCGATGCATCGCCTTCAAAATCCGGTCAGATCCAGACTGCATCGGCAAGTGAACGTGGGGCATCAACTTCGGCAACTCGGCAAAGGCATGAATCAGATCCTCTCGAAATCCGATCGGATGAGGAGAGGTGAATCGAAGGCGACGCAATCCAACAACCCCGTGAACCGCCTCCAATAATTGCACAAAGGGCGACTTGCCATTGATCTTCTCTAACTCATGTCGCCCAAAAAGATTCACGATCTGCCCAAGCAAGGTGACTTCCTTCACTCCCCGAGAAACCAGCTCCTCCACTTCACGGACAATTTCTGCAATGCTCCTCGAACGCTCCGAACCACGCGTGGTTGGAACAATACAGAAAGTGCAGTGCATATTACAGCCCTGCATAATCGAAACAAACGCCGTAGCTTGCTTCTCCTTGAGGATGTGTTCCTTGATCGTCTCCTGCGAACCCTCCTCCTCTTCCACGTCCACGATGGAGAATCGGGCGTCGTCCATTAAACGATCTTTCATCGCCCGCTTTCGATCGAGCAACTCCTCAACGTAGTCGGCTACTTTGTGAAACTTTTGTGTGCCAACGACTAAATCAACATGGCCGATATCCCGCACCAGCTCCGCTCCACGCGACTGAGCCATGCAACCGAGAAAACCAAAAATCATCTCTGGACGATTTTTTCTCAAACGACCGAGCAACCCCATCTTCCCAAGCGCTTTCTGCTCAGCCAAGTCGCGCACGCTACAGGTATTAAGCAAAATCACATCCGCCTCCTTTTCATGGCGCGTCATCTCATGACCGCGCGCCACAAGCATTCGAGCGACCTGCTCGGAGTCGCGCTCGTTCATCTGACATCCATAGGTCCTGAGAAAAACTTTGGGCATTTGGTAAAGGCGGAAGACTTTACGCAAAATCTGGCACGGAGCAACAACGGAGCGTGAGATGCCTCATGGAAGAGGACGCCCGAAAAGAATTTCCGATGCCAGCTAAGGGGTCGCGTTGCCTC
>JBAWZW010000049.1:0-18142 GCA_037142835.1 Verrucomicrobiota bacterium
CCACCGAACCCGCCAACACCCGCGTCCTCGCAGAAAATGTCATCGCCCTCGTCGTCTATCCCCCCCGCTCCCCAAACGATCCCGTCCCCAGCGGCTCACCCACCCAGCTCGCCCCACTCTACTTCTACGACTCCCGGAGCTATGTGACCAAACCGACCGACGCCACCGCACTCCTCACCCGCAATCAACTCCCTCCGATGGTCCAAATCACCATGGTGGTGATGGATGAACGCTCCGCGGAACGCTTCCAAACTTCCCTCGGAGCCGCTCCCCAAACCATTGCCCCCGCCACCGATAAACTCGGACTTACCACGGGAACGACGGGTCTTTTTGTCAAAGCCTCCACGATTTCAAATCCGACCGCCGCTCAGGAAAAAGACCAGTACACCCTCGACCTCGCTACCTTGGAAAAGAAACTCCAAGATCTCAACCTCACCTACCGCGTCTTCTCCACCGACGTGAGTATTCTCCAAGCCAAGTGGAGTGAGTAAAATGATCACCTCCGCCCCCAACAAAAAAGCCCGCCAAAAGGCCGCCGCCCTCATCCTAACCCTGGGGATGTTGGTCCTCCTTTCAGGCCTCGTCTTGTCCTTTCTCCTCACCGTCCGCACAGAATACGGTGCCGCCAAAGCCTACGAAGGCGGCACCAATGCCCGCCTGCTCGCCGACTCCGCAGTCAACTTGGTCATCAGCCAAATCCGCGAGGCCTCCACCCAACCCGATCTCGCTTGGATCTCTCAACCAGGCTTGATGCGGACCTTCGACACCGCAGGAAAGGCTGTCAAAAACTATAAACTGTACTCCTCCGATAGCCTCATCGAAGAGGGAGCTTTCGATCCCGCTGCCAATAGAGATTTGCCCCCCGCCTCCGGCGCCAACTCCTGGAAAACTCAGCCAGGTCTCTGGACCGATCTCAATGCCCCCGCCGCCGATCTCTCCCGGAGCGATCCTTGGGACGCCACCAAAAAGAAACGCCTCATGGCTTACCCCATCTTCGACGGCAATCACCTCAATACCGCCGGGAAACTCTCCCTCAACCGCGACGCCAACCAAGATATCGAAGGCTTCGAAATCAAAGAATACGCCACCCGTTTGGTCACCATGCCCGTCAAATGGCTCTACCTCCTCAAGGACGGAACCCTCGCCCCCGCCAAGGCCTCAGGATCAGCGGGCGACGTCGAAGTGATCGTCCCCGCAGGTAAAGAAAAAACCGCCCAAGGTGAAGCCAATGTTCCTGTCGCAAGGGTGGCCTTTTGGACCGACGACGAAACCGCCAAACTCAATGTCAACACCGCCTCGGAAGGGACCTTTTCCGATATCCCAGTGGGAAACTCCCAGCCAGGAATGACCTTGCCCGCCGTCAACTACACCTCCTCCAACGACTCCACCTTTGAATGGGATTTGGCAGAGCGCATGGGCGCTCAAAAAGAATACCAACGCTACCCAGGCCACCCCGCCACCACTTGCCTCTCCACGATCTTCGGCCGACAACTCTTGCTCCGACCAGAAATCAGCGATAGCCGCCCCATGATGATCGAGGAAATCAATAAATTCATTCCCCGCGTCACCGGGATGAAATACCTCGATGCCGATTACACCAGCGAAGATTACGACTACTCCTCCAAAGGCGGTTCCGCCCGCGCCGGCCCCAAAGGGGGGAGCGTCAATCAAGGCCAATCCTCCACCGACGACACCGCCTACCCAGTCACCCCAGACAGCGATCGGCTCTACGCCACCCTCGATGAGTTTCTTTACTCCCCTTCATTTAGCGGTTCCCGGCGCCCGTGGATTTTAGCACCCCAGTTGAGCTCGTCCACGGGACGCGACACCACCCGGGAGATGCTCGAAATGTCAAAGTTTTTCCTCACCGCCAATAGCAAAGCGCCCGAACAAAATCTCTTCAACCAGCCCCGCATCTCCATCTGGCCCGAACAACTCGACCCCGCCCGGCGCACCTCCGTCGATAAACTGATCGCTTTCTGTGCTACCGTTGGCCCCAAAACAGGCGCCAATTCCCTGCCGTTTTACTTCACCCGGGGCGATGCCAACAGTCCGACCCTCGATGTCACCCCCCGCAACCTCTACCTCATGAATTATTTAAAGGGCTTCACCTCTCGACCCTTCCCCGGCGGGGCATCCGCCAAAACTTTCAAAGATAAATACGGTCCCGATTGCGGACAAATTCTCACGGAGATTTTTGACTACATTCGCTGCTCTAATCTCGCCGATCGCTCCGACCCCGACAACGCCCCCTACTCAAACTTCACGAACACCGTGGAAAACCCTGGAACCCAAGTCTTTCCCTCCGACGAAAGCCGCGGCATCGGCCCGCGCGGTCAGGTGGTCGCCATCGAAATGCCCGACGGCACCCGCGGAATGGGTCGCATCCCCACCATCTCCGAACTCGCCTTGGTCACGATGAGAAGTGGCGGCAAAGTCGAGTTCTCCCTCATCCCCAAGTTCTTTTGCCCAATGGCAGGGTTTTCCGCACTCACTTATGGCATCCGAGTCAATTTTAAAAAGATCGACATCAAAGTCACCGACGACAGCGGGGCGTCTCGAAATCCCTTCACCCAAGACGGCATGACCATCGCCAATCAGCCCACCCTTTACGACATCGGTCGGATGACCAACATCGAGGACAACGAGGGGAAAATCGGGGGAACAATGGGCTTTCACGGAATTTGTGAACATTCTCCACAGGGCAATAGAAATCCTGGAAACCAAGGGTCACCCCAAGAGTCAGTCCCACCGACGGGCGAAATGATCATCATCGGAAACGACATGACCTTCTCCGGAACGGTGCAAGTCGAAATCACCGCAACCAAGGCCAATTCAGTCGGAACCAACAACGGCGAAACCGTCGTCCAAACGATCAACTTCAAATTTCCCAGCCAAAAAGTGCCGGTTCCTTCCTCCGACGGAGAAATGGCCGCAGGCCCTACCGGAGCCAGATCACGCGGTGGCCGAATCGAGACTGGCCAAGGCATCAACTTTGACGGAAACGACACCATCCGATCCTTGGTCGCGGTTGGAAATAATCTCCAAGGCGACATGCGCTTGGTCGCCGCCCAAAAGACGGTCGACGATACTTATTTTAAGCCCGCCCCCAATGGCGCCTACACCGACAGCGCCCGCAAAAACAACGCCAACCACAGCCTCCGCTCGGGTTGGCAAACCGGTTATTACGGAGGTGCGGACTTCGGCTATTTAGTCAGCAGCATTCACAACTTTGGCTCCGAGTCTCGCCCTGATTTGCCCGCAGGCATCGACGGCGTGCTCAACTCTCTCGGCCAACCAGGCGACTGGGATAATGGCCCCGCCTTTTTGCCCGATGGCCCCTTCTGCAATAAACCCGACGAAGGAACCCGCCGCCACCAGCACGGACAAGGTCCCTACGCCGAAGACTCCACCCCTTACATCGGCTGGTGGTGGAATCCCCAAGACACCATGCAACAGCAGACCACCTTCTTTTCGCCCAACCGGATGATCTCCTCCCCAGTGATGTTCGGTTCCCTCCCCACAGGCGTCCTCGCCAAAAAGCCTTGGCAAACTCTCCTCTTTCGCCCCGCCAAATCCTACTTTCCCGGTGGAGTCAATCACCCCGGAGCCACCGCAGGCGGTATGCCCTCAGATCACCGCCTCCTCGACCTCTTCTGGATGCCCGTCGCCGAACCTTACGCCATCAGCGAACCCTTCGCCACCTCAGGAAAAATTAACCTCAATCAACAAATCGCCCCCTTCACCAATATCCGTCGCGATACCGGCCTCCGCGCCGTCATGAAGTCCGTCAAACTCAGCGCCCTCAACCCCAATCAACCCGATCGCGCAGGCGGCACTTACAGCGAACGCTATAAACTCTGCGGAACCGTCGGCCTCGGGGGCAGCTCCGGCGGCGGCCAAGGCGTGGTCGTCCGACGCCCCATCGATCTCGATAACACTCTCAAACAGATCACCGACCGTTTCGACAAAAATAAACCCTTCATTTCCGCTTCGGAAATCTGCGACATCCCCCTCATCCCCCAAGACCTCCCCACCGTCGCCGCCATGAGCCCCCACGTCAGCGCAGGCTTCAGCGCCTCGACCTCCTTGGGGAGCTTCGACTCCCTCCTCACCGCCTTTTGGGATCAACACAAGTTGACCGGCGATAACAGCCTCGAAAAACCTTACTCCCATATCTACCCCCGCCTCACCACCCGCTCCAATAGCTACACCGTCCATGTCCGCGTCCAAAGCATCCCCCAATCCTCGCGGACTTCCGGCTTCATCGTCAAAGCCGCCCAAAGCCAAACCAGTGGCGAATTCCGAGGCTCTTTCCTCATCGAACGCTACCTCGACGCCAATACCGCAGGCTTCGTCGATTCCACAGGAAAATCCGTCACCCCACCCGCCAACGGCGACACCACCGGACTCGCCCTCGGCCCCTACCGCTTCCGCATCGTCAGCTCAAAACAATTTAGCCCATGAAAAATCGCGCCTTCTCGCTCGTCGAACTCCTCTTCGTGATGGTGATCATCGCCATCATCGCCACCCTCACCATGCCCGCCTTCAATAGCCTCGGGCGCGCCCAAGCTATCAGCGCCGCGGGGAGCAATCTCGTCGACCAACTCGCCATGGCTCGCCAAACCGCCGTCGCCCAAAATCGCGTGGTCGAAGTTCGCTTCTATAAACGCCGCGAGTTCCCCTCCCAAGCGGTGAGCACCGCCAATCCCGAAAAATTTCGCTCCTACCGCACGATGGTCTACGACGAGGCGGTGCTCAACGCCTTCGCCCAAGGGACCCTCCAAGATTTCCCCGCACGCGTCGTCCTTTGCGAAGACAAAGTCTTCTCCACGTTAATCTTCCCCTACACCACCACCGTCCCCGCCCGCCCCTTCCTCAAAGAAACACTCTCGGACGCCGAAAAAGATGTCCCGTATCAATTCATCCGCTTCACCCCTACGGGCGGCACGGATCTCAAACCCGCCGGCACTCCCGAAGCCGACAAATGGTTCTTATCGATCAAGTCCGATAACGACACCGCCAGCACCACCCGACCCGCAAACAACTATGTCACCTTGATGCTCGACCCCGTTTCCGGTCGCTCCCGCATGTATCGGCCATAATCTTTCCTCACCCATCACCAAGCGCAGTTAACCCCTAACCCAACCACTACCAGCCCATCCGCCAAACTCAACCTCATCTCCATAATCTCACCATGATTCATCCAACTCCGCCGCCCTCCAGCACCCAAAAAGGGCGATCGAAACGTGGCGCCGCCTTGATTCTGGTTCTGGGGATGCTGGTCTTGCTTTCTGGATTAGTCTTATCCTTTCTCCTCACCGTTCGCACCGAGTATGGATCCGCAAAGGCTTACGAGGGAGGAACCAATGCCCGCTTGCTCGCCGACTCCGCTTTAAATTTGGTCATCGGCCAAATTCGTGAAGCTTCCACCCAAACCGACCAAGCGTGGATCTCGCAACCAGGGCTCATCCGCACCTTCGATCTCAACGGGAAGCCCGTCAAAAGCTATAAGCTTTATTCCGCAGAAAGTCTCGTCGAAGACGGCAGTTTCGATCCCTCTCAAGCCACCGATTTGCCCTCGGCCAGCGGTGCCAATTCTTGGAAAAGTCAGCCAGGAATATGGACCGATTTGAATGCTCCCATGGCCGATCTCAATCGAAAAGATCCCTTCGACGCTTCCAAAAAACTCATGAATTACCCGGTCTTTGATGGAACCCACATCAATTCCAACGGCCAGCTTTCGCTGATGAAAGACGCCAACGCCGACATCGAAGGCTTTGTCGTCAATGAATACGCCACCCGCGGAGTGACCATGCCCTTGCGCTGGCTGTATCTGCTCAAGGACGGCACTTTAGCCACGGCAAAGCCCAGCGGGACGGCGGGCGATGTCTTAGTCATCGTGCCGACGGGCAAAGAAAAGACCGCCCAAGGTGAACCAAATATCGTGGTCGGTCGGGTAGCGTTTTGGACGGATGACGAGACGGCGAAGGTGAATATTAATACGGCGTCGGAGGGAACCCACGGCGACACCCCCGTGGCAAATTCCCAGCCCGGCGGCGACCAGACCTTTCTAAATAGCGCGTATAAAACGTCCAACGACACCACCTTCGAATGGGATCTCGCTGAACGAACTGGGGCACAAAAGGAATATCAGCGCTACCCGGGCCATCCCGCCACCACCAGCCTTTCCCCGATTTTTGGCAGGCAACTCCTTCTCCGCAATGAGATTGGAAATGATCGCGCCCTGATGGCCGAGGAAATTTTCAAATTCATCCCACGCGTCACTGGGGCGGAGTACGATACCCAAAACGATCCGACCTTCGGAACGATTACCAAAGATAACTCGTCAAGGTCGGGAACAATTCGAGCCGGGAGCGGACAAGCAAATTCGAGCGAGGATTCTTACCCCGTGACCGCCGACGGCGACCGCCTCTATGCCTCCATCGACGAATTTTTATACAACCCAAATTTTGGAACGACCGCCCGGCAAGCGTGGACGCTGGCGCCGAAACTCAGTTCAAGCACCGGCCGCGATACCACCCGCGAGATGCTCGATATGGCAAAGTTTTTTCTCACCGCCACCAGCAAAGCCCCCGAGCAGAACCTCTTTAATTTGCCCCGGATTTCCATCTGGCCAGAGCAAGTCTCCGAAACCAAACGGACGGCCTTTGATAAGCTGATCGCCTTCTGTTCGACAGTCGGACCAAAAACGGGAGCGTCTTCCTTGCCGTTTTATTTTACCCGCCAAAATGGCAATAGCGCCACCGCCGATCTCTCTACCCGCAACCTCGCCTTAATCGCTTATTTAAAAGGCTTAACAGGACGGCCCATCCCCGGCTGGGACACGGGAAGCGGACCCACCAAGACCTTCGCCGCCAAGTATAACAATGGCGACCGCGATCAAATCCTCGCCGAAATCCACGACTACATCCGGAGCACCAATCTCGCGGATAACTCCGATACCTCGGTGGCATCCTCCTACACGCAGATCCAGGCGTCGACCGCCTTTCCCAATGTCGCGGGATTCTTCGGCAACAGCAGCTCGCTGGTCTACCTCCCAGATGCGCAATACTCCACGCGCGGCCAAGTCACCCCCATCGAGATGCCCGACGGCTCAAGGGGCATCGGTCGCATCATGACCATTTCAGAACTCTCCCTAATCGCCACCGCCAAAAGGACCGCCGACCCGACGAAATCCCGAATTCAGATCGCTCTGGTGCCGAAGTTTTTCTCGCCGATGGCGGGCTACACGGTTCTGGCCAACTCGGTGCGTTTCACCTTCGATCCCATTAACATCACGGTGTCGGACAAAAATGGCACCTACAACAAGAACCCTTTCCTCGGGGCCACCCAGCCGACCATTTACGATATCGGACACATTCATGACCCCGATTCCTGGGTTTCGAGTTTCGGGGGATCGATCGGTTGGGCAAGCCTTTGTAACCTAGCCCCCGCACCAGCTAATACCCCGGACGTGATCCTTGGACGCGGCGGCAACCTCAGAAACGGCCGCCCCGATTCCGCACCTCCCACAGGCGAAATCGTCCTGCCCAAGGATGCCCTGAACACCCTGACCATTGGAGGCACCGTCACGGTGACCGTGACCACACCAGCCCAGCCAACCCCCACGAACACCACCGGAGAACCCGTCACCCAGACCATCAAGTTCAAGTTCCCGCCATTTACCGTCCCCGTACCGACCTACAAGAATATCTGGAACTCCAACCGAGATGAAACCGGCACGGAGGGCGGTCCCTATATCGTGGATGGCGGGACGGGAGCGAACCGAGTAGGGACCCGTTGGGAAAACGGCACGGAACACTACCTCCTTTCGGACGCGGACGCCGTGCGCTCACTTGTCGCCACGGGCAATAACCTCCAAGGAGACATGCGCCTGATTGCCGCCCGCAAGGAGGTGGATGAAAGTTATTTCCAGCCCACTAATCCCACTGCCTATAACGATCCGACTCTCGTGAATGCTGGTAGCAAGTCCAATCCCACCAAAGCCACCCACAGCATGCGCCAAGGATTACCCCACTTCGGAGCCTATCGGGAAGGCGCCGCTTATGGCTCCCTCGTCGCTGGGATGACGGGCTACAATGATGCCACCGGCATTCCCGATCTCACCGTGGGAGTGAACGGGGTCCTCAACAGCCTCGGCAAACCTGGCGACTGGGACAACGGTCCTTTCATCATTCCCGACGGCCCCTTCTGCAACAAGCCAGACGAAGGAACCCGCCGCCACCAGAGTGATCCCTTCGCCCCTTACATCGGATCCAATTACATTCATCAAGATTGGATGCTCCAACAGACCACTTTTTTCTCCCCAAACCGCATGCTCCCCTCACCCGTGATGTTTGGTTCCCTCCCCACCGGGGTGAAGGCCAACAAGCCTTGGCAGACCCTGCTTTTCCGCCCCGCAAAATCCTACCTCCCAGGCGAGGCCAATCACCCCGGGAGCGCGCTTTGGGGTCCCGCCGACCACCTGCTCCTCGATCTCTTTTGGATGCCCGTTGTCGAGCCTTGGGCGATCAGTGAACCCTTCGCCACCGCAGGCAAAATCAATCTCAACCAGCAAATCGCCCCTTTCACCAACATCAACCGGACCACGGGACTCCGCGCCGTCCTCAAGGCCGTGAAAATCACCGCCCTCAATCCCAGCCAAAAGGACATCAACAACAACGATTTTATCGGCAATTATAAAACCATGGGCACGGGCGCCGGTGGCGGCCTCGGAGTGGCGACCCGGCGCAATATCGATCTCGACAACACCATCAAACAAATCAGCGACCGCTTGGACAAAAACCGTCCATTCGTCTCCGCCTCAGAGATTTGCGACATCCCCCTCATCCCGCTCGATGTCCCCCTGATCGGCTCCATGAAACCTCATGTCAGCGCGGGGTTCAGCCCGACGACTTCAGTCGCCCAGTTTGATACCCTCCTCGCCACCTTCTGGAGCAAACATAAACTCACGGGCGACAACAGTTTAGAACGACCCTACGCCTACATTTATCCCCGCCTCACCACCCGCTCAAACAGTTATCTGGTTCATGTTCGCGTGCAAACCCTCGCCCAAAATGCCCGCAACACTTCCTATCTGCTCAAAGCCAATCAGGCCCAGCCCAGTGGAGAATTTCGCGGGTCTTTCCTCATCGAACGCTATCTCGACGCCAACTCCGCCAGCCTCGTCGATGCCTCAGGAAGCCCCGCTCCCATGCCCGCCACCGGCGATACTACCGGCCTCGCGCTCGGCCCTTATCGCTTCCGCATCGTCAGCAGCAAACAGTTCGGCCAGTAACTGCGCGAAGCGCGGCATCCCAAGAAGACCAGCGGGTTCGTGGCTGAGGCTCCACCCCTCGGCCGATCCCTTTTGCTCCAAGCATCCGCAAAGCACCGCGGGCAAACTTCCCCCATCGTGAACAAAGGAGGGCGGTTGGCATTTCCTGTGGACGCGAACCAAGCGAGAGACGAGAGTCTTCATCCAAACTAAACGAAATCACCAACCCAACTACTCCCATGTCTGAACCAAAGATCGCCCAAAAAGCTCCGATACCCGTGAAAGTAGAAGCTGGCAAAACCTATTACTGGTGCGCTTGCGGAGAGAGTGCCAACCAACCTTTTTGTGATGGAAAACACAAGGGGAGCGGGTTCGCCCCCGTCGCTTATCAAGCGGAGAAAGACGGAACGGTTTACTTTTGCGGCTGCAAGCACAGTGCCAAAGGCGCGCTCTGCGATGGGACGCATTCGAAGATCTGAGGGGTGACGCGGTTGGACGGAAAGCGACGAACCTAAGGGCTTTCGAGCGGATCGTCCTTGCCGTCTTCATCTTCAACCTCGTCCTCAATCTCCTCTTTCATTTTCCGAGAGAGAAAGGGGCGAAGGAATCCGTAGAGGAGATAACTGATGAAGATCACCGCGGGCATCCACTGATAATGGAGCACCGTAAAAACCAAGAGGATTAAGATCCCGATGAACTTCGGCAGTGATCGGGTGGTCCGCCAGTTGAGGGCTTTAAAACTAGGGTAGCGGAAGCCCGAAAACATCATCCAAGAAAGAAACACCATCAGGGGCGGGAGGACCCATTTGCCTTGGCCGATGTCGCGGCTATTTTGATCGAACCAAAGCATGCAAAGGGTAACGGAAGCGATCACCCCAGCGGCGGCGGGGATGGGAAATCCTTTGAATTCGCGGTTCGCGGCGGAGGAGTCGGCAGCGGCGAGGCAATTAAACCGAGCAAGGCGAAGGGCCCCACAGACGAGGTAGAGGGCGGCGATCAGCCAACCCGTTTGGTCAAACTCATGAAGGACAATCCGATAAACCATCAAGGCGGGAGCGACGCCGAACGAGACGATATCGGCGAGGGAATCAAATTCACGACCGAAAGGACTCTCGTGACCACCAAGGCGAGCGAGGCGACCATCGAGGGCATCGAAGACGCATGAGGCAAGGATGCACCAGATCGCGATATGAAACTTTTGTGAGGCCAGAACTTCGGCGGCTTGGGCGGTGGCGGCAGTCGCACCAGCTTGGACAAGAGCCCCTTCGAGGATTTTGATCGTGGCGGCGAACCCACAAAAGAGATTCCCCGCAGTCATCAAGTTGGGAAGGAGATAGATCTTCGGGTTGCCTGGGTCGCTCATAGAGATTTTAGGAAAGGCGAGCGATGATCGTCTGCGCCCCAAGGACGCGATCTCCGAGTTTGACTTCGAGTTTGGCGTCAAGCGGAAGATAGATTTCCGTGCGCGACCCGAAGCGGATCATTCCGAAGCGGAATCCTTTGGGAATGACATCACCGACTTGGGACCAAGGAACGATCCTCCGGGCGATGGCACCGGTGATTTGACGGACGACCAGTGTGGCTTTACTTCCTTCGATCGCCCAAGTCAGCGCCTCATTTTTCTTGGAGCATTCGGGGTTACGAGCGTCGAGGTAGAGCCCTGGGTGATGTTTTAAGTAGGTCACTTTGCCCGCGATCGGAGACTTATTCACGTGCACATCAAAGACCGAAAGAAAGATGCTCACTCGCTGACATTTGGCGTTCAGGAATTCCGTTTCCTCAAGGATTTCGATATTATCGATCACCCCGTCGGCGGCGGCAACCACGAGCTCATCGCCCTCGGGAACATCGCGTTGGGGATCGCGAAAGAAGTTCATACAGAAGAGGAAGAGGAGGGCGGAAAGGATGAGGAGCCAAGTTTGATGGGTCACTTGGCCGATAGCCGCGAGGATGAGAATGGCGGCAAAGATCAGCCGACCTTCGTAGAGAGTCTGAAAACGCATGAGGAGTAGAAGCTATAAGCGCAGAGCAATTGGGTAAAGCTTTTGCCAAGGCTTTACGCGGAGGGTGGAGTGGTTGAAGGGTTCGGCAACTGGGGCAGCGGCGGAGAATCGGCGGGGCTAAGCAAGCCAGCGACTTCCTGTTGGACTTGGGCGATCTGATCGAGGCGGAGCTGGGGATCAGGGATGACAAAGACTTCCCCCGTTTTGGTGTGCAGATAGACGCGGGTGATTTGGCCGTCGGGAGCGAGTTTAGTTTCGATTTCTTTGAGCTGACGCTTTCGCTCGAGCATCACCGCGAGGAGATAACAAACATTGATTTTCGAGGGGGAATCTTCGCTGATGTAACTCCGAAGAAGATGTTCGGCGGTCTGCTTAGCCAGCGGCTCTGGAGGAGCTGAAGGCGGAGTTTCGAACTTCGAACGCCAAAGAGAAAATGGCGTCGGACCTTCGGACCGGGCGAGGTAAGCCGCCTCACTCAAATCTTCCCGATGATAGCCGTCCTTCGTGAAAAAGAGCAGGGTGTAAAAGAAGTCGCCGTCTTGAAAAGGACTGCCACTGATGGCGCAAACATGGGCACGACTTTGAATAGACCATTCGGGAGTGAGGCTCATCGGGATGGGGTTGAAATGCTCGTTGGCTGAATATTTTTCGAACGGGCGAAGTCGGTGAGATCCCGATTTTTCGAGCGGAACCAGAGGAGGACAAACCCGATCGCCGCGCCGACCAGATCGGGAATCCAAGGGGAGAGCGTGGGGGAGATGCGGTCGCCCTTTCCAAAGGCGAGAAACAGGTAGCGGGAAAGAAGCAGGAGGACGAAGAGGAGGAGCGCGGAGAAGAGACTTCCGAGCATTCCCCGACGATTGAAAACGATTCCCAATGGGGCTGCAATCAGGACCACCACGAGGCATCCGAGAGGCCAGGCGTAGCGGTCGGAGAGGTTGGCGAGATAAGGGGCAAGCGCTTGCCGAGGAAAGTCGGCATTATTTTCGAGATAACTATGGAGCTCGGGCACGGAAAGCCCGCCGGCATCGAGCTGTGAACTGGCGATCCGCCATGGGGTTTCACTCCAATCGGCGAGCGTCCGGGTGGCGGTGGGAAAATAATCCGTAGTGGTGATATCGCCGTGGAGATCAAATTCCGCGATCATCCCCTGCTTGAGAATCCAAGTTTTCGCCAGCGGCTCGTAAACGGCACGCTTCGCGTAATACTTTCGAGTGATCTCGCCTTGGTCCGTTTGCTGGGTGATATGAACGGTGTCGAGCTCATTGGAACCGGGGCGCAGTTTGCGGACAAACCAAGTCCGGTTGTCTTGGCGATTGCGAAAAACATGGCCCATCAAGGCCTCCGCTTCCCCAGCTTTGCGGCCTCGCTTGAGGAGTTTGATGGCATTCTTGCGGATGCCTTCGGCGTGCGGAGCCTGTGCCCAGTTCAGCCAGAGACAGAGCCCGCTGGTGAGCATTCCAACGACAAACAGTGGGAGGAGCACCCGACTCAGGCTTCTTCCCGCGGTCAACATCGAGATAATCTCGTTCCGCCGGGACATCGAACTAAGGGAGAAAAGGAGCGCGAGGAGGAGTCCGATAGGAAGAGAAAGGAGGACCGTGGCTGGAAGCTGGGTGAGATAGAAATTCCCAATCTGCCCCCAAGTGGCGTGCGCTTGGATGAAGTCGTTGTTGTTGTCACTGAAATCAATGATCAACCAGATGGCGATGAAGGCACCGAGACAGATGAGGAATGGCTCAAAAAAGTTGCGAAGGATGTAGCGGTCGAGAAGCTTCATGCGGGCGGAGAGTGGATGAAACGAGGGGCGAACGGATTTGCCAAGCGAAAGCGTGGAAATGGGCTTGGCGATCTGGTCTGAGGCAGAGGATGATCAGCACCCCATGATTTCGATTTCAGACAATGCCGGCACCTCCTTTCCCGAAAGAGTGCGGGAGATTTTCTCCGAAACGGGGTTGCTCGCCCAGGCCAAGAATTTTGAATATCGACCAGAGCAACAGGAGATGGCGACAGCGGTGGCCCGAGCACTGAGCGAAGATCAGCACCTCGTAGTAGAAGCTGGGACGGGAGTCGGGAAGTCACTGGCCTACTTGGTGCCCGCAGTTCTTTGGGCCTTGGAACAAAAGAAAAAAGCCGTCATCTCCACCTACACGATCAATCTTCAAGAGCAGCTAGTCGATAAAGACCTCCCAATTTTAAAGAAGGTTTTACCCGTGGAGTTTGAGGTGATGCTTTGGAAAGGCCGCCAGAACTTTCTTTGCCCCCTCCGCCTCGAACGGGCACGGAATCAAGCGGGCGAGCTATTTACCTCACCCGAGCGCGTAGAGCTGGATCGCATTTGGGAGTGGGCACAGACGACGAAGGACGGGACGCTCGCCGACTTCACCATCGAGCCAGACTCCAGCGTCTGGACCCAAGTTTGTAGCGAGCAACATATTTGTACGGGCAAATCATGCGGGACAAATCCTCGGTGCTTTTATCAAGCATCGAGAAAGCGCCTCATTTCCGCGGACGTGGTGGTGATGAATCACACCCTCTTTTTTCTCAATCTCGGAGGCTTAGCCGAACAGGAGGAAGGATCGGGTTACCTGTTTGCCAATGACTTCGTCATCTTTGACGAAGCCCACACCGTGGAAGGCGTGGCGTCGAAAATGATCGGGCTGGGCGTTTCGCAATACGGACTCCGCTACGCCCTGCGCCGACTCTACAACCCAGAGACCAAGAAAGGCCTCTTTCAAATCCACCGCAACCCCGACGGAGTCCGCGAGACGGTCAGTATCCTCGCGGAGGTGGAGAAATTCTTTGAGAAAGTCGCCACCCGAGCGGAGTTTAAAAAAGGGCGAGAGTTTCGCGTTCGGGAGCCCGACTTTATTGACGACTCCCTGACTGCCGAATTAGCGAAGTTGCAGACGCTTGTGGTCCAAACACTTAAGGGAGTGGAAGACGAAGTAGCGAAGGCGGAGCTCCAAGATATGGGGAGGAAGTTGCGGGACGCGCGCTCAGGGATTGCGACCTTTTTAAAGCAAGACGCCGAGGACCATGTGTATTGGGTGGAGCGATCGGGAAAGGCCCAACAATTTCACACCCTCCACGCCGCGCCTGTGGATGTCGCCGCTCATTTGCGAGAGCTGCTTTTTCGCGAGGGACACTCTTGCGTGATGACCAGCGCAACTTTGAGCGTCGCCAATGGATCCGCCCAAGGATTGGGTGAGGGACTCAATTACTTTCAAACCCGAGTGGGAGCGGAAGAAGTGCCCGCACTCCAAATCGGGAGCCCTTTTGATTACGAGCGCCAAATGCGCATCTACATTACAAGGAAGATGCCCGACCCGAGGGATGCTGGCTATGATGCCGCTCTGGCAGAACGCATTGAATACTTTGTCGAGAAGACCCAGGGACGGGCGTTGGTCCTCTTTACGAGCTATAAAACGCTCAGCGCGGTGGCGTCGCTTCTCGGGGAACGCCTCGACGAACTAGACTATAAACTCCTCGTTCAAGGCGGGGGATTGCCCCGGCATCAACTACTCGCAGAGTTTAAAAAGAATCAACGCCACGTGCTCTTCGGAACGGAGAGTTTCTGGAGTGGAATCGATGTCCCCGGGGACGCGCTTTCCAATGTGATCATCACCCGATTGCCGTTTGCCGTCCCCGATCACCCCTTGATCGAGGCTCGGCTGGAACGGATTCAAGCCGAGGGAGGCAACCCCTTTTCGGAATATTCCGTGCCCGAAGCGATTCTGAAATTGCGCCAAGGGGTCGGCCGGTTGATTCGCACCCAGCAGGATAAAGGGATCGTGGTGATCCTCGATCCACGCGTCTTAACCAAAGGATACGGGGGCACATTTCTCAAAGCGCTCCCCAAATGTCCTGTAGAAACCGTTTGAAGCGCGCCACGTCGATGGATTCTGACCCCGTGAAGAATCAACAACTCAGAAAGAATACCCCCCGTTCATCTTCATGGAAATGACTTAGAAAGATGGGCTTCACCTTCAGAAAGTTTTTTCTTATCGGCTAGCTTGCTCGCTTTGTGCTGTCTGTGCAGTCTGATTATTATGCAATCGATTTCTGAGATTCACCAGCGCTGCCAAGCCGAAGGTCGACCAGCCATTTCCTTCGAATTTTTTCCACCGAAAACTGAGGAAGGAGAAACGATTCTTATGGGGAAAACTCTCCCTGAACTCCTCACCATTCAACCCGACTACTGCTCAGTGACCTATGGAGCTGGCGGGGGAACACGCGAAAAAACCATCGGGATGGTCGAGCAAATTCAACGAGATCATCAGCTGACCACGATGATGCATTTAACCTGCGTGAATTCCACCGAGGAACAGTTGGGAGAAGTCCTCGCGGAGGCGCGCACACGGGGAATCAGCAATATTCTGGCCTTGCGTGGCGACCCGCCAAACGGGGGTGGCCAATGGATTGCCACCGCGGGCGGCTTCCAATATTCAAGCGAACTCGTGGCATTTATTCGCCGACTCGGCGGATTTACCATCGGCACGGCAGGCTTTCCCGAAGGCCATATTGCCCAAGCCGCGGGACCAATCACCGACTGGGATTTTCTCGCCTCAAAAATCGATGCCGGCGCCGACTTCGTCATCACTCAGCTCTTTTTTGACAACGAAGACTTCTATCGATTCCACGATTATTTGCTCAAAAAACTCGGGAGGCCGGTGACAATCATCCCAGGATTGCTCCCGATTCTTTCGGGCAAACAGACTAAAAAGTTTACCGAGATGTGCGGGGCGCGTTTGCCCTCAGGGCTCCTCAATCGCCTAGAAGAAATCGGCGAAAATGATTCCGCCGCAGTAGAATACGGGATCGAATACACCACCCGTCAGTCAGAAGCCTTGCTGAAGTTCGGGGTTCCCGGCCTCCACTTTTATACTCTGAATAAGGCGCACTCCACCGTGGAAGTGGTGCGAAATCTCGGCCTTCTCCGATGAGTCTCCGCCTCTGGACCTATCGGAAATGTGGGACCTGCCGAAAGGCGGAAGCCTTTCTGACTGAGCGCATGATTGCCTTCGAACGCGCCGAGATTCGTGAGACCCCGCCAGGGATCGCCGAACTGCGCGAGATGCTCGCTCACTTCAATGGGGACTGGATTCGGCTCTTCAATCGGAGCGGCTTAGACTACCGCGAACTCAATCTAAAGTCCGTTCTGCCCCAACTCCCTCTAGACGAAATCCTTACCCTTCTTGCCTCCAACGGCAATCTGATCCGACGGCCATTCGTCCTTGGAAATAATTGCGGCACCGTAGGTTTCAAATCTGAAGAGTGGGCGAAAATCTTCGCCTAGTCACTCTTGGGCGCGCGACTACTCCGCTGCCGCCTGCTCAGGCAGTTGGCTGAGGAGCTTGATCAAAGTGGGACGGACCGCACTCAGCCCCTTGTACGCCACCATGGCCTCCGGCATCGTTCGCAATGCGTGGGCAATCCGCGCCCCAATCGCAGGGAGGGCGGCGACCTCGTCCAGCCGATAGGGGTGGACCCGAATCCCAAAAAGTATTCCCTGAGTCTGGGGAAGTCGGGTGAGAAACTGGGTCTCAAGGCGAATCCAAGTCGTCTCCAAACCAGCCCCAGCGGTTAATTGAGGAAGATTCCGTGCTGGATGATAATTCAACTCTGCGCTGGCGCTGAACCCCCAATTTTCACGGATCCAACCACTCCCCACTTGAAGACGGGCCAGAATGGTGTCGATGCTCGGACCGATGGCTTTTTGCAAACCAGGTACGGGGGCGTGAACCGCACTGATCGGCAGGCCGAGCTTTTCAGGTAACGACCACTGAGAAGGAAAAACCACTTGCCCAGCAAGCACCCTCGGCTCGCGGTCGCGATCGCCCGAAAGCAAGACCCAATCAGACTCACTGTCCTCGGCTCCTGCGGATGCCTGAATGTATTCTAGTGCCTCCCGCTGACCTAGTTCGCCGTCCTGCAGGCAAGCGCCAAAGTGTTCTGGGTGAGTCATCAACCAACGGCGGCGCTCCGCAAGAACCGCCCCCGACGGGTCCCAACGGCTCCAAAACTCCGGAGCACTTCCAGGACGCAGACCGATCGGCATGCGAAAATCCGCGGCGGGAAATAAACGGTGCCAAGTGGGCGACATGGGAGGCACTTGAAGAAATCGGCAGGCGAACGGCAAGGGGATCTTCAAAAAAAACCCGCAACGGCGCGAGACCGTTGCGGGTAAAATCCAAGGTGAGTGAAAAACTTACGGCTCTTGCTTGGGTGGTGGCGGCTGCTGGCCGTTCCCATGATGGGCGTCGGCAGGAGGACGATCGCCGGGAGGCTTGCCCAGATACTCAGAAGGGCTGAGCTGCCCATCGCCATTGGCATCTAGGGTGAGGAGCGCTTGGGAAGCATTGGCAATCTCATCCTCGGAGAGGACATTATTTCGGTCGACATCAAGGGCCAGAATGAGTGCGGACGGAATGGGACGGCGAGGCTCGCGATCGGGCTCCTGGTCGTCAGGGCGAGGCGCGCCTTCGGGCTTTGGCTGGACATTCGTCGCCGTGGAAAGCTTTTTGGCTCCGTCGTTCCCCTCTCGGTTGTGGTGATATCGATTGTCTCTCCCATCCTTGTCTTTTCTTGCGGGCGCCTCGAGCGGATTAGGTGGGGGGGGCTGCCTGTCCGCTGGTGGCGGATTATTCGGCTTCGGAGTGCCAAACTCGTTGGGCATCAGCTTTCCATCTTTGTTTTTGTCCAATGTCTTCAGCACGGCGGTCGCCCCCGCAATCTCGGCCGCAGAAATGATTCCATCGTGATCTCCATCAAGTACCCTTATCAAAGCCGGTGGAGGTCCCGGAGGTCTTTCAGGATGCCATTGTTGAGGCGGTTGGCCTTGAGGCGGTTGGCCTTG
>JBAWZW010000050.1:0-17874 GCA_037142835.1 Verrucomicrobiota bacterium
TGGAGGTCGTTGTGGAGGTCGTTGTGGAGGAGGGTTTTGTGAGCGAGGGAGAGTGAGTGGGTGGTGGTGGGCGGGTGGAGATGCGAGGGCTTTGGCCTTTTGAAAGGGGAAAGATTACCGAGGTGAGCCGCGGGAAAAACGATTGACAGGTCTTGTCAATGTATGGACATTGAGTTTCCACTTTTCTCCCACAACCGCTAAGAATTTTCTCCACACTAGGGAACAATGTTTATTTCCAATAAAATTTATTCTGAAAGGAGTTGGCGGCTTTCGGGTCGGGGGACACGGGGATTTAGTTTGGTGGAGATTGTTTTAGCGATTGGGGTGGTGGCATTTGCTTTTCTGGCAATTTTTTCCTTACTTCCGGTTGGATTGGGGATATTTCGCGAAGCCATGGATACCTCGGTGAGTGCCCAGATTGTCCAGCGAGTGGTTAGCGATGCCACGGAGACGGATTTTGATCAATTGATTGGGAATCCTGTCAAGGGAAATTATTATGCGATGCCCGTTCGGTATTTTGACGATCAAGGGACGGAGGTAAAAGTGGGGAATCCGACGGCGCCGAGTCTCGCCGAGCGGCAGGGGCCGCCGGGCATCCTTTATTGGGTGCGGGTTCGGGGATCGCTACCTGGGGCGGCCAATCCTGCTGAGCATAAGAGTACCTACCCGACCTCACTGCCTTCGAAGGGAGGGAGTCGATTTAATCCTCGGGACACCACTTTTTTGACCGTCGAGGTGGCGAGCAACCCCACGGGAAAGGCTCTGGATATTGATGAAACCTCCTATTTAATTGATCCTGTGAAAGCGAAGAGTGCGGGAATTCGCCTTCAGACTTTTTCGGTGGTGCTTTCTCGGAATGGATATCCGAAGCAATCTTAAGCGATGAGAAAGAGCGTCTGGCGTCGGTTGGGGAATCGAGGGTTCACGATCCTTGAGGTGTTGGTTTCGGTGGGAATCCTTTCCTTGATTTTGCTGATGCTGGTCTCTTTGACCAACCAGACGTCGGCGACGTGGCGTTATACGACGGCAAAGGCGGAGCAGTTTCGGCAGGCGCGAGTGGCATTTGAGAGTATGACGGGAAAAATCAGTCAGGCGACGCTCAATACCTATTGGGATTACGGTTATGACAGTTCGGGTTTCCCGACGCGTTACGAGCGGCGGTCGGAGTTGCGATTTAACTGTGGACCGGCGACTAGTTTGATTGGAGCGACTGGGTTTGGCACGAGGACAACGCACAGTGTCTTTTTTCACGCGCCCCTTGGTTTGGTGCATCCGTCGTATCCCGACCACCACGGTTTGGAGGGATTACTGAATGTTTGGGGGTATTATGTGGAGTTGAATAGTGACGCGGATCAGCGTCCGGCGTTTCTTTCGAAAGCCGTCCCGCTGGTGCCGTTGCGCTATCGACATCGTTTGATGGAGTTTATGCAGGCGTCGGAGTTGATGAGCACTTATGGATACACCTCGGGTTTGGATGGTGGATTGCCGGCTTCCGTTTCTTATCAGGGTTCGGAGTGGTATCGGATTCCCGTGAATACTTCCGCTTCGCTGAGTCGACCGATCGCGGAGAATGTCATTGCTTTGATTATCACGCCGAGGCTCTCGAAGCGGGATGAATTGGAGTTGCGGGCGGGGAGTATGGAGACAGATTTTTCTCCGCTTTCGCCGCGTTATCTTTATGATTCGGCGCTGACAATGAATGCTGGGCAGACGCGGAGCGATGGGCGAACCAACCCTAAGAATCAGTTGCCGCCGCTTTTGCAGGTGACGATGGTGGCGATTGATGAAGCGTCGGCGATGCGACTGAGGTTGGGTGCGAGTTCGGGTGATTTTTTCAAAGTGGGAGCGAAGTTTGTGGACACGACAAAATACACGGCTGATTTGGTGGTACAGCCGACGGGTACGGCGGACATATCTTTGGAAAACACCTTAATTAGTAAGCGGGTGAACTACCGAATTTTTACGACGAACATTCCGATTCGGGCGGCGAAGTGGAGTCGGGATCAGATCAACTAAAACGGGATGAAGAGATTTTTATTTAATGCCAAGAAACGCGCGGCTCATCGGGGAGTCGCTTTAGTGCTGGTCCTGGCGATGTTGGTGCTGCTCTCTGTACTCGTCTTGGCTTTTTATTCGAGTGTTCAGACGGAGTTGACGAGTTCAAAGACCTATGTTCGGGGGGTGACGGCCAAGCAACTGGCGGAGACGACCGTCAATCTGGTGATCGGGCAGATTAGCGATGGGACCAAGAGTTACACGATTCCTGGGGATAAGTCGAGTCGTCGGCTGACTTGGGCGTCGCAACCGGGACTGATTCATACTTATGCCGATGACGGCAAGCCCGGGCGATCTTTTAAGCTGTATTCGGCGTTGAATATGGTGGAGCCGCCGGGAAGCGACTTTCTTCCGGCGAAGCAATTGGATGCGGAAGTTCCGGAGAGTTGGCCAGCGGCTCCGGCGCTTTTTTCTGATTTAAACAGTCCGGTGCTCGTGCCGGAGACGAACGGGAAAGTGATCGTTGATGGCAAAAATTATACGGCGAACTATCCGATTCTCGATCCAAGCGGGCAGTATGATCCAAGTTCGCAGAATGGGATTGAAGGATTTTCGATCCAAGGGGCGAAGGGATTTGCGACAGCGAAGTGGGTGCCGAACGAGGCATATAACCCGACGTTTTCGGGGAATGCATCGAAGACCGGCAACCCCGCACCGATGCCGGTGCGGTGGCTGTATGTTTTGCGGGACGGGACGATCACTGCGCCTGATCCGACGGGGACGCAGGCGGCGACTTGGGCGTCGGCACCGGAATATTTACGGCCATCCAAGGAGAATCCGATTGTGGGTCGGGTGGCCTTTTGGGCGGACGACGAGACCTGTAAATTGAATATTAATACGGCTTCGGAGGGGACATTTTCGGATCGGGCGTGGGCACGGAGTAGCAATGGGAACTCGCCTTTTGCGGAGGATCAGTTGAATGATCGGGTACCGGTGAAGGGGGAATTTCAGCGTTACCCTGGTCACCCTGCGACGGTTTGCCTGAGCCCTGTTTTTGGAGGGTTGATTCCTGAAATGAAGATTCCCTCGGCGGAGGATGGGAGTTTGAGTTCCGCGGATTTTGATACCTACTACAAGCCCTATTATGATTTGGTGCCGCGGATTCGGGCGGGGGGGACGAGAGGGGGAACAGTCAACACCAGCTCGAATGGTGTGCACATTGATCCCGATTACAATCGTTTGTATTCCTCGGTGGACGAGTTGATTTTTGCTCCACCCGAAGGAGTCGATCCGCAATCGCCCAGTCAGGCGGCGAATCGTGAGTCGTCGCCATTGATTACCCGAGGGATTTTAGAGAAGGCGAAGTTTTTTTTAACGGCATACAATCGGGCACCAGAGGTCAATGTCTTTGGGCGGCCGCGGATTTCTTTATGGCAGCTTCAGCAAGAAAAAGATCCGAACGCTGGGAATCTGAATAAGCGGGGGGAGCCGGATCGACCTCGCAACGCTAAGGATGAGCTTTTGGCTTTTTGTTCGACGATTAATTCGGTGGAGAGGTTTAAGTTCTACTTTCAGCGGTATAGTTTCTATTTGCGTGATCCGACGAACGTTCGCACGAGTCATCCAGATATTCCCTTTATGCAGCTCCCCAGCCATGGTTTTCAGCCGCCGAGCAGTCAAGATACCGCTTTGGATTGGACGGGGGCGGGGATGGAGCGGAATCGGGAGCTTTATCAATATTTACAAAGTTTGACTTCGACAAGCATTCCGGGTTGGGGGGCGAAGATCACGGATATTTATCCGGCGGCAAAGAGGGATCAAATTTTGACGGAGATGATCGATTTGGTGCGAGCGGGGACGAATGGATACGCGGTGGATACGGCACTGCCGCCTCGCTACGAGTACGCGCCTGCGCGTGGTTTATCGGACGCGGCGAGTGGCGAGACGCAGATTGTTCCACTGATTCCGCCCGCGAACACGCCGAGTGGGGTGGGGGTGGGGACGAAGGGATTTGGGCGGTTTCCCGTGGTGACGGAGGCGACGCTGATTTTTTATGCGACCAACGATGAGGGAACAAAAATGCGAGTTTTGTTGATGTTGTTGCCGTACAGTCCGACGGCGGGGTCTTGGACTTGGAGTCCGCTGGTGCGTTATGTTTTTAAGAACGGCAAGAATTTGAAAATCAATGGCAAGAGTGGATTATTTCGCGACAACCTCGTCAACCTGGTGACTTCGCGCTGTGGTTATGGCAGTGGAGGCGAGCACAACACCGCTTACACTGGAACATACGCATCATTTCGGCTCTGGAATGGGCCTGGAAACGATTTGAACAAGCGGATTCCGGCGAGTGGTTTTACGACTTGGAATGAGGAGACCGACTATCCTTTTGTGAGCGATGAGATTGATATCGATCCTGCGTCGGGCAAGTTTACCTTTGGAGGTGGGGAGATTACCGTGGAGGTGCATTCTGGTTATGCGGAAGCCGCGACTGAGGCGACCAAGGTGCAGACATTGCAGATTAAGTTTCCGGCGGCTTCCACGACATGGCCTACGCCGAAAAGTTCTGGTGGCAACAAGGATTTTAATGCGCGGATTTTTGGGGGTTTGATTGATACCAATAATGACACCGTGCGGAGTATGCAGATCGATCCGCTGGGTCCGGCTCGGGGAGATTTGCGCTATGTGGCATCGTTGAAAACGGTGACGGCGGACTATTTTGCGGGCTATTCTGGGGGGGCAGACGGAGCCGGCTACCAAGACGCGACGGAGCGGATTATTCATAGTCTTCGCAATGGGAATGGCGGGGGGCCAGCGGGCGCGAAGTTTCACGCGGATCTGGTTGATGGGACGAATGGCAGTCCTGCGACCAGCCCGGGGAATCCGATTGCGGCGCGGGGATTGCGGGGGGCGAAAATGATCAGTGGGGTGCTGGGAGATTATGATAATGGGCCGACCTATCACCAAGACGGTTGTTACATCAACAAGCCTGACGATTATTATGGGCCCGGGGACAATACGCGGACGGAAATTGTCACCCCGAATCGGCAAGTTTCCTCGCCGGTGATGTTCGGATCGTTGCCTGCGGGCGAGCCATGGCGGACGCTGCTTTTTTGTCCAAATCCCGCTGGTGGCCGAGCGCATCCTGGTTTACAGGGACTGCGCGACCATCTCTTCCTCGACTTTTTCACGATGCCGGTCGTGGATCCGTATGTGATTAGCGAGCCGTTTTCTACGGCGGGCAAGGTGAATTTGAATTATCAGATTGCGCCGTTTACCTATATCACGCGATCGACGGCGGTGCGGGGCTTGTTGAAGTCGACGCGGGTGATGGCCATTCCGAATTCTGTGACCAACTACAAGGACGGCGCAGGTGGGACGATTTTTCGGAGGGAAATTGATCGCGATGAGACGCTTCTGGGGTTTGAGGAGCGTTTTAACACGCTTTCTTCGTTGCCGTTTATTGGGGAGAAGGGAATGTTTCGGTCGGCTTCGGAGATTTGCGATATGTATTTGGTGCCGAAGGGGACGACACTCGCGGGAGTGAGAGCGGGCTGGTGGAAGGACTATGCTTTCACTGGGGACAACGCTCGGGAGTTTCCGTACGGGCATATTTATGAGCGAGCCACGACCAAGTCGAATACCTTCACCGTTCATCTGCGGGTCCAGGTCTTGAGGAAGCGGACGAATAGCGATCCTGCGGTGTGGTCGGAGGGGCAAGACTTTATCGCCAGCGAATATCGTGGGGCTTCGATTGTGGAGCGTTATATTGATCCCGGAGACAGCGGGTTAAAAGATTTTGCAAAGAATGCGGATATTTCGATGGACGATTATTATCGGTTTAGGGTGATTAGTACGAAGCGATTCGCGCCATGAGTGGAATTGCACTAATTCAATGAATAATAAATTAATTTTTAGTGATTTGGAGGATCGAAACGGGAATTTTTTCAGGCAAGCGACCGACGCCCGGACTGGAGGATTTAGTTTGGTGGAAGTCGTTTTGGCGATTGGGGTGGTCGCTTTTGCTTTTGTGGCGATTTTTGCGCTCATCCCCGCAGGGATGTCGATTTCTCGGCAGGCAATGGAGACTTCGGTGGGTTCGCAGATTGCGCAGCGAGTGATTAATGACGCTCAGCAGACGGATTTTAGTGAGTTGATAAAAGATGCGGGAGGGAAAGCGATTGCGGGGGCGAATCAGACGGGAAGGAAAGCCGAGCGGTATTTTGACGATCAGGGGAACGAGTTGCTGGCCGCGAAGAAATCTGAGGCTATTTATCATGTGAACACGCGGATTGCGCCGGCCACGGTTTTGCCACAGAATGGCGGATTGGTTGGGGTGGAGAATGTGCATCTGGTGATGATTACCGTGCAGGTAGCAAACAACCCTAGAAATCAAGAATTGGCGCTGTCGTTAGATCCCTCAAACAGCTTGGACAAGCCGATGAGAAATTTGTGGACGGGAGCGTATCAGCAGCAGCCTGAAAATACCCGGGCACTGAATATTTTGACACTCCCAGCATTGGCTGCCCGAAATAAATGAAGAATCCATCTTTAGCGTGTAGGCGAGCGGGGGGATTCACTCTCGTGGAAGTTTTAGTGGCGACGGCGATCATCGGGTTGCTGCTCCTGATCTTGACTTCGATTACTGAGGTTACCCGAAAGACTTGGATAAATAGCACGGCGAAGGCGGAGGAATTTCGAGGGGCGAGAACGGGGTTTGAGGCGATCACGAGGCGGCTAAGTCAAGCCACTTTGAATACTTATTGGGACTACTTTGATGCGAGTGGGGTTGCTCGTACGCCCCAGAACGCGGCCACCTTTGTTCCGAGTCGCTACGGGCGTCAGTCTGACTTGCGGTTCATCAGCGGACCGGCTTCGGTCCTCGGGTTGCCCTCAAGCACCTGCCCCACCCACGCCGTCTTTTTTCAGGCTCCGCTCGGTTACGTTGCGGACCGGAGCAACTATGCGCGGATGGAAAATCTTCTGAATACCTGGGGCTTTTTCATTCAGTTTGGGGACGACTCCCTGCTTCGGCCGTCCTTTGTGACTAAGGCCCTTGCGCCTTATCGTTATCGGTTTCGTCTGATGGAGTTGATGGAGGCGTCGGAATTATTTAGTGTTTACCAAAACGCTATCGATGCAGGGGGGAACGCCGATTATGTGGGCCGCGACTGGTATACTAAGCCGTTTAATCAAAATCCGCGCCCCACCCGGGTGCTTGCGGAAAATGTGGTGGCGCTGGTGGTCTTGCCTAAATTGACCCCTTATGATCAGGCGGCGGGCAAATACGCCGATGGAGCGATCGCGCCCTCCTATTTGTACGATTCGACAGGGACAAATATGGCGACTTTAGCTGATAAGAATCTTAATCCGAGGCACCAACTCCCCCCGGTGATTCAGGTGACGATGATCGCGGTCGATGAGGCATCGTTTAGTCGTTTGCAGAAAGCTAATGTTTCGATGCCTGCCCTCGGGCTCTCCACTCTTTTTACCTCGGTGGGCGATACTGCAGATCCGTCTAAATCTGGATACGCCAAAGATTTGCAGACGCTCCAGACCACCATGCAGGCGACAAAGCCTGCCCTGACTTACCGAGTTTTTAGCACGAATGTGAGCATTAAGGGAGCGAAGTGGAGCCGCGAGCAGAGCAACTAACCATGGAAATAAACACCTGCGACTTTTTAAAAAATCAACCGTTCAAAAAGCCTTCCGAAGGCGGAGTTGCCCTCGTTCTGGTGCTGGCTTTTTTGGTGCTGATTTCCGTGTTAGTGGTGGCGTTTTATTCCACGGTCACCACCGAATTGAGTTCAGCGAAAGGCTATGCGTCGGGGGTTAACGCTCGGCAATTGGCTGACTCTGCGACCCAAGCGGTGATTGGGCAGATTCGTGACGCTACGTCCAAAGGGCGAACGGTGGCATGGGCATCGCAGCCCGGAATGATCCGCACGTATGACAGTGCAGGGGAACCGGTGAATTACTTTAAACTCTACTCGTCGGAGAACATGATTTTGGGGAAGAGCCAAATTGCCAGCTTCACCCCTGAAACGGATTTAGACGCTGGCTGGAACACGAAGCCGGGGATTTATACCGACCTGAATGCGCCTGTTTTGGTTTCTGACACCAGCAATGCCAGTGTGACTTACCCCGTTTTTCCGATTATCGATCCGAAAGCGGCAGGGGTGGGGTCGAATTCTCCGGTGGAGGGATTTAGTTATACAAAGAAGATTGGAGCTGGGGATTTGGCTGGGGTGGTGGTGGCGAATAATAGCACCGACAACACCGCCCGACTCCCGATGCCCGTGAAGTGGATTTATGTTCTCAGAGACGGCACTTGGACAGCTCCGACGGACTATGATACGGCGAAGCAGTTGGCTACTTGGGTGGGCGCTTCCGCGGATAAGAAACCGAGTGCGGCGAACCCGATCGTGGGGCGGGTGGCGTTTTGGGCCGACGATGAAACCTGCAAGATCAATCTCAACACCGCTTCTGAGCCGACTCCATGGGACACGCCCCGGTGTATTAGCAAGTTGGATTTGGATTACGGCAAGAATCAGCCTGCGCACAGTGAGTTTCAGCGTTTTCCTGGGCATCCTTATTCGGTGGCGCTTAGCCCGGTATTTTTCCCGAACACCGTGCTGACGACGTCGCAGAAGCAGAGTATTTATGAGGCAATGCCTCGGGTGGCTTGGGGCGGGAGCGAGGCTGGGACGAAGCCGGTTTGGGCAATTGGCAAGGTCACCCTGGATTCCGATCGTCTTTTTGGTTCGGTCGACGAGTTTCTTTTTAAACCAGATCGCACCCTCAATGCTCTGGTTGATCCCGCGGCGTTGAAGCGGAGCCGTTTTTTTCTGACGACGAGCAGTCGTGCGCCTGAGGTGAATCTTTTTGGCCAGCCGCGCGTTTCTCTGTGGCCTGTGCACAGCAACCCCTCGCGGCAATTTCGGAGTGCCTATGATGATCTCTCCGCCTTTTGTTCTACGCTCACGGGGTCAGTTGGTGGCAACGGGCAAAACTATTATTTTCAGCGGTCAGACGCGAGTAGCGACGTTGCTGACTGGAATTTGCTTGATGCCAACGGCTCCCCTCGCAATCAGATTCTCTACGCTTATTTACAACGATTGACGGATCAAGATATTCCGGGATTTGGGGGAAAATTCTCGAGCGCTTCGAAGTGGGGGATTGATCGCGAGGAGATTCTTACGGAAATTTTCGATTATATTCGTTCGGTTAATTTGCAGGATCCGCAGGTGGGTTCGCGCTTTAGCAATCGTGGGCAGATTACGCCGATTAAAATTCCGACGACGAGTGGGGAGACCCGAGGATTCGGGCGGATCCATTCAGTTTCGCAAGTGGGGTTCCACTTTATCTGCAACTCGGCGAACGCCACCGAGCGAGTGGTGGCGGCTTCCTTTCTTTTTGAACCATTCACGGTTAGTCACGGATATTACCCTTTGATCGAGCAGATTTCTTATGAGGTTACTTTTAAGAACTTGATCAAACTCGACGGCAAGAATTTAGGATTTCCAGCAAACAGCGTCAACCTGGCTTCTGGTGGTTCATTTTCAAGCACTTGGCATGGACGAAATTGGGGGCCATCGGGAGGGTTACGGGGTCCGATCATGACTTTCGGTGGGGGAAACTATCCATTGGTCAGCAGCACTCCCGTGGCGGTGAGCGTGGCAGGGGGTAAGAAAACCATGGAATTCACTGCGGGAGCGATTCAAGTAAAAGTCTTTTCTGAGCCCGGAAAAATTCTCACGCAGACCTTTGATTTTAACTTTCCTGGCGGGACCTTTCCGATTCCTGATTTAGTCAATGAGGGGACCACTGGCTACCGTGGTGCCGATGCTACGGATGCTAATTATTGGCGGCAGTTTTCTTCTCGTTATTCCGCGACCGGGCAAGCTCCGCAACAACCGGGGCCAGAATATGGCGATACCAATCGGCAATTTGGCAATGGGGCGGAAAGTGGATTTAAAAAAGGGGGAATTTTTCGGAAGGAAGACGTGGTGCGAACGATTGTTCCGAAGCACGGAGACATGCGACTGGTGGCGGCGAAGTCGGAGCCTTTAAAAGATGTGGAGTTTGTGAAGGTGGCAGGCTGGGCAGATCCGTTGGAGCATTTTTATCATATTTTCACGGATCCCGTGGGGACGCATGCCTTCTATGGCTTTGCCAATGAACCACCTGTGCCCGGCTACACCTATAGCCGATCCAAGACAGGAGATCAGCTGACGCCTGCGGATTATCACTGGTCGCGACTGCCAGAGATCAATCCTGGGGCGGGCAAGGAGTTCAACAAATGGAACGACTTTGATAATGGGGTGGCGCATCTTTACGATGGGGCTTTCATCAATAAGCCTGATGAGGGATGTACTACGCAGAGTGGCAGTTACGGATACTTTGCTTGGAATTTCAGTGAGCCTCGGGATGTCCAATTTTCGCCGAATCGCTTTATGAAGTCTGCAGGAATGTTGGGTTCGCTTCCTACTGGGGTGAGGCGCAATCAGCCTTGGCAGACGCTCCTCTTTCGCCCTCAACTCAACCATCCTGGGAACGGGGTGCCAGTTTCCGGCCCGCCTTTTACCGTGCCTCCTGACCACCTGATTATGGATCTTTTCTGGATGTCGGTCGTGGAGCCTTACGCGATCAGTGAGCCGTTTTCGACGGCGGGAAAAATTAACATGAATTATCAGATTGCCCCCTTCAGTTACATTCGGAGGGCGACGGCCCTTCATGCGGTTTTAAAGGGCGAGGAACCGTTGGCGATCGTGAATTCGATGTCCCGATCCTATAAGCTGTGGGATCACGAAACTTCGGATCATCCGTGGTTGCCCAATGATCCCTACCCGTTGGCCTGTCAGGATGCCTATGTTCGGCAGCACTGGGATGACGCGTCGAAGGGGAATGGGACGGATGCTCAGAATATGAGGAAGGCGATCGATCCGATTCAAACCCTCCAGCAATTCGACGACTATTTTAAAAGCAAAGGGATTTTCCGAACGGCGACGCAGATCTGTGAGATGCACCTTGTCCGGCTTGGCGAAAGTTTATCGGAATATAAAGACGGGACGATTTGGCCGAAGAGCCTCGTGACTGGCGATAATACGCGAGAGAACCCTTACGCCTGCATTTATGCCAAGCTGACGACGAAGTCGAACAGCTACACCGTGCACATGAGAGTCCAGGGATTGAAAAAGCGGGTGGCGACAACGCCGGGCGATGATGAAGTCTGGAAGGAGGGCGGGGATCAAATCGTCAGTGAGTTTCGGGGGGCGACTTTGATTGAGCGTTATATCGATATGGGGGCATCAATGCCAGATTTCGCGAAGAGTTCGACTACGGCGACAGTGGATGAGTTCTACAAATTTCGGATTATTAGTACGAAACGATTTGTTCCCTAAGTGACTGAGCCCCAGAATTGGACCAAGGTGGAATGGGAATCTTTTGAAAAGCGGAGCTGGTGATTACTTGAGGAGGGCGCCGTGATTTTTGGGTTGTCAACGAGGTGAAACCACTGACCTTTGGGGTGCGTCGCCGCGCTTACTTTTTGGTGAGATTGGCGACGATTTCGTTGGTAAGTTTTTGGACGAGGGCTTCGATCTCCGCATCGCTGGAGGCGGGTTGATTGGTCATGGGATTGCTTGGGGTGACTGGTGAAGAGCAGCCGTGGGACCCGCACATTTGTTGCCAAGGATCGACTTCGCAGAGGCCCGCAGGTTTGAGGTCGTAGCGGTCATCGGGGAGTCCGAGACTTTGTTTGATCTTCAAGAGTTCGGGGAGTTTATCGCAAGGGATCGATGCCGAGCCGGGGATGGCTTGTGCGAGGATGACCGTACGGCAATAGGCGTCGGTGATCTCCATTTTGAAGTAGGCGTCTTCGACTGATTTTCCCCAGCAAATCACGCCGTGATTGCCCATCAAGATCGATTGATGCTTGGGCGCGAGAGGGAAAATTTCGGCGGCGATTTCTGGGCTCCCCGGTGTTTTATAAGGAGTATAAGCGACGGTGCCGACAAAAACCTCGAGCTCTGGAATTAGCCGGGGTGGCGGTTGCATTCCTTTGATCGCAAAGGCGCCTGCGTGGCAAGGGTGAGCGTGACAGACGCTGACGGCCTCTGGGGTGGAGTGGTAGATGGCGAGGTGGGTGGTGATTTCGCTGGAGCGTTTCCAAGTGCCGCCGCATTGGGTGCCTTTGCCATCGACCAGGCAAAGCATCTCTGGGGTCATGAAGCCTTTGCTGACGCCCGTGGGGGTGCAAATGAAGCGGTCTGGGGCGATGCGTGCGGAGATATTTCCTCCGTTGCCGTCGCAATATTCGCGCATCCAAATACGCCGACCGATGTCACAAATCTGCTCCTTGATGGCCTGCGCTTCGGCGCTGGAGAAGAGGCGAAGATCTTCCGCGCTATAATTACCAGCGGTGGCATTGGCGGCGGGAACGGCGCTTAGGGTTGATTCACTGGGTGGGGTGGCGGAATCAAAGACCACCTTCACGCCTGCTTCTGTAAAAATGTCTTTCGCCCCTGGGGTCAAACGGATTTCAGAATTTTGGCGAAACTCTTTTGCTCCGGTTCTGAGAAAATCGGTGGCTTCTTTTTGGGTGATCAATTTCATAGGTTATTTTTGGTAAAAAAACTCGTCGACGAGCGCGGCGCAGTAGGCATCGACTGGGGTTGGTTGGACGAACGGGCAGGCGGCCTCGCGGCCTTCGCTGATGGCGATGAGCTGACCAACACCGGCACCGAGTTGATCATAGACCACGATGGCGGGGTCATACTTCTCATCGCCTTCAAAGCTATTGGTCTTCCATGGGAGAGTAATTAAAAGTCTCTCGCCGAGATACTTTGGTGAACGAACGGAGAGGGTGACTCGGCCGATGACGGTGCCCATTCTCATCTGGTGATTGCTCCTTCTGGATCGACGATCCCGAGGACCGACCAGCGGGCGGGACTTCGTTCGTCACCGACGATCTGGCGGGCTTCGCTCCCATCGCTGGAGATTAAGACTTTTTGGCCGAGGCCAGCGCCGAGGGGATCAATGACAATTTGAGGTGCCAAGTCTGGGCTCTCGGGGACGGCGATGAGCAACCGCCATCCGCATAAGCTGGGGTGTTTGACCGTTGCGGTGACATGTCCACGAATGGTGGCGAGGCGCATTCTAGAAGAGGTTGAGGTTTTCCACCATCACGCAGCGGCGCGAACGGGTGAAAGTCATGGGCGTGGTCACGCCTTCACCCGTGGGGGTGGCGACACTAAAGCTGAGAAAGCCTTCGCCACCGAGTCCGAGGCCCGTCATGCAGGGACCATTCTTAATAAAAAGCGTGGTGTCAACGACTTGCGCCATTTTGGTGAGGTTGCGAATGTTTTGGGAATGCATAATCGCGGTGTGTTTGTAGCCGTGTTCGGCGCGAATGGCCGCGGCGATTCCTGCATCGACATTGGGGACACGGACCACGGGAATGAAGGGCATCATTTGTTCTTCATCCACGAAAAGATGGTCTTCCTTCGTCTCGCCGAAAAGGAGTTGGGTGGTTGGAGGGACATCGAGCCCGATCGACTTGGCGAGAATCGCAGCATCGCGTCCGACGAGGTCGCGATTGACGACTGGGTGAGGGCAACCAGCCCCTTTGCCTTGAGGAAAGACGAACGCTTTTTCGGCGAGGGCCTCGATTTGTTGGGCGTTCAGTTGGACGGCGCCTGCGCGATTTAATGCGGCGATTAGTTTGTCGGCAACAGCTTCGACGACAAAGACTTCCTTCTCTCCAATGCAGAGTAGATTGTTGTCGTAGCTGGCGCCTTGAATGATCGACTTGGCGGCGAGATCAAGGTCGGCAGTCTCATCGACGACCACGGGGGGATTTCCTGGACCGGCGCAGACCGCGCGTTTTCCTGTTTTCATGGCGGCAGCGACCACTGCTGGGCCACCGGTGACGCAGAGAAGTCGGACGTTGGGATGTTTGCACATCTGGTCGAAGGTCTCGAGAGTGGGTTTGACGACCGTGGTGAGGAGATCGGAAATTCCGATGGCGGCGAAGATCGCTTCGTTATAAGCGCGAATGGCAATGGCAGCGCATTTGGCGGCGGCGGGGTGGGTATTATAGACCACGGAATTACCAGCGGCGATCATGTTGATCGCGTTCCCGGTTAAAGTGGGGACGCTGTGGGTGGATGGGGTGACGGCACCGATGACGCCCCAAGGAGCGAAGTCAATAATCGTCAAACCGAAGTCACCGCTGAAGGCCATGCGTTCGAGAAACTCTACTCCGGGGACGAGGTCACCACAGATTTTCAGTTTTTCGATTTTGTGATCGAGCCGACCGATTTTCGTTTCTGCGAATTCGATGGAGCCCCACTCTTCGGCTTTCTCGACGCACATTTTGCGGATGACTTGAATGGCTTTGCGGCGGGCGGACACTCCTAGATCGCGAAGTTTTTCGAAGGATCGGTGAGCGGCTTCGCAAGCGGCGCCCATGTCGTCGTAGACGCCAAAGCGACTCTGTTCGACTGGGGCGGTTGGGGCGGTTTTGGTTTCTGTCTGCAAACGGGCGAGGACTTCCCTCACCACTTTGGAGACGAGTGTTTCGTCAATCGTTGCCATTTTTTATTCGGGTTACTCGGCTTTATAGAGAATTTTTTTTGCGATATCGACGGTATCGACGATGCCGACGACTACGGCGTCGACTGGGGATGCCTTGTCTTCGGCGGCGAGGCGGGCGGAGCTTCCTTGAACAATCAGGACGATCTCGCCTTCGCCCGCCCCGAGGCTATCGACTGCTACAAGCGTACTCGTGCCAGGTTTCCAGGACAGCGCCGTTGGAGAGTCGATCACCAAAGGCCTGACGAGGAGCAACTTGTGTCCAGTCAGTTTGGTATTTTTTTTGGTGGCAACGACGCTGCCTTCGACGCGGGCGAGGATCATGGTAAGGAGCTGGGCGGCTTACTTGGCTTTTGGCAAGACAGCGACGAGGTCGGTGTGTGGGCGAGCGATCACGCTCACGGAGACGATTTCTCCGAGGGATTGGGCGGCAGTTTTGCCTGCTTCAGTGGCGGCCTTGACGGCGGCGACATCGCCAGTCACGCAGACCGTGACCATGGCGTTTCCGACTTGAGTGATGGGGCCGACGAGTTCGACATTTGCTGATTTCAGCATGGCGTCGGTTGCTTCCACGAGGGCGACGAGTCCGCGGGTTTCGATCATTCCAATTGCTTGTTGTGCCATAATAGTTGGGTTGTTTGGTTAGTTGAGGGTTGAGAGTTTAGCCCAAGCGTTGCGGGCGATGATGATTTCTTCGTTGGTCGGGATGACCCTGACTTCGATTGTGGATTGGGGGGTGGAGATGACGGTTTCGGTGGCGCGAGTTAGGCGATTTTTTTCGAGATCGAGTTGGAGCCCACAGAAGTCCAACTCGGCGCAGACCCGCTCGCGAATTTCCCAATCATTTTCGCCAATCCCGGCGGTAAAAATCAGGACATCCGCTCCGTTGAGTTCGACGAGAAACTGGCCGAGATACTTACGGATGGAGGCCACGAAAACTTTGAGAGCGATTTTGGCGTCGTCGTGCCCAGATTCTGCGGCGGTCCAAAGATCACGAATATCGCCATTTTCTAGGCTAGAAAGTCCTTTGAGACCGGAGTGGGAAATGAGGGCTTTTTCGACGGCATCGATTCCGAGGCCGAGGTCGCGGGCCAGATAAATCAAGGCAAAGACATCGAAGTCGCCGACGCGATTATTTTGGGGGAGACCGCTTTGGGGAGTCATCCCCCAGCTGGAATTGATGGCTCGGCCGTTGCGGACAGCGGCGATGGAGGAGCTTCCTCCGAGGTGGCAGGAAATGATGCGGAGTTGATCTGTTCCTCGGAGTTCAGCGCAGCGTTGGGAGACGAAGCGATGACTGGCTCCGTGAAATCCGTAGCGCCTGATGCCGTATTTGGTCTCCCACTCCCGAGGAATGGGAAAGCGGGTATTTTCTACTGGGAGATCGTCGTAGAAAGCGGTTTCGAAGGTTCCGATGCAGGGCAAATCGGGGTGACTTTTGGCGAAGCTTCGGACGGCGGCGATGTAGGGGGGGTTGTGGGCGGGCAAGAGGGTATTGATTTCCTCCATGGCCAGAAGCACCTTTTCGTCAAGGAGTTGGGTTCCAGAGATTCCGCGTGCCATCACGGGTTTAAATCCAACGGCGGCGAGTTGATCAAAGCCGCCGAGGAATTTCTCGACGAGAGCAATGGCCGCCCCGTGGTCGGGGAGTGAGACCGTTCCAGATTCCGCTGGGGCATTGTCGATTTGAAACTTGTAGGTTGATTCGGGGCTACCGATTCGTTCTACCCCACCCTTGGCGAGCACCCGTTCGGTGGGCATTTCGATCAAGCGGAACTTGAATGAAGTGCTCCCGATGTTGGCGACGAGGATGTTATTGAGCATAACGAATATTTAGACGAGCAAATCAATCGAAGTGCATCTACTCGAGCGATTTCCGCTGGTGAATTTCCTTAAGGGAACAGCGGAAAAAGCTCAAAGAAGAGCGGCTGGGCTACTTCGCGGTCGTGGGTTTGCCACCGAGAAATTTGCCGAGAATATGGAGGTCGTCGTGTGGTCTAGGGATGACATGGACGGCGACGACTTCGCCGATGGCGCTGGCGGCGGTGGCGCCTGCCTCGACGGCGGCTTTGACGGCGGCGACGTCACCCTTGACGAAGACGGTGACGTATCCTGAGCCGACTTTTTCCCAGCCGATCAATTCGACATTGGCGGCTTTGGTCATGGCGTCCGTCGCTTCAAATTGGGCGACGAGGCCCTTGGTTTCGATCATTCCGATAGCTTGTCCGGCCATAGTATTAGGTAGAGTTAAGAGTTGAGGTTTGGTTTAGGAGGTGAAGAACTTCAAGAGTTCGGGCGTTGGGCGAGCGATCACGTGAGAGGCGACGAGATTGCCGACGCGCTTGGCGGCTTCTTTTCCTGCTTCGACGGCGGCTTTGACGCTACCGACATCACCGCGAACGATTGTCGTGATGAGGGCTCCACCGATGCCGATGGATTTGACGAGTTGTACATTAGCGGCTTTGACCATGGCATCACTGGCTTCCACCAGGCCGACATAGCCGCGGGTTTCGATTAGTCCGATTGCTTCGCTCATTTATTTTTGGTTTTGGTTTGTTGGGTTGAAAGGAGAGGGAATATTGGGGGATTAGGTTGGGAAAATTTCCACCTTGGTGGCCCGCTCGAGATCGCAGGCGTTGGCTTCGTCGGTGTCCATGTGAACCTCGAGGCGGAAGCTGGGATCGACGCGGACGATAAGATCGTCGAAGCGGGTGTTGCAGGCGGGCGAAGTGACTTTGAGGGTGATGCGGTCGAGGTGTTTGACGGCGTAAAACTTCGCGTCGCTAGGGGACATATGAATATGGCGAGCGGCGCGGATGAGACCTTCGCGCATTTCTAGCATGCCTGCGGGGCCCATGACGTAGCCACCTGGGGTTCCTTGGATATCACCGGACATGCGGACAGGGAGATCGACACCGAGTTGGATGGCGTCGGTGAGGGCGAGTTCGATTTGGGTGAGGTTTCGGCAGGGGCCGAGGATGCGGAGATTGGGAATGACTCGACGTCGAGGACCGATGAGAGTGACGGTTTGTTCGGCGGCGAACTGGCCTTCTTGGTGGAGCCACTTATGGACAGTGAGTTTGGCGTTTGGTCCGAAAAGGGTGGCGAGATTTTCGGGGGAAATGTGCATGTGGCGTGCGGAGCTATTGACCACGAGAGTTGGGGCAGGAGGGGGGAGGGTGGCTTGGCCTAGGTGGCGAGCGAGAGTCGAGCGGACGAGAGCCTCGACGACTGGTCGTTGGGGATTGGCGATAATGCTCATCGGCGAGACAGATTGATGCTTCC
>JBAWZW010000051.1:0-17737 GCA_037142835.1 Verrucomicrobiota bacterium
ATTTTCGCTGAAGACGAAGATCCGCGGATGCGGAGCGGGATCGGTGGGGGAGCCGTCACCTGCGGTGATATAAATGCGGGTGAAGCTGGTGCCGGTCATCTTGGCGAGGAGCTGGGGAACTGATTGGAGGGCAGAGAGATCCACGGTGAATTGGCGTTGGGTGCAGGCCTCGATTAAGCGATCGAGATGATCTTGGAGAAATTCTCCCGCCCCATTGGCGACGCGGAAGCTTTCAAAGACGGCCATTCCGTAACGGAAACCTCGGTCGCTGAGGGGGATGGAGAGACAGGGGGAGAATTTTTGGCCATTCCAAGACCATGACCGAGGCGGGATTGCTGGATCTTCGGTCATGGGTGCGGGGCGGGGTTTATCGAATGGTTAAAGCTTTGGTAATTTGAAAGCGCTCGATGCGTTTTCGTAAGGTGGCGCGAGTGATGCCGAGGAGTTTGGCGGCTTGGAGTTGATTGCCCTTGGTGGCGGTCATGGCATAGAGCGTGAACTCGCGTTCTAGCCAGGGGAGGAGTTGGATATCGGGATTGGCTTGGGCGGCTTTGAGGAGAAATTGGATCGCCGAGTCGGTGGTTTGGGGGTGGGGAGCGGTGGAGGAGGAGGCGTCTGGTGGTGGGGAGATTTCGTTGGAGGTGAGAGGAATATCGCGAGGGGTGAGGAGTGCTGAGGTGGCGAGGACGCAGGCGCGTTGGATGGTATTTTCCAATTCGCGGACATTGCCTGGCCAAGAGTGGGATTCCAAGACGCGAACGGCTTCTTCGCTTAACTGCATGGGGGGCAGGAGTTTTTGGGTGGTGACTTTTTGGAGAAAGTATTCGGCGAGCAAGCGAATATCCTCGGTGCGTTGGCGGAGTGGGGGCAGTTGAATGCGGACGACATTGAGCCGATAGAAGAGATCTTCGCGGAAGGTTTTTTTGAGGATTTCTTCTTCGAGGTTTTTGTTGGTGGCGGCGACGATGCGGACATCTCCTTTGAGGGTGGTATTTCCCCCGACCCGAGAGAACTCGCCATCCTGTAAAACGCGGAGGATTTTTCCTTGCAGCGCCAAGGGCATATCGCCGATTTCGTCGAGGAAGAGCGTGCCGCCTTGGCTTTGTTCGAAGCGACCGACGCGGAGTCCGACGGCGCCGGTAAACGCGCCTTTTTCGTGGCCGAAAAGTTCGCTTTCTAAAAGTGGTTCGGGGATGGCGGCGCAGTTGACGGCGACAAATGCTTTGGTGTTGCGGGCGCTGTAATGATGGACCGCGCGGGCGACCAACTCTTTGCCCGTCCCGCTTTCCCCGGTGATCATTACGGGGGCGTCGCTGTGGGCGACCCGGCCGACCATTTTGAAGACCTGTTGCATGCAAGCGGACTTCCCGACGATGGAGTCGCGGTGTTCTTCGAGACTGAGCTGGGGCTTAAATGCGGTGGCAGATTTTAGTTCGGCCTGGGCTTTGAGAGCGGCATCGATGACCACCTTGAGGGTGAAGGGGAGGGTCTCTTTTCTGATGAAATCGAAGGCCCCGAGTTTCATGGATTCGATCACCGATTGGGTGGTGCCAAAGCCGCTCATTAAGACCACCACAGCGTTGGGATCGCGTTGGCGGACTTTGATTAATAAGTCGAGTCCACTGAACGGGGAGAGATGGGTTTCGATGAGGAGGACATCGGGCATTACTCGGCAGAAAGCGTTGAAGCCTTCGTCACTTTTGGTGGCGGTGATCACCTTGGTTGTCTCTGAGCCTAAGTGATGCTCTACCCATTCTAGAAAGTCAGTTTCGGGGTCGACGACCAGAATGTTTTGTACTTGTGCCATAAGAGGTTACAGACCGCCGAAGCGACGTTGGCGTTGATGGTAGTCGGCAATCGCTTTTTGGAGATCTGCGCGACCGAAGTCAGGCCAGAGCGTTTCGGTCACATGGATTTCTGTGTAGCTTAGTTGCCAGAGGAGAAAGTTGGAGAGGCGCATTTCTCCCGAGGTCCTGATGAGGAGATCGGGATCGGGATGAGTCCTAGTGTATAAGTGGGCGCCGATTTTTTCGGTATCGATTTCCTCGATCTTGAGACGCCCTGCGCGGAGTTCCTCGGCGAGTTCTTTAAAGGCATCGAGAATTTCCGTGCGCCCGCTGTAATTCAAAGCGAGGATTAAGGTCGTGGCGGTATTTTCGGCGGTGAGGGCGACGGTGGTGGCGATGGCTTGCTGGCAGGTTGTGGGGAGGGCGTCGATCCGGCCGATGACTTGGAAGCGGACGCGATTTTTGATTAAGGTGGGGCGTTCTTGTTCGATGAAGTGTTCGAGTAAAACCCAGAGGGCGGCGACTTCGGTGGCGGGACGTTTCCAGTTTTCCGTGGAAAAAGCATAGACGGTGAGAAACTCGACGCCTAGTTCCACGCAGGCCTCGGTGACTGCGCGAACGGATTCTGCTCCTTGTTGATGGCCAGCGATTCGAGGGAGGCCGCGTTCCTTCGCCCAGCGGCCATTCCCGTCCATGATGATGGCAATGTGCCTTGGAACGCTCACGGGCAGAACGGCCAGCAATTGGAGGTTTCTACTTCTGGTTGGCGGATGGGATGGGATGTGGGGCTCGAGGAAGTCACGAGGTTTTTAAACGACGATCGTTTGATCACGATTGGGGCCGACGCTGGCAATTTTCAGCTTGGCTCCCGAGAGTTCGGCGATGCGGTGCAAGTAAGCTTGGGCTTCTTTGGGGAGGTCGGCGAAGGTCTTGGCCTCGTGGGTTGGCCGTTCCCACCCTTGCCATTCCTCATAGACGGGGACGCATTTTTCCAACTGTAAAAAGTCGGAGGGTGGTACTTCTAAAGTCTTCTTTCCCAGCTTATAATGCGTGCATAGTTTGATTGATGGTAGTCCGTCGAGCCCGTCGAGGTTGGTGACGGCAATTTCGTCCATGCCATTGACCATCCCCGCATAGCGCACCGCCACGGCGTCGAACCAGCCACAGCGTCGAGCCCGGCCAGTGGTGGATCCAAACTCCCGACCCATTCCGTGGAGCATATTGGAGAGGCTGGCATTTTCGGTTGGAAAGGGGCCTTCGCCTACTCGGGTGGTGTAGGCTTTCATCACTCCGAGCACCCGATCCATGCGTTGGGGTGGAACGCCTGAGCCTGTGCAAGCTCCTCCTGCAGTGGTGTTTGAGGAGGTGACATAGGGGTAGGTTCCGTGGTCGATATCGAGGAACGTTCCTTGGGCGCCCTCGAAGAGAATTTCTCGTTTCGCCTTGAGAGCGTCGTGGAGGTAAACCACCGTATTGCGGACAAAGGGAGCGAGGGCCTTGCCTGCTTCCAAATACGCTTCTAAGACTGCTTTTAAATTTAAGGGGGCGGCACCGTAGGCTTTGAGGATGGCGTTATTCTCGCGAATCCGAGGCCCGAGTTTTTTGGTGAAAAGCTCTGGTTGCATGAGGTCGGCCATCCGCAGTCCCACTCGGGCGATCTTATCGCCGTAGGCAGGCCCGATTCCTCTTTTCGTCGTGCCGATCTTCCCTTTCCCCTTCTTTAATTCCCGTTGTTCATCGAGTCCCCGATGGTAGGGCAAAACAAGGTGGGCGCAGTCACTGATCATTAAATTCTCTTTGGTTACCTTGACTTTTTCTGCCCGTAACCCGTCGATTTCCTTCATGACGGCTATCGGATCCAAGACGACCCCGTTGCCAATCACACAGACTTTTTTTGGCCGTAAAATTCCTGAAGGGATGAGGTGAAGAATATACTTTTTGTCTCCGACAATCACCGTGTGGCCAGCGTTATTTCCGCCCTGCGAGCGGACAACGATGTCCGCATCTTCGGTGAGAAAATCAATGATTTTTCCTTTGCCTTCATCGCCCCATTGGGCTCCGACGAGAATCGTATTCGACATGCGTGGTTAAGATTTCTAGCTAATTTTTCCGTGACCGAGACCCCAACGCGAGGGCAGAGGATCTTCAAGATGGACGAAACATTAACGGACTCACTTCACTGCGCAAGCTTGGAAACGGAGGGATTTGTCTGGAGTGCAGGTCGGGCAATTTTCTGGTGATGGGGTCTTGAATAAGCTGGAGAAACCGTCTATTGCTTCTGAGCTTTTCTAAGATTTATGAACCCATTTAAGGTCACCCTTCTTGCCCTCACCGCTCTGGCGTTTGCGTCCCTGAGCGGATGTGTTTACGAAGAAACCGTGGTCGCTTACCAGCGACCGCCTGTTGCGTATTATGGGGGCGGTTATGGGGGTGGGTACGCTGGGCGGCCTGTGGTGGTCGCTCCGCCACCACGAGGTTATTATGGGAATGTGCCGTCTGGGTACTACTATAGAAGTCCCCAGACTCGCTACTATGATGACCGGCCGCGCGGGTATTATGACAATCGATCCTACGGCCAATACAATAATTATCCCCGTGGCTACTATCCGCGATCGTCTTCGGGACGCTATGTAGAAACCCCTGAGGAGCGTCACCGTCGCCAGCTTCGCGAAGCTCAACGGGCGGCGGAACTTCAGAAAAAACTCAAAGAGGAGCAGAAAAAGAAAAAGAAAAAGGGAGATTAGTCTGTTCAGGGAAAAATTGCCTGGCCTGAATGAGGAATTCGTTCGGGCGTCTTGCCTTGCCTCCTGCATTTTATCATCAAACCAACCATGTCCTACACTACCTGCACCGTTCCGACCGGAGAAAAAATCACCATTGCCAACGGGATCCTTCAAGTTCCCAACCACCCGATTATTCCTTTCATTCGTGGCGATGGAACAGGCCCAGACATTTGGGCATCGAGTGTTCGGGTGCTTGATGCCGCGGTTGCGAAGGCGTCTGGCGGAACGCAAAAGATTGCTTGGATGGAAGTGTTTGCGGGAGAGACTGCCAAGACAAAATTTGACAACTGGTTACCTGACGACACCGTGGAGGCGTTTCGGGAATTTCTGGTGGGGATTAAGGGTCCCCTGACCACCCCGATCGGTGGAGGGATCCGCTCGTTGAATGTTGCTCTTCGGCAGATGCTTGATCTTTATGTCTGCCTGCGCCCCGTCCAGTATTTCAGTGGCGTTCCCAGTCCGGTCAAGCGGCCGGAAGCGGTTGATATGGTGATCTTTCGCGAGAATACCGAAGATATTTATGCGGGAATCGACTTCGAGGCTGGTGGCCCAGCGGCGCTGGCGACTTTGGAATTTTTGCGCACCCAATTTCCGAAGGATTTCAAAAAAATCCGTTTCGGTGAGGAGTCGCCGGAACTTGTGGGGGTGGGAATTAAGCCCGTCTCAAAGACGGGGACGCAGCGCCTTGTTCGGGCGGCTCTTCAGTATGCGATTGATCAAGGGAAAAAGAGCCTGACGATTGTCCACAAGGGGAACATCATGAAATACACGGAGGGGGCGTTTCGTGATTGGGCTTACGAGCTCGCTAAGACGGAATTTGGGGCAGTGGAAATCGATGGCGGTCCTTGGTGCCAACTTCCTTGTGGGATTGTCGTTAAAGACGCCATCGCGGACATCACCCTTCAGCAAGTCCTGACTCGTCCCACTGATTTTGATGTGATCGCTACCCTTAATTTAAACGGCGACTACCTCTCCGACGCCCTGGCGGCCCAAGTCGGGGGAATCGGGATCGCTCCGGGAGGCAACATTAACTACCTCACCGGTCATGCTATCTTTGAAGCCACGCACGGGACGGCGCCCAAGTACGCTGGAAAAGATCAAGTCAACCCGGGAAGCGTCGTCCTCAGTGGCGAAATGATGTTCCGTTATCTGGGTTGGAATGGTGCCGCCGACCTGATTCTCAAGGGTCTGAACGGGGCGATCGCTAGTCGTCGGGTGACCTATGATTTTGCTCGGCAAATGGAAGGCGCCACCGAGATTAAATGTTCGGAATTTGGGGATAATATCATTGCTCACATGGAGTGATGGTGTGAGCGTGCCTATCGGAGTCGCTCTGAATCTTTGGATTTGGGGTTGATCCCCGCGAGCAAAACCAACCGTAGCTTTAAACGCCCCGTGGAAAATCCTCCTCCTCCGAATCGCCAGCCGACCCCCAAGCCAGCAGGGGTGGTGTCCGTTTCGGCCACGCTCTTCGGGCCAGTAACTCCTTTGGCTTCCCGTGGCTTGGGTGATTACCCTACCCTCTGGCAACGGAAAACCATGTGGGGTGCTCTGGCGACTTTTTCGGTGGTGACCATTGGGGCGATCGCGGTGGGGCTGATCTGGCTCCTATCAACGGTGATCAGCTTTCTCCAGCCGATCCTCATCCCCTTTGCCATCGCTGCGGTCGCCGCATATCTTCTGGAGCCCGTGGTCGCGAGAATCGCCGCTTGGGGCACGAGCCGACACCGAGCTGTTTTGGCGGTTTTTGCCATCGTGACGGTCGTTTTAGCAGGGGTAATGCTCTGGATTATTCCTGCGATTTGGAGCCAAACGGGCAGGCTGATCCATAAAGTCCCAGCTTATCGCGATGCCTTAGTGATCAAAGTCGGGCAATTTAATGAGTGGGGTTTGGAAATCGAAGAGCGATTTGGCATTCATGGGATCATCCCGCAGTTTCCTGAAAAGGTGACTAATCCGCTCGCCATTCCTGAGCCTAGCTCGGCTCCAGCGTCGGGGCCTTCCGACTCCTCCTCCGCCCCGCCCCTTTCTTCTGGCGAGCCGCCTGACCTGGGCGCCAGCGTCCCCGCAACGGGTTCTTCCGCAACGCTCGCTGTGGCCGCTAAAAAAACGCCCTCAATCGATTTGCAGAGCTTTTTGACTGGCGACTGGTTGCGCACCACTTTGCCGATTGTGCTTAAAAAAACTTGGGGGGTGATTACGGACAGCGTCGGCGGATTTCTTGGGGTCTTTGGGTTTCTGTTGTCGATGATTATCGTGCCCATTTACCTTTACTACTTTCTCATTGAATCGCGGAATATCGCCCAATCTTGGGGTGATTATCTGCCCCTCCGCGCTTCGGATTTTAAAGACGAAGTGGTGGCAGCTTTCAACGAAATCAACGGCTACCTGATCGCTTTCTTTCGCGGTCAGTTGCTCGTTAGCCTGATCAATGGCACGATTACGGCCTCGATTCTCGTGGCGGTGGGATTAGATTTTGGTTTGCTGGTTGGGTTGATGCTCTGTCTCCTCGGCCTCGTCCCTTATGTTGGGGCGATTGTTTGTTGGATTCCTGCGGTGATCATCGCGATCGTTCAAGGTGGGGTGGGCACTTGGATTCCTGGGGATCCGTGGTGGCTTTTCCCCTTGGTCGTCACCGCAGTTTTCATCGTGGTTGTGCAAGTCGATGGCCTCTTCATTTCTCCAAAAATCGTTGGTGAATCCGTCGGACTACACCCGATGACCGTGATGGCCTCGGTCTTCATTTGGGGACTGCTCATTGGGGGTCTTCTGGGAGCCATTGTTGCCGTCCCACTGACCGCCACGATTAAGGTGCTCCTCCGCCGATACATCTGGCAGCGGAAAATTTTCCCGATCACCAGTATGGCCACGGAAGAAACATTTGCCGTTCATCGCGCTCACCCTCCTGCACCGCCGCACGCGAATTGAACCCTTTGCCGCCCCGCCTCGTTCTTCCCGACCAGACCAAGCGCGACGCCCTCTGGGCTACGGCGATTGGCTTGATCATCTTGGCATTTTTGGCTTATGGAATCTGGCAGATCGCTCGGCCGGTCCTCGTCCGGGGAAACGAACGCACTGGGGTGATTGTCGGGAAAAAGTTCACGCCTGTCCGCGAACGACAAATTCGTTTTTCGGGAAAAAAAATCCAAGGAACCCAGGAGACGGATGGCGAGTATCTTCTGGAGGTTCGGGTGGCTATCGAGAATCGCCTTTATGAGGTGCCCGTGGAAAAAGCCGTTTACGAGGGCAAGGCCATTGGCAATTCGCTGACTTTCCTCCGCCCGGAGAGTGAGCAGGAATCTCCCCGTTAAGCGGAGAAACTTTCCCCGCAAGAACAGTGGGCGACGGCGTTGGGATTGGTGACTTTAAATCCTCCCTTTTGGAGGTCATCGCTGAAGTCGAGTTCTGATCCGCTGACAAACAGGGCGCTCTTGGGATCGATGACCACTCGGACTCCCGCTGACTCCACGAGGATATCGCGGTGGGCGGGGCCATTGACTAAATCCATCTTGTATTGCAACCCACTGCAACCGCCGCCAATGACCGCCACTCTCAAGGCGCCCTCTGGTCTCCCTTGCCTGGTTAAAAGGGCGGTTAACTTTGCCCCCGCCCGCTCGGTGATTTTGCAGAGTTTTTCGTTTCCCAATTTGTATTTGATTGCTTCGTTCATCTTCTAGGTAACTGGCTCCGTTTGGGCGGCGCGGGTGATACTTTCGTGGGCGATCTCTTCGACTTCCGCAAGGGTCCCAACGTGTTGAAATTTGCCGCGCAATCCTTTGGCCTCAGGCATCCCCCGGGAGTATGCCATCAGACGTGCGCGCATCGAATGCATGGCCGCCGCCTCATCTCCCCGCCGTTGAACATGGAGTTCGCAGTGTCGGCGAATCTGCATCCATTGACTCGCAAGTGGCGGGCTGGGAAGGAGTTCTCCTGTAGCGAGGAAGTGCTTAATCTCGGAAAATATCCATGGGGCACTCATGGCCGCGCGGCCGAGCATCACCCCGCTGACCCCGCTATTTCGCCGGGCCGCGACATCGGTGGCGCTCGCTAGGTCGCCGTTTCCGATCACGGGAATTTTCACGGCGGCCGCCGTTTGTCCGATGATATCCCAGTTGGCCGCCCCGCTGTATCCTTGCTCCTTGGTTCGCCCGTGGACCGCCACCGCCGCCACCCCGGCGTCTTCTAAAATTCGGGCAGTGGTCGGGGCGTTAATTGTCGATTCGCTCCACCCGATGCGAATTTTTGCGGTTACGGGAACGGGATCACAGGCGCGGACAACTGCTCGGGCGATCTTTTCTAAAAGAGGGCAGTCTCGAAGTAGCGCGGAGCCGCCGTTTTTCGAGACGACCTTGTTTACGGGACAGCCGAAGTTCAGATCGATAAAGTCGGGTTGCTTCCAATCAATCACCATCCGGGCGGCCTCGCCGAGGTGCTCGGGGTTCGATCCGAAAAGCTGCACCCCGACCGGGCGTTCGGCTTCCGCAAACTCCAAGTATTCCAAGGTGCGATCATTTCGCCGAAAAATCCCTTCTGCGCTGACAAACTCTGTGACCATGACGTCAGCGCCTTGCTCCTTCGCCAATTGTCGAAATATCGAATCGGTCACTCCTGCCATCGGGGCTAGATAAAGAGGAAATTGATCTTGAAACCAAGGAAGCATCAGGGTGAGAACATATCTAGATGGTTCGAACATCCAATCCAAAGATTTTGCGCCTTTGGCGCATTGCCACGTCTTCGACGCCTGAACGCTTTCGTTTGCTTGCCGGGCGATTTTCTAAAAAGGGTCAGAATTCGTTCGCCTCTCCGCGGTTGTCTGCTTTCATCTCAAGCGAATCATGACTAGAACTTTTTCCATCTCGCTGGTCGTTGCCTATCTGAGTGGACTCGCCTTTTCGACATTCGCCGATACCGTGGTGATTAAAGGAGGGCAGAGGCTCGACGGCCTGATCACCAACGAAACCGCCACTGATCTCACCATCCAAATCCGCGTTTCTCCGAGCATCACCGACGAGCGTGTTATCCTCAAGAGCGAGATCGCGAAGTTCGACCGAACGGCGGAAGATGAGATGGTTTATCGATCGCTGATGGATCTACAGCCGGGTCGGAGTTCCTTTCTGGCTGGTCAATACGCGCCGGTGATCGAGGCGCTCCAAGGATTTCTCGCCAAGTACCCCGATAGTCCTCACGCCGCCAATGTCCGTGCCACGCTGGTGATTTTTCAAACGGAAAGAACTCGGGTGGCGGCTGGGGAAGTCAAGTTTGAGGGGCGCTGGTTGACTCGCGAGGAGGCGGGCCTTTTGCGCGTGCAAATCGGTGGCAGTCAGATCTTTGATGCGATGAAGCAGGCGGGGGCTCGTGGGGATGCCAGCGGGGCACTGAATCTTTTTGCGCAACTGGAAAAGAATTATCCTGGGGCTCGGGTGATGCCCGACGCCATTCCGCTCGCGGAGCAGATTCTTTCCACGGCTCGGGCGGCGGCCCTGCGGGCAAAAGAGCACCTCGCCAGCGCGAAGATCGAACGAGAGAAGGGATTCGCGGCCGCTGGAAAAACCGACCGAGAGGAGATGATGGCCGCCTATCAAGCGGAGCAAAGCCGAGCGGAATCCCGCTTAGCGACCGCGATTTCCGCTGGTCTTTGGCCGCCCCTCCAACAAACTAACGAAAAGTCGATCAATGCTTTTCTCGAAAAGACGGCCTCGGAAACCAAACGGCTGCAATCTTTGCCAGTCGCAGAGATGCGGACTTCCATTCAACTCTCCGAAAAAGCCCGCAATGAACTGACGAGTGGGAACATTCCCGCGGCTACTTTGACCATCAAAGAAGCGTCTAAGCTTTGGCCAGCCAACGAGTTCGCCCTGCGTCTGGCCGCCCAAGTCGCCGCCATCAAACCACCCTCCGCCGTGGCCGCCACGCCTGCTCCCGCTACCCCGAAGGTCAAAGCGGCCACCCCGCTCCCCGCGACTCCCGCTCCCGTGGTCGCTGCCAAAACTTCTGCAGATCGCGATGAAACGGCCGCGCCCAGCTCCGCGTCCCCACCCGCGACGGAAAAGCCTTTCTTCATGACTCTTGGTGGAGCACTTTCCATCGTGGTGTTTCTTGCCCTCCTCTTTGGCGGATTTACCGTTTACAGTTACCTCAAACCGTCGAATCACCAATCGGAAGACTAAATCTCAGTATGATGCGCCACGCGAAAATTGATCGTCAAACCACCGAGACGAAGATCGTTCTTGATCTCTCAATCGATGGCCAAGGGGCGAGTTCGATCAACACGAAGATTCCTTTCTTCGACCATATGCTCACCCTTTTTGCCCGCCATAGCCTCTGCGACCTGAGCGTCCAAGCTGATGGCGATATCGAGGTGGATCTGCACCACACGGTCGAAGATACGGGGATCGCTCTCGGTCAGGCTTTTGCCAAAGCGCTCGGCGATAAACGCGGGATTCGTCGCTATGGCCACGCGTATCTGCCGATGGACGAAACCCTCGCTCGGGTGGTTGTCGATTTCAGTGGTCGACCCTTTCTTGATTACCGGGCGCCTACGGGTGTGGCGACCATCGGCACGGCTTTTTCTTTTACGCTCATCGAGGAATTTCTCCGGGCTTTTTCGATTCACGCTGGCATCAACCTCCACGCGGAAATTCTTTACGGTCGGGACGCTCATCACATGGCGGAGGCGATCTTTAAGGGCCTTGCTAAAGCGGTCGATCAAGCCTGCCAAATCGATCCCCGAGTCAGTGGCGTTCCCAGTACTAAGGGCACGCTTTCCCACTAGATCGCCCCAACTTGTGAACTCGCCGCTCCTCGCCTTTTTGGTCGTGCCCGCTACGAGATGATTGCGCTCATCGATTACGGGAGCGGAAACATTCGGAGCGTGACCAACGCCCTCCAGCGACAAGGTGCTGATCTCGAACTGGTTAGCGATCCCGCGCGCCTCGCTAAGGCGACCGCGATCGTGCTCCCGGGGGTGGGGGCATTTGGCGATTGCGTTCACGGTCTGCAGTCGCGCGGTCTTTGGGATCCGCTCGCTGAATGGTTGGCCGCCGATCGTCCTTTTTTGGGAATCTGCGTGGGATATCAAATGCTCTTTGAATCCAGCGAAGAGTCTCCTGGAGTCGGGGGTTTCGGATTCTTTGGGGGCGGAGTGAAGCGTTTCGCTTCCCCTGGTTTGAAGGTCCCGCAGATCGGTTGGAACCAGTTGGCGATTGGCGATCGCTCTCAGCCCCTCTGGCGCGGGCTTCCCGAGTCGCCCCATGTTTATTTCGTGCATTCCTTTTTTCCTGATCCTGCAGATCCGACAGTGACCACCTCGCAAACCACCTATGGAGAGACTTTTGCGGCGAGCGCTGCTCGGGGCAAGGTTGCGGGAGTGCAGTTTCATCCTGAAAAAAGCCAGGCGGTGGGATTGACGATTCTCGGGAATTTTCTCGCCTCGCTTCCGCAGCCGACGTCCGATTAATCAAGCGACTTTAATCCAGCCCCCACCCATGACTTTCCCACCCATTTTCCTCGTTGCTTTGGCGGTGATCGTGGCGACAGTTTTTTCTGTGCGTGCGGAAGATGCCCCGCCATTGGCAGCGGACTCCGTGGTCGTCGATGCCCCCACCGAGGCGGTGATTCAAGGGGCTTTGCGTTATCTTGCCGATCAGCAAGCGGGCAACGGTTCTTGGACCACCCAAGGCAAAAAGGGGGAGCATCCCATCGCGATGACTGGCTATGTGCTCATCTGTTTTCTGGCCAGTGGCAATCTTCCCGAGGAGGGCGACTATGCGAAGCAAGTCAACGAAGGGATGAAGTTTCTCCTCGATTCGCTGCTCCCTGATGGGACGTTTCGCGGAGTCGATGGGGGAAAGTATATGTATAATCACGGGATCGCCACTCTGGCGCTCGCGGAGATTTATGGGCAAACGAAGTCGGCCGCCATTCGGACGAAGTTGCAACGAGCCGTCCAGTTGATCGTCACCACGCAATGCGCCAAGCTCCCGAACAGTGGGGGTTGGCGCTATCGGCCCCGCCCTGATGACGCGGATATTTCTGTGACCGTCATGCAGGTTGTGGCGCTCCGGGCTGCTAAAAATGCGGGGATTGATGTTCCTCAGCGGACGATCGATGAAGCGATCGAATATGTGAAGCGGTGCTCGGTGGGTGGCGGTGGAGGATTTGCTTATCAAGCGGGTAACAAGGATGCGGGCTATGCACGGACGGCCGCGGCGATCTATTCGCTCCAAGTCTGTGGGCTATACGATGATCCGTTGGTCGCTGGCGGGTCCCAATATCTTTTTACGAAGGTCAACGAAGGTGGGCAGTGGTGGACTTATGGGTCAAATTACGCGGCGCCTGCCCAATACATGATCGGGGGCGAGACGTGGAAACGCTGGTATGCGGCGATGCACGATAAGCTCGTTAAAACCGTGAAAAAAAACGGGGATCAATCTTATTGGGAAGGAGAGGTCGGAGCGGTTTATTGCACGGCTGTTCATGCCACGATCCTCGCCATGCCTTATCACTATATTCCGCTTTATCAAAGGTAACGTATTTGAAGTGAAGATGTTCGCTCGGTTCTTTTTGGGATTTTTGTTTTTGGTTGCGCTCGTCATCGAGATGCCAGCGGGGAGCGTTCAGAATTTCGATGGCGCGAAAGTCACGGGGGTTGTCTCCATGGAAACGGGGCAACTAATCATCACTCCCAATGGGAGTCCGCCGCTGAAAGTCGACCTCGCGGAATTCCGCAGAGTGCAGTTTGTCGATGCCTTGCCCGTGGAGGTTTATGCCCGTGGGGTGCTTCTCCGCAACGGCACTCGGCTGACCGGCCCATTTACCGCGCTCACCGATCCCGTGGTGAAGTTTGATCGCCAAAAAATCTCCCTTTCTGGTGGCGAAATCGCTTGGGTGATCTATCAACCTTTTCTTCCGAGCGTCATTGCCACCGCTCCTCTTGGTAAGGTCGGGGCACTCCTTGCGGGGGGCGATTTCTTTGAGGGGACGATTAAATCTGCGGACGAGCAAACTGCCAAACTCTTGAACCCGATTTTTGGCCCGCGGACCCTTGCGGGCAACAGCAAGGATTTGCTGGCGCTCGTTCTCCGAGACCTGCGCCCGAGTACGGCGATCTTCGAGGTGCGTACGAAGGACGGTTCCCTTTTCGCTGCCGATGCCCTGACATTTGATAAGTCGGGGGTCACCTTGCGCAATCAGCTCTACGACAACCTTAAAATCGAAGCCAAAGATCTCTTGGAAATCCGCGCGGGTCTGGGGCGATGTCAATCGCTGACCAGTCTTCCGTCGCCCCGGGTGGAGCCTCCACCAACCGTCAAGGCCCCTCCAAGCTTCGCCATAAACCAAACGATTGCGGGGGCGGCTTTTGAGGTCGCTGGAACCACTTATGAAAAGGGTTTGGAATCCGCCGCCGGAGTGGCGACCACTTGGGAGGTGCCTGGAGGATTTAATCTCTTTACCGCCCTCATCGCCCTCCCTGCAGATCTTCCTCCCACTCAGCGATTGGTCTTCGCCGTTTACGCGGATGGGCGGTTTATTTCTCGAAGTCCTCCACTAACCTCTGCCGATCCGCCCACCCCTTTGCGTGCGCGGATTGGTCTGGCGCGGCACATTTCTTTGCGGGTGGAATCTCCGACGCCTGCCCCGGCTTCTGGTTTTGGTCTCTGGCTTGATCCCCTCTTGATTCGCCAGTAATTTCACGCTTCATTATCGTACACACCCTTCCCGAGGTTCCGATTTGTTTCATCAACCATTACCCGTCCGATCATTCGCCCCGATGCTATTTTCGTTGAAAACCACTCTTGCCACCCTTCTGAGTATTTTTGCGCTCGTTCCGCTGGTCATCGGCGAGGACGCGCCTCCCACCCCTCCCGTGGTTCCCGCAAAGCCTACCATTCGGGAAGTCTCCCCAGGAATTTTTGAAGTCGGCGAAGTTCGATTGGATCAAAAAGCCCTGACCATTTCCTTTCCGGGCAAGCTAAACATGGAAAGAGGCTTGCTCGAATATCTGATCGTGAATCCCCGCGGAAGTGCCCACGAAAGTCTCCTCGTTACCGATGCCAATGCCAGCGACATCCACTTTGCGATGCTCCTGCTCGGTGCCAAAGGGGGTGCGATCACTGCCGAAGCCCCGCCTACACAGCTCGACGAACGTTACTTTCGCACCGCGCCAAAAATCACTGGCGATCCCGTTTTGATCACGGTGCAATGGAAAGAAAAGGATGTCGAACGGACCGTGCCAGTGGAGGATTGGCTCTACAATGAATCGGGAAAAAAAGCCATCGAACACGGCCCATGGACCTACAACGGTTCGATTGTTTTTGAGGGTCGATTCCTCGCTCAGGTGGACGGCAACCTTGTGGCCCTCGTGACCACCCCGACCGCCTTGATTAATAATCCGCGGAAGAATAATAATAACGACCAGATGTGGAATGCTTACGAAAAGGCCACTCCCAAAGTAAATACCCCCGTGCGGATTATCTTCAAACTTCTCCCAACGACCGATCCCAAATCAAAAACTAAACCATGAAAACTCCGCTCTTTCTGCTCGTCGCTCTCGCCTGTTTGGCTCCTTCGCTTTTCGCGGTGGACGATTTGATTCCCCGCGACGGCAAAAAGCTTTCTTTGCGGAACGAGATCCAAATTGCCATTGATAAAGGCCTCGCCTTTCTCAAGACCCAACAAAAAGCTGATGGGGCGTGGAGTGATGCGGATCCCAATCATCCTGCGCTCACCGCCCTCCCGCTGGTGGCTTTCCAGCGTGAGCCCAGTGGCAAGTATCTGAAGAATCAGCCGGAGTTTATGCTCAAAGGCTACGCCTTTATTCGGAGCCAAGCGCAGCCTGATGGAGGGATCTACAGCAAGGGGCTTTCCAACTACAACACCTCCACCGCTCTGCTGGCGCTTCTCCAATCGCCGAACCCTAAAGATCAGCCTCTCGTCAAGGCCGCGCGTGATTTCATCATTAGCCAACAGGCCAAAGGGTTGACCGATCCCTCGTTGGATGGCGGGATCAGCTACGGTCCTACGGGCACGAGTCGCCAGCACCCAGACCTCGACAACCATCTCGTCGCTCTGGAAGCGCTCCGTGCTTATCAAGCATCGCGTCAGGGAACGGAAACCAAGGACAGCAAAGACTTAAACTGGCAGGCGGCGATTGATTTCATCAGCCGTTGCCAAAATCTTCCTGCAACCAATAAAGAAAAGTGGGTGAGCGGTGATCCTGCGAACAAGGGTGGCTTTATCTATTTTCCTGGGGATAGCAAAGCGGGGGAGGAGACCCTTGCGGATGGTCGGGTGGCTCTTCGAAGCTATGGGAGTATGAGCTACGCGGGGCTGCTGAGTTTTATTTATGCCGATGTGAAAAAGGATGATCCTCGGGTGGTGGCGGCGCTCGATTGGCTTCAGAAAAACTATAGTCTCGAAGAAAATCCGGGGATGAAACGGGCGGGTCTTTTCTATTATTACCACCTGATGACCAAGGCGCTCGCGGCCGCGGATGTCAAGACGCTGGAGCTTCCCAACGGCAAGAAAGTCGACTGGGCGAGTGATCTCGCACTGAAAATGATCAATGCTCAAAATGGCGATGGATCTTGGGCGAATGATACCGCTCGTTGGATGGAGAAAGATCCCGTGCTCGTGACGACGTATTGCGTGCTCTCGCTGGAGATTATTTTTCACCGACTCTGAAAACCGTTCTCGTCCACAAGCGATCCTGGCGGGATCCCGGACCGGTGGTCAACGTCGGCGTTCATAACGCCTATGGCTACGCCGTCGCGGGCTATGAGACGCATCTGGTGGTCGGAATGGGGCCGCCGTCTGAAACCGACGATGATCTCCGTAGCTACTACGGGCTCGACCCGCACCCCAATTTACAAATCCATCGGATCGCTCGGAAAAGTCTTTTTGGGTCGAACTCCACCTTGCCGATTTTTTGGCACGCTTATCGTCTGATTCGTCGGCTCGCCGAGGGCAGTCCGGTGGCGGCGATTGCCCGCGAACCGAGTTTTCTTCCCTACCTCGCGCTCCTCAGTCGGAGCCCGCAAATTCGCACCTGCTTCGAGGCCCATAATTTTTACGCTGATCTGAGTTGGCGGACGGACCGCATTCGCATCCAAGATCGCCACCAGAGTTGGCTAGAGCGGATGTGTATTCCTCGCCTGGCGGGTCTTGCGGGGATTGTGGCGCCCCTGACGGATCTATACGGGGAACGCTTTCCTGGCGTGCCTTGCGCCACTTTTCCGCTTGGTGCACAGCCTCTGCAACCTGGGGACATCGAAGCTCGCCGACTGGCCCGTCGCGCCGTGTATGTCGGCCACCTTCACACCGCAAAAGGGGTGAAAACGCTTATCGAAGCGGTGTCTCCCGCCAATGGAGATCTTCGGGCTTCTTTCTGGGGTGGGACGGATGAGCAGGTGGCGAAGTATGGGGCGCGAATCAAGGCCAAGGGACTGGGCGATCGGTTGGAGTTTTCTGCCTTTCGTCCGCCAGACGAACTCCAACGGGCACTTGCCACGGAGGCGAGCGTGGGGGTGGTGGCTTTGCACGACTCCTTTTATAATGCCAATCTCACCTGTCCTGCGAAGGCCCTTGACTACCTTTCGCACGGCCTTCCGGTGGTCGCGAGTGACCTGCCTTCGATCCGCAGTCTGCTCGGGCCTGCGGCGATTTATGTGCCTCCCGCTGATGGCGTGGCTCTCCGGGCCGCTCTGCTCGGCCTGCTCGGTGATCCCGTGGCTTATCGAGAGCAGTCGGCGCTTTCTTGGAGCCGAGCCGAGGAGCTGGCTTGGCCCAAGCGAGCTTGCCGGGTGATTGATTGGCTGAGTGATAGCCAGAAAACTCCGCAAGAAAGCGAGTCCATTTTACCGAAAACCAAGCGGTCGGCTTCTTGGAAAAAATGGGGGATTAAGATGCTTCATTTGTTCTGGTGCGCCAGTCACTGGTTGCTTTCGGAAAATGGGGACTGGTGGGGAGTGGAGTTGGTGTAGTGTTCCGTGGGGAAGCGGTGGTCGGATGACGACTTATGGGAGGGGGACGGAAGCGATTTTTGATGCCATGTCACAGGCAGTTTCGTGAGGGCGTCGATGGTCATTGGGGACGTCAGCCCAGACAAGCGTCTCCGTAAGGGATAGCCCTCCGAGCATCGTCCGAGCAAATGGCAACATATTTTGGTAT
>JBAWZW010000052.1:0-17687 GCA_037142835.1 Verrucomicrobiota bacterium
GTCCCAACCCCAACCCCGCCGCCAATAATCGGATCACCGAAAAAATCTCCATCCCTTAATCTCTCCCCATTTCACCCCAAATCCCAAGCCCAAACTCTCCCCCACAAAAAATCCGCTGGCCACTCCCCAAAACCCCCATTCCCAAAATCTTCTAGCCAAATCACTCGAACTTCCCCCACATCACACCTACATTTATCACTCTATGCTCGCCGAAAACTTAACCCCTTCCGACCTCGCAAAATATCACGCCGATGGCTTCATCATCATCCGCCAACTCTTTGACCTCGAAGAAATTACCCTCCTCAGCCAAGCCGCCAAACAAGACCGCGCACTCGATCAAAACGCCTTCTCTAAAGACGACGGCTCCGGCGCAAAAATTCGCCTCTCCCTCTGGAATCACCCAGGCGATGGCGTCTACGGCATGTTCGCCAGATGCCAAAAACTCGTCGATCCCGTCGAAACCCTCCTCGGCGACGAAGCCTACCACTACCACTCCAAAATGATCATGAAAGACGCCAAAGTCGGTGGCGCTTGGGCCTGGCATCAAGACTATGGCTACTGGTATCAAAATGGCGTCCTCACCCCAAACCTTTGCAGCGTCGCCATCGCCGTCGATCCCGCCACCACCGAAAATGGCTGCATGCAAGTCCTCAAAGGCTCCCATCACATCGGACGCATCGATCACACACTCTCCGGCGACCAAGCCGGTGCCGACCTCGAACGCGTCGAAGAAGCCAAAAAACGCTTCCCTCTCGTCGATTGCGTCATGCTCCCAGGCGATGCCCTCTTCTTCCATTCCAATCTCCTCCACGCTTCCGCCAAAAACGACTCCGATCACCCTCGCTGGTCAATGATTTGTTGCTACAACGCCAAAAGCAATGACCCCTACAAAGACTCCCATCACCCACGCTACACCCCCCTCAAAAAAGTCCCCAATTACCTCATCAAAGAAGTCGGTAAAGAGCACTTCCTCAACGATTCTTCCCCGATCGACTGGATGAAAGCCTCCGACGACACCAGCGCCAGTAGCCTCGAAAAGGACTCCCCCACTGCCTGATCTCCACCCATCCATCTCCCATTCCATCCCCCACCCAACTCCACCCCTTAGTGGTTCGCTGGCAACGCTTTCCGATGAACCCACACGCTGTTCACTAGCCCAAGACCAAACATCACCATCAGCAAAAACGTCCCCCCATAACTAATCAGCGGCAACGGCAACCCCGTAATCGGCATCAGCGAAATCGTCATCCCAATGTTCTGATACACGTGGAAAAATATCTGCGTCGTAAACCCCACCGTAATCAACAATCCTAACTCGTCCGCTGCCTGATGCGCCGTCAACAAACACGCCAAAATTAAAACCGCAAACAGCCCAATCAAAATCACCCCACCCACAAACCCAGTTTGCTCAGAAATCGCCGTGAAAATATAGTCGGTATGCACGGTCGTCTCAGGAATAAATCCTTGTTCCACCTGAGTCCCCGCTGTCATAAATCCTTTCCCAGAAAATCCCCCCGATCCAATCGCAATCAATGACTGGTTAATCGCCCAGGCCGCCCCCGTCGGATCAATGTCCGGATCAATAAATGCCAAAATTCGCTTGTATTGATACGGCTTCAGCACGAAATAAATCAAAATTGGCACAATCGAAGACGCCATCAATAAAAGCGAAATCAAATACCGCTTCGGTAATCCGCTCAGCATCAGCATCGATAAAATCACCGGCACCCAAACTAAGGTCATCCCCACATCCGGCTGCTTCAAAATCAATAACATCGGCCCACCCACAATCGCCGCTGTAAATACCAACTTCATCATCGGATGCAGCTTCCGAAATTGACTGAGAAATAATCCCACCGTCAATATCCCCGCAATCACCGCCATCTGCGAAGGCTGAAATGTCCCCACACCCCTAATCGGCAACCAACACTTCGCCCCACCATGCTCCTCCCCAAATTTCGTGTAAGTCAGAATAATTAAGAAAATACTCAGTAAATACATCGGCAAGGCTACAATCTTCACCCACCGATAGTCAATCATACTCGTGCAAATAAACACCACCATACTCAATCCCACAAAAATTGCTTGCTTATGCCAGTAAGTCTCATCCCGAAATGCCGAAGCACTATAAACCGCCAACACCCCAAGCACACATAACCCAAAACTCAATCCCACGATTACCCAATTCATCCCCAACAACTTGCGAATTAATGGCGTCATTCCAATCCCCTTCCCCCACCACTAACCAAACTTCGGCACCGCCGCCAAAAGACGCTTCGTATACTCATGCTGCGGTGATTCGTAAATCGCCTCCGCACTCGCACTCTCCACAATCTTCCCCCGATACATCACCAAAACCTCATCACTCATATGCTCCACCACCGCCAAATCATGGGCAATAAAGAGATAGGTCAACCCCAACTCCTCCTGCAAATCTTCCAGCAAATTCACAATCTGAGCCTGCACACTCACATCCAATGCACTCACCGGTTCGTCACAAACAATAAACCGCGGCTTCACCGCCAGCGCACGCGCAATCCCAATCCGCTGACGCTGCCCACCACTAAACTCATGCGGATATCTCTCCATCATCTCCACCTTCAACCCAACCTGCTTCATCAACTCCGAAACCCGCTCCCTCCGATCACTCCGACTCATCGCCGGGAAATGAATCTCTAACGCCTCACCCACAATCTGAAAAATCGTGTGCCGCGGATTCAATGACCCAAATGGATCCTGAAAGATCATCTGAATCTCTCTCCGCAACGGACGGAACTCCTTCTCACTCAACGACAAAATCTCTTTCCCCTCAAATAATATCTCCCCACTCGTCGCCCCCACCAACTTCAAAATCGTCTTCCCAATCGTCGACTTCCCACTCCCACTCTCCCCCACCAAACCCACCGTCGTCCCTTCCTTAATCGAAAAACTCACGTCATCCACCGCTTTCACATCGTCAATGTGTCGACGCAGCAAACCCCCAGTCACCGGAAACCATGTGCGTAAGTTTTTTACCTCAAGAAGCGCCATATCTTCTCATCCTCTTCCAATTCTTTGCTTTTTTCACCTTCTTTTCTTTCCGAATTTCACCCCGCTTACCTTCCTCCCCCCGCCAGAAATACCGCCAAGGGACTGCTCGCCTTCGCCTCATCCAGCCGGTCCCCTAGCCCAATCTCAAACGCCTCCCGACCCGCCTCCACCGCCTGACGAAATGCTCGCGCCATCCGCCACGGCTCCGACGCAATCGCCACCGCCGTATTCACCAAAACCGCCGACGCCCCCATCTCCAACGCCTCCGCCGCTTGACTCGGTGCCCCAATCCCCGCATCCACAATCACCGGCACACTCGCTTGCTCAATAATAATCGCCAACTGCGCCCGCGTCTCCAATCCCCGATGACTCCCAATCGGCGACCCCAACGGCATCACCGTCGCCACCCCCACATCCTGCAGACGCTTCGCCAACACAGGATCCGCATTCATATACGGCAAAACCACAAACCCTTCCCGCACCAACTGTTCCGCCGCCCGCAAGGTCTCAATCGGGTCCGGCAACAAATACCGCGGATCAGGGTGAATCTCTAACTTCACCCACTTCGGTAAACCCGCCGACTCCGCCAAATGCGCCAGCCGAATCGCCTCCTCAGCCGTCATCGCCCCACTCGTGTTCGGCAAAATTAAATACTTTTTCGGATCAATAAACTCGAGAATGTTCGCAAAGGGATCGCTCTTCCCACTCAAATCCGCTCGCCTCAACGCCACAGTGACAATCTCGCAACCACTCGCCTCCAACGCCTCCCCCATCATCGCTCCCGAAGAAAATTTCCCCGTGCCCAGCAACAATCGCGAACGAAATTCGCGCCCAGCAATCACTAATCGTGCAGATGTTTCAGACATGTCTCCCCACACCATAACCAAACCTTCCCAATCAAACACGCGAAAAGACGGGATTTCGACTGTTTGCTTGATCGTTTTTCCTAATCCCCCAAAATTATCCCGTGCGCCACTCCACCCCTTTCCCAATCATCACCCCCAACACCCTCCTCCTCGCCCACCCCAGCCTTCTCGATCCCAATTTTTCCAAAACCGTGCTCTTTCTTACTGCCCACGACGAAGAACACGGTTCCATTGCCTTCGTCCTCAACCGCCCAACCCATTGTACCCTCGGCGAACTCCTCGATGCCGATTTCCGTCTCTCCCCCCTCAGCCATCTCCCCGTTTTCTTCGGCGGTCCCGTCGCCACTCAGGAAATCATCTTCGCCTCCTTCCAACAATCCCCCCAATCATCCAAAATCATCGCCCACTTCCGCCTCGATATCGAAGAAGTCCTCCGCGCCTCCACCGATCCCTCCATCACTCTCCGCGTCTTTCTCGGCTACTCCGGCTGGTCTAGCGGTCAACTCGCCCAAGAATTTACCACCGACTCCTGGCTCATCTCCACCCCAACCCCAGCAATCATCCAGCCAATCCAATCTCCCACCCTCTGGTCAGAAATCGTCAGCACTTTCGGCCCCTGGTTCAAAGTCATGGCCCTCGCCCCAGATGATCCCTCAAAAAATTAATCCTCTCTAACCCTTCAGCCCAATCCCCATCTGCTCTCGCAAATAGCGGATCGATCGCTCCAATTCCCCCTTCTGATAGTTCTGCTCCGCCACTTTCTTGTCCACCCCTTCCCCCGCCTGAAACGGGGCAATCGCCTTCCCCCTCTTCGCCAAAACCTCAAATGCCCCAAATCGCTCCGGCCGAAGATCATACTTATCCCAAAATCCCGGCTTCTTAACCGCAAATTCCTTGGAAAATCCCGAAATCGTTTCCACCATTATCGGCACTTGCGGACAAAGTTCCGCCCACCGCGCGATATACCTTTTCCAATCAATCAACCCCTCACCACACGCCGTCCACTGGATCGCTACCCCATTCGGCGTCTCCCAAATCATCTCGTCCCGCAACGAAGAACAAATCGTCAGCGGCCCCAGCGTATTCAAAACTTCCAGCGGATCCTCCAATGTCCACGCCGCATTCCCCGAATCAATGTTGCACCCCACAAAATCTCGCCCCGCCTCCTCAATTAATCCCGCACACTCCCAAGAATGCATATCCCCAGCATGATTCTCCAACGCAATCTTCACCCCAGCATCTCGCGCCCGCGTCGCACTCGCCTTCAACACTTTCAACGTATCTGCCATCCGTGCCTTTATTCCCCCGTCCGAAAATCGATCCTCCATACTCCCCAAAACCACCCGGAAGACGGGCGATCCCAGCCCCACCGCCACTCGAATCCCTAATGCCACTAACTCCTCCGCCGTCCCCCATTGCTTCTTAAAACTCTTCGAACTCGGACAAATACTCCACCCCCCAGCATACAAATCAATCCCCAGATCCTTGGCTTTTTTCCGCAACTCCACCAAGTCCGCATCCGCCATCGACTGGTAGGAATCAAGGTCCGAAATCAAGAGCGCGTCCAACTTCAACGACGCCGCATAATCAATCAGTTGCCCCGCTTTCCACCCCATCGCCCGCACCGCAAAATTATCCATCCCCAACTTAATCTTCGCCGCCGCCCCCAGTGGCGCCCCCTCACTCATCACCGGCCCCAACGCCGAACCCAGTCCGGTCACCGCCAAAGTCTTCAAAAAATTCCGGCGCCTCATCGGCACGCTGATCGTGGTTTCATTGCTCATCAGTTGTTTATCCTCAGTTCAAATTAAATCAGTTCACTCACCTGCCCATTATTCCTACCCAAAAATTCCCTCAATAGAAGTGCCGATTTCATCTTGGTCATCCCCACCCTCATCGCTTTTACTACCCCCCGCTTATGTTCCGTCTCTCTCGCTTCGAGATCCTCCTCTTCCTCACGATTTTCTTTTCCTTTGCCTATTTCCACCAAGGCGGCGGCTGGAACCAAAATGCTCGCTTCGCCGAAATTCGCGCCATCACCGAAGAAGGTCGCTTCGCCATCGATCACTTCCTCGTCTATCTCCGCGTTGATTCCTCCGATCAACTCCAACGCGCCCCACTCTCTCACGCCAATTACCAAATCAACGACGAAACCCATGCCCTCTACTGGGTCGATTCCCTCAACAAAATCCCCGTCGACCCCCTGTTCTCACCCCAATCCTCCGCCGAAGAACCTCTCCACGGCGTTGCCGCCTCAGGCGATGTCTCTTATGTTCAGAAAACTGGCCACTTCCACCCCAATAAACCTCCAGGCACCTCTTTCCTCGCCCTACCCGCTTATTGGACAATTTTCCACATCGAACACGCCCTCGGCATCAACCCCGATCAGTGGTGGATCCTCAACCTAAACCTCTGGCTCACCACCGTTTTCAGCGTCGGCATCTTCTCCGCCGCCGGTTGCGTTCTCTTTTTTCGAATCGCTGTCGACCTCACCGATGGACAAAAATTTCCCGCGCTCCTCGCCACTTTCTCCCTCGCTTTCGCCACCACGTTCTTCCCCTTCGGCACGATCCTTTTCGATCACAATCTCACCGCCGCTCTCCTCATCGCCAGCTTCTACTTCTTACGCCCCAAAACCTCCCACCCCTTCCTCGCTGGCTTCACCGTCGCCCTCGCCGTCGTCACCAATTATGTCGCCGCCGGTGCCGTCATCGCCCTCGGCCTCTATTCCCTCTTCGCTCCGTCCCCTTGGCAGTGGCGCCGCACCCTCTGGTTCGCTCTCGGTGGCCTCGCCCCAGCTCTCCTCCTCGCCTGGTTTCACTTCGTCAATTTTGGATCCCCTTTCGCTCTCAATAACGATTTCCAAAATCCCCTCTTCAAAGACCCAAATGGCTCTCTCGGAATGTTTTCTCTCCCATCCCAATACGTCGCCTCTCTCCTCGCTTTCTCCCCCTATCGCGGGGTCTTCTGGCTTTCCCCTGTCCTTCTCCTCGGCCTCTTCGGTTGGCTCACTTGGCTCCGCAAAAATATCCTCACCGCCGAAACCCTCCTCAGTATCGCCATCTGCGCCTGGTTCTTCCTCGTCAATACCTCCTTCAACGGCTACCACGCCGGCTTCTCCGCAGGACCACGCTACCTCATCCCCGCTCTCCCCTTTCTCGCTCTCCCCCTCGTGGTCTCCTTCACCCGATTCCCCAAGTTCTCCACTCTCCTCTTCCTCATCTCTTTCTCCCAACAATTCCTCCTCACCGCCACCGATGCCCAAAATTCCCTCGCCGTCGGCGGCCACGCCCGCGTCGATGATGCCCACCGCAAAGACGACTTTTATTGCAATATCGTCACCGAATACGCCGCCCCACTTTTCTTCACCGGTAAAGTCGGTCCCCTCCTCGAACAACTCCTCACCCTCCGCCTCGAAGCCGATGAAAAAGAACTCTCCTCATCCATCAGTGACCCCCAACAACTCACCCTCACAGTCAACCAACTCCGCCACGATTATCGCGCCGCCGTCGATCGCGGCGACCGCGATCCCCTCCTCCTCGCCACTCTCCAAGGCCCCGTCTCCGTCAACACCGTGAGCACTTTCGAAGGCCAACTCGGCTATGGCCTCTGGCCCACCCATTCCACCCAATCCGCTTGGGCCTCTTTCAATCTCGGCGAATTCCTCTGGCCACAAAGTCTCTGGAGCCTCCTCCCCCTCTTTCTCATCACCGGTACCCTCAGCACTTCTTTGATCGTTGCCTCACTCCGAAACTCCCCTTAACTAAAACTCATGCATCCGCTTCCTCAATCCTCATCCCAACGCGGGGTCGAATTTCCTCACGTCATCGATATCGTCGCCCACGATACCCCCACAAATTCCGTCGCCCTCATCATGCTCGAACCTCGCCCCTGGGATGGTTCAGAACTTCGCCTCTTCCAACTCCAAGAAAAATTCAACGCCTATCTCGCCTTCGCCCTCGATGGCGAAATGGCCGAAGCTTACCCCTCCCTCATCGGTCTCCCCCTACGCCTCCAATTAGACTGCGTCACCCCACCAGATTCCATGACGGTCAGCTTTCTCTCCCAAGTTCGCGACCAAATCGCCTTCCAAGATATCGATTTCATCGTCCGCGTCGTCGGCCCCCAAGGCTGCGGAACGGACTGCGGCTGCCATCCACCCGCAAAATCCTAAATCTCTCCCCACCAACCACTTCCAAACCAATCCCCCAACCCTAGTCGGTGACGGTTACGGGAGTCCCCACGGGCGCATTCTCGAAAAAATGTTCCGCCATTTTTAAATCCATCCGCACACACCCATGCGACGCCCGATAGCCAGGCAATCGCCCCGCATGCATCCCCGTCGCCCCATCAAATCGCAGAAAAAATCGCATCGGGGCCCCTTCAAAACTCGCCCCTTCAGGCACGCGTTGCTTACTCATATCCACATTCCTTTCCAAAATCCCCGACTCATCCACAAATTCCCCGTAGAGGTTCGATTGATGTTTCAGATCCTTTTCAATCACTCTAAAACTCCCCGTCGGAGTCTCATGCCCCTTCTTCCCACTGGAAATACACGCCTGCCCAACCTCCACCGACCCCCTGAAAAAGCGGGCCCTTTGCTCGGTCAGATTGATCACTATCGAAGGCTCCCCATTACCCACCACCCCACTCCAATAAGAATGCTTGCGCACCGGTCCAGCAATCGGCTCCACCCTCAAATCCACTGCCGACTTCGGCTTCAACGTCACACACCCCCCAGTAAAAAAAATCAGCACCACTAAGCTAGGAACGAATCGTCTCATTTCTCATAGCCAATCTGTTTTCCCTTCTCTTGCCCACTCCACAATCAATGAAACTTCACCCAGCAACCTCATCAAGAAGACAATCCACAATCGCTCGACTCGCCCCCGGTTTCCCCAAAGCACGCGCCGCCTCACTCATCGCCACCAACCGCCGAGGATTCGCCAGCAATCGATCAATCTTAAATGGCATGGTCGTTAACTCATTGCACCGCAACCCAGCACCTTCCTCCAAAAGATGATCCGCATTCCTCTCCTCCTGACCAGGAATCGGCGAAAATATCACCATCGGCAAACCGCAAGCCATTGCCTCGCTTGATGTTAATCCTCCAGGCTTCCCAATAAATAAATCGCTCATCCCCATCAACTCTTCCATCCGGTCGCTATATCCCAAAACCAAAAATCGCTCGCGCGCCTCCCCCACCGCCGCCGTGACCCGCGCCTTCACTTCCTCACTCTTCCCACAAATAACCACCGTCTGCGTGTCCGCTCGCAACCGCTTCAATTGCTCGACGATCAACTCCGTCGGCCCCACCCCCAACGCCCCTGCCGAAAGAAGTAAGGTGGTCTTCTCCGCTTCCAATCCATACGCGACCCGCATCGCCCCACGATCCATCGACTGCCCAAAATTACCGTCAATCGGAATCCCCGAAACCGTAATCCGCTCCCCAGGTAATCCCAAAGCCTCCAAATGCGCCTTCGTCTCTTCCAACGCCACAAAATATCGGTCAAAGGTTCGCGAAAGCCACATCGCATGACAGTCAAAATCCGTGACCACAATCGCCAGTCGCGTCTTCAAATCACCTCGCGTAATTAGATGAGCAATAATCCCCGCCGGCGTAAAATGCGTGCAAACGGTAATCTGCGGGTTGAATTCCCGAATCATTTTCACCAATGGCCCCGTGTTCAATCTCTCAAACTGCAAACGCAACCGATCGCTCTTCCACGGCTCGTCGCTCGCCCGATACGCCCACCCCAAAATGTTCGGCGCCTCCCGCACTAGCTTCATGTAAAGCGTCGAATACGCCTCCCGAAAAATTTTGTTCGTAAACTTCAACGCATCCTCATGCCTCACCGCCCCCACACGATCATCCTTCAAAAACTCTTTCTCCAAGGCTTGCGCCGCCCGAATATGCCCAGTCCCAGCACTCGCCGATAATATCAATACCCTTTGCTTGCTCATACCTCCCATTCTTGCCCACATCTTCACCCCCGTCGACTCTCTCCCCAAAAAAATCTTCCTCCCCCCCTAAACCCTATCCTCTTCCTCAAGGGTTGCCTTTCCCTTGCCCCTTCCCTAGCCTCCCGCCCCATGCTCGATATCCGCTTCATTCGCGATCAACCAGACCTCGTCCGCTCACGCCTCGCCTCTCGCGGCGGCGATGCCCACCTGAAAATTGACGCCGTCCTCGCCATCGATACCGAACGCCGAGCAGTCGAAACCCGACTCCAACATCTCCAAGCCGATCGCAAGCGGATCAGCAAAGAAATCGGCGGAAAAAAATCTCGCGGTGAAGATACCTCCGAAATCGAGGCCCAAGTCCGCGGGATCGGCGACGAAATCGCCACCCTCAACGCCCAATCCGCCACCAGCGAAGAGGATCAACGCCAAATTCTTCTCCATCTCCCCAACCTTCCCCACCCCAACGCGCCTCTCGGAGAAGACGCCTCCGCAAACCCAGAGATCCGCGTCTGGGGAACCAAACCTTCTTTCGATTTTACCCCAAAATCCCATACCGATTTAGCCGAAAAACTCCACCTCCTCGACTTCGAACGAGCCGCCAAAATCAGCGGCAGCGCCTTCACCGTTTTCACCGGCGCCGGTGCCCGTCTCAATCGCACTCTCCTCAATTTTCTCCTCGATCTCCATACCCGCGAACACGGCTACACCGAGGTCAGTACGCCTTACGTCGTCCGCCCAGAAGCCCTCGTCGGCACTTCCCAACTCCCCAAATTCGAAGACCAACTCTACCGCTGCAGCGACGGCGATCTCTACCTCGCCCCCACCGCCGAGGTCCCCGTCACTAACCTCCATCGCGAAGAAATTCTTCACCCCGATCAACTCCCCATCTCCTACGCCGCTTACACCCCCTGCTTCCGCAGAGAAGCCGGCTCCGCAGGCCTCGGTACCCGCGGTCTCATCCGAATGCATCAATTCGATAAAGTCGAGCTCGTCAAAATCACCACCCCAGAACAGTCTGCCACCGAGTTCCTTACCCTCACCGCCCACGCCGAAAAAGTCCTCCAACTCCTCGGCCTCCACTACCGCGTCATCGAACTCTGCACCGGCGATCTCGGCTTCGGTGCCTCCCAAACTTTCGATATCGAAGTCTGGGCCCCAGGCCAAAACGCTTACCTCGAAGTTTCCAGCTGCTCCCTGTTCGATGACTTCCAATCCCGTCGCATGGCTCTCCGGTTCAAAGCCAAAGACGGCAAAAATCACTTCTGTCACACCATCAACGGCTCCGGTACCGCCCTCCCACGACTCCTCGTCGCCCTCCTCGAAACCTACCAACAAGCCGATGGCTCCATCCTCCTCCCGGCCATTCTCCACGACCGCTTTGGCTCCGATCGCCTCACCTGAAATCCCCCAAATCTTTCCGCCAGAGTTACCTTGCCTCGTCGGCGTCTCCGGGGGTCCCGATTCCGTCGCTCTCCTCCATCTTCTCCTCAAAGCTGGCTACCAAAACCTCACGGTCTGTCACTTCGATCACTCCCTGAGATCTGACAGCCACGACGATGCCCAGTTCGTCGCCGATCTCGCCGAAAATCTCCACCTCCCCTACGTCTCCACCCGCGAGGACGTCGCCACCCTCGCCACCCAATCCGCTCAGTCCATCGAAACCGCCGCCCGCCACGCCCGCTACCAATTCTTCGCCGAAGTCGCTCACTCCAGAAATTGCCCCCGACTCTTCCTCGCTCATCACGCCGACGATCAAGCCGAAACCATCCTCTTCCATCTTTTCCGTGGCTCCGGCTCCACCGGACTCGCTGGCATCCGTCGCCTCACGGAACGCTCGATCAATGGTCTCACCCTCCAAATCGCTCGCCCACTTCTCGATCTCTGGAAAACTCAACTCCTCGCCTTTCTCCATCACCAAAATCTCCTCTTCCGCACCGACCCCACCAACCTCGACCTCCACCACTCGCGCAATCGCCTCCGCCACCAAATCATCCCCACTATCGAAAAACTCCTCGGCCGCGAAATCCGCCAGGCCCTTTGGCAAGCTGGTGAAATCCTCCGCGAAGAAGACGATTTCCTCCAATCCCAAGCCACCACCAATATCGGCTTCCAAGAAGTCGAAAGCGTCCGCTCTCTCCTCTCCCTCCCCTCTGCCAAAATTAATCTTCCCGGCGGCGTCCACGCCCGACGCCACGCCAAAGAAATCTTTCTCGAATGGCCTGAACAAAAACCTCTTTAATTGATCTTTCTACCCCCGCATTCCTAAAATATGAACCAAATGTTCACCGGACAACTCACCTGGACCACCATCGTCGAAGAATTAATCGCCATTCCGGTCATTTACCTTCTCGCCATCGCCCTCGGCAAAATTCTCAAACGCCACGCCGGCGTCAAACTTGGTATCCTCTATCAATGCTTCTGCGTAGTCCTCGCTCTCTGGATCCCTCTGGAAATCTTTAATAACCAGTTTGTTAGTCGTCACGAACTTCTCAAACTCGGCCGCTCCGCATCCATCCTCTTTGGCGCCTTCTTCGCCATCGCCATCTTCAAACGCTACTTCTGGGAACTCTGGTATGAACAAAAACAACACAAGCCGGCCCCGAAGTTTCTTAGCCAAATCTTCGCCATTCTCGCCGTCATCGCCGCGGTCTTCCTCATCATCAGCGGCGTCTATGGCCAAAATATCCAAGGAGTGGTTTTCGGTTCCACCATCGTCGTCGGAATCGTCGGCTTTGCCATGCAAGATCTCCTCGGCAATATCATCGCCGGCATCGCCCTCGAAATCGGAAAACCCTTCAAACCAGGCGACTGGTTGGTCGTCGAAAATCAACGCGCCGAAGTCCTCGAGGTCAATTGGCGCTCCACCAGACTCCGCAACACCGACGATATCCACTTCGATATCCCCAACAAATCCATCGTCGGGGCCACCATCACCAATCTCACCAATCCTCATCGCCTCCATGCCCTCCGCATCCTCGTCGGGTTCGATTACCATTCCCCACCCAATACCGTTAAAGATTTACTCACCCTCGCCGCCTCCACAGTTCCAGGCGTCATTCAAATTCCCCCCCCTAGAGCCTACCTTAAAAATTTCGGCGACTCCTCCATCTCCTACGAATTAAAGTTTTCTATCGAAGACGAATCCCGCTTTAGCGAGATCCATGATGGCATTCGTACTAATATTTGGTACCTCGCCAAACGCCAGGGTCTGGTCATGCCCTTCCCCATTCGCACGATCCAAATCGATCGCCCAAAGACCCGCCATCAAGAGTCTCTCCTTGCCGCCCGCGCCACCATCCGAAAACAACCCTTCGTCCAACTCCTCGACGAAAATCAAGTCGATGAACTCCTCAACGCCTCCCAACTCCTCCGCTTCGGGATCGGGGAAGTCATTATCAAACAAGGACAACCCGGCGACTCCATGTTCATCATCCTCAGCGGCCAGGCCGTCGTCTCTGTCTCCGTCGGCACCACCGAAACCGTTGTCGCCACCATTCACGCCGGCGATCACTTCGGCGAAATGTCTCTCCTCACCGGCGAACCCCGTAGCGCCACCGTCACCGCCCAAACCGATTGCGAAACCTGCGAGATCCCCAAATCTCTCGTGGCCAGTTTGCTCCAAAAAAATACCGGACTCCTCCAACAACTCAGCGAACTCCTCGCCCAACGCCGCATGCGCACCGAAGGCATCCTCTCCACCTCCACCGAAACCGCTCAAATCATTTCCACGAAACGAAATTACACCGCTAATTTCCTCAATAAACTATCCACCTTCTTCGAAATCTAGCCACCACCCTCTCTCTATTTTCTAAAGTGCCTCAAGGAAAATTGCCGGCAACCTTTTCCCACCACCCCCCCAAAAAAACCATCGGTCAGGGTGCCTCCCCTTAGTTTGAAATCGTTTCGTTCAGATTCAGCAAAACATTGGCCACCGCCGTCCAGGCCGCCACCTGCACATCATTGAGACCAGTCGCCTTCGGCAAATCTCCCACACTCGCCAGCTTTTTCGCCGACTCAGGGTCTTTCTCGTAGTTCGCCAATTGTAACTGCAAGGTGCGCTCCAACACGGCCTTCTCGGCTGCCGAAGGAACACGGGCAAGTGCCAAACGCCAAGCAAAGGCCAGACGAGAAGAGTTATCCTCTCCACCCTCTTTAAGAACGCGCTGCGCAAAAGCACGAGCGGCTTCCACAAATACCGGGTCATTCATCAAAACCAGCGACTGCAAGGGCGTGCTCGTCTTCGCACGCTGCGCAACGCAAAACTCCCGACTCGGGGCATCAAGCGTGATGAAGGAAGGATAGACAGTCGATCGACGCCAGTAGACATAAAGACCACGACGATAGAGATCCGCTCCTTTCGACTTTTCGTAGCGGTACCCACTCATTTCATTGATTTCCCAAGTCCCTTCGGGCTGTGACGGCTTAATACTTTTTCCGCCAAGTACTGGGTTCAAAATGCCCCCGATCGCCAACGCATTATCCCGAATGAACTCCGCATCCAGGCGTTGGCGGGGCCCGCGCGCCAGCAAACGGTTTTCGCTATCGCGAGCCAAAAGCGCAGGCGCAACCCGGGAACTTTGTTGGTAAGTGGCACTGAGCACGATCTGCTTAATCGAACGCTTAATGTTCCAGTCCCGCATAAAATCTCCAGCCAACCAGTCAAGGAGCTCAGGATGACTCGGCCACTCGCCTTGCGAGCCAAAGTCATTGGAGGTTTTGACGATCCCTGTGCCAAAGAGCATCGCCCACCACCGATTGACGGTGACGCGTGCCGTCAACGGTTGCTCCGGAGAAACCAGCCAATTGGCAAAGTCCAGACGATTGAGCGGCTTTTTATCCGCACGCCCAGGAACCTGCGGCAGAAAAGCCGGCACCGCCGCCGTAACCTGATCCCCATTTTGATCGTAGCTCCCACGGACCTTGATAAAGGTATCGCGCGGCTTGTCCATCTCCGACATCACCATGGTGTTCGGCATCGCCTTCTCAATGTTTCCCTTAGCTTTTTTCAAATCATCGATTTTCTTCGCAAAGACCCCCGCATTCGTTCCCAGCTTCTGCAGAAAAACCGCGAGAATTTGCTCCTTATGTTCAGGACGACGCAGCTCCGGCTTGTTTTCCAGCAAAGAGGTCAGCCAAAGCTGAAAGATTTCCTCGTTCGGTAGCGCTCGCGCGTAAATTCGCAGGTCATCAATGATTCCGTGAAAAGGAGAGGCCTCGCCACCACGACGACCAATTCGAAAAGGTGCCGGCGACTTGATTGATCCCGATAGCTTGTCTGCGCTCGTGATCATTTTAATCGGATCTCCATTGACATACATCCGCACGCCCGCCGCTTTTCCTGATCCGTCATAGGTAATCGTCAGATGACTAAATACCTTCACAGGCAACCCTTTCTCCGCCTCAACTTGGATGATTTCCGCAGGCCACTTTTGGACGAGCCGAAAAATCGGACGGAAACCCTTGAACTCCACATCCCAACCGCCCCCCATATCCGTGCCGTCGCGCTTCCCAAAGGGAGTTCCACCCGCTGGATCAGGACGAATCCAGGCCGCAACGCTAAACGCTTGGTCGCGTTCAAATCCAAACTTATCTCCATACTCCAGCCAACTCTGCCCTTTGAAATCGAATCCTTTGGCAACCGCCCCATCAACCACCGGGATCTCTCCTTGCGCAGTTCCAGAAATCGCCACCCCTGCCTCGCTCACCCCTTGACCATCAACATCCAGCGGAAAGCGCACCGATGCCACTTTCGGCAAGGCATTCTTCGCATTAAATAATTCCTTTTCCCACGCCAACTGCTTTTCAGGTAGGGTGCTGTTGAAATCTTTCATCGCCTTCTCGGTGGTCCCGATTTCCCCATCCAGACGCGCCAGTTCCTTTTCCTGATCAGGAAGCGGCACCTTCAAAAAGGGTTTCGGATTCCGGTCCCGAACCCCATCCTTTCCGTTTTCAGGAACGTTGTTAAAAAAAGCGTATACTTGATAAAAATCCCGCTGGGTGATCGGGTCGTATTTGTGATCGTGACATTGCGCACACGCAATCGTCAGACCGAGCCAGGTCGCCCCCGTGGTGCTCACGCGATCAACCACATAAAGATTAAGGTATTCCGACTCGATAATCCCCCCTTCATCGCTCGTCATCACGTTCCGATGAAAACCGCTCGCAACCTGTTGCTGAATAGTCGGCTTCGGCAGAAGATCCCCAGCGATCTGCTCGATGGTGAACTCACTAAAAGGCATGTTCGCATTGAAGGCGTTGACCACCCATTCCCGCCACAACCACATGTCCCGAAGGGAATCGTTGTGGTAACCACTGGTATCCCCGTAGCGGGCCAGATCTAGCCAAGGCAAGGCCATCCGCTCACCGAAATGCGGACTCTGCAGAAGTCGATCGACCACCTTTTCAAATGCCGTCGGGGTGGTGTCTTGAAGAAAGGTATCCACCTCCGCAATGCTCGGGGGAAGCCCCGTAAGATCGAGGGAAACTCGCCGAATCAGCCGTTGCTTTTCCTCAGCGGGCGCAGGAGCTAAACCCTCTGCACGCAACCGGGCCTGAACGAATGCGTCGATCGGATTGTGAATAACGCCACCCGGTGAAAGGACGGGAACCACTGGGACCTTGATCGGCTGGTAAGACCAATGCCCCGACCACTCAGCGCCCTGCTGCACCCACCGCTTGAGCGTTTCCACTTCGGCAGGCTTCAGCGCTTTATGGGCCTTCGGGGGAGGCATGATCTCGTCCCGATCCGTGGAGGTAATCCGCCGGATCATCTCACTTTTCTCAAGGGAACCAGGCACAATCGGGTTCTCCCCAGACTCCGCTTTTCCAAGCGCCGACTCCTTCCGGTCAAATCGCAACTCCGCCTTCCGTTTCTGCGCGTCAGGACCGTGACAGGTGTAGCAATGCTCAGAAAGGATCGGACGCACTTCGCGGTTGAAATCAATCTTCCCCGCGGTGGTTGCAGGAGCCGTTACCCCGAAAGCCGAACCCGCAAAAAGTAAGACCAGCCAAAGAGAACTCTTGGCCAAGAAGAAAACCGCAAATTTTCGAGTCATCATAGACGGGAATGTAAATCATCACCTCAGTCAAAACTTAGCCAAGTAATTCACCTTAGAAAACCGCTCATTAAATCGGGATCCGTAACTCGGCGTGAATTTCAAGTCCCCATGATCGCGCAGAAACCATGGGGATTTTCTCGGAAGGCGGAGTTGAGGTTCAAAACTGGGTCGAATCTTCTCGTGCCGATTCAACAAGCGGTTCCTTGAGTTCGTCAGTCGCAGGTCGGTCAACACCTCCTTGCGATGGACGCGGGCCAGTGCCTCCACCAATTCCAGCAGCCCCCGCCCGCAATGGTTTCGCGCCAAGGCTTAAAAAGCCAATCACTGGTCGACTAAGGAACGCCATCCGTTAGGAAAGCGTCCCCCCTCCTCAAACCGGGCTGGCGGTTTTCCCGCAGACGACTTTCCGAATATCCTTCGTCGGTTCGCTGGTCCAATCGCAGTGGAGGTGGTCAGGTTCATCGGATAGAGGCCGGTTTGCTACCTCAGTCTAGGCCGCGTGGAGTGTTTATCCTTCGCTTCGCTCCGCCATCCCCGAGAGATCTCAGCGATTAGCCGCAGGTTGAACGAGCATCGAGCCGCACCCCCGGAAATCCCTCAAATCGCCCCTCGAATGAACCATCGCCAAACCCCTCAGCTCCCTTCGAGACCATCGCTGCGTTGACTTGCCCTCGGTGAAAACTTTCGTTGCCCTGACCTCAACGCCCGCCTTCAACCCTCACCGCACCCCGCCCACCAAGACTCCCCACCAAATCTTCCACCGTCCAAC
>JBAWZW010000053.1:0-17388 GCA_037142835.1 Verrucomicrobiota bacterium
GCTGGGGAGATTGAGCAGGCGCGGGGATCGGCGATTGATCATTTGCGGGGGAGAGGGAAGTTGGGGGGAAATTAGGGGAGAGGGTGGAGATTAGAGCGAAAAGTTTCTTTAAGAGATGGGGGGATTGGCGGATTGTAAGGGTGAGGATTTACCTGAGCCCGTCTTCTGCTGGTCTTCTGAAAGAAGGCTGAGGGGTGGTGGGAAAGGGGAATCTTCTGGTGTTGGCGTTGGGCGAGTTGGATCAAATCATCCTTGCAGATGGTGGGTTCCTTTGAGCAAAGTCATTACCTTTCTGAGAAACCACTGACCCTAGCATTTTAATATTCCATCCGATGAAAATGATTCCTCAATTTGCCGTTCAAACTGTGGTCGCCTGTGCGATCGTCTGGTCGATGCCTGCCCGAGCGGTGGAGGCGACTGGGGCGATTCAGAGTGGAAATTTTGGGGGATATTTTAACGAGTTGACGACCTTTTTGAAGGGGAAAGTGGCGGGGAAGACGGATGCGGCGTCGGTGGACGGGCTGTTGAAGGACGCGACTTTTGTGAATGCGTTGGATCAGCGTCAATTGATTGGGAAGATTGGGGCGGACAAATTGGGGGCATTTGCGAAGGCGGATCCGAGTAACCAAGTTTTTTTGGGGTGGTTGATGCAGAGCACGGCGGCGATGGATGAGTATTTGGAGGCGTATGTGCCGATTCAGTTGCCTGCCCGTGAGCAGAATGCCTATACGATTCCGATGGGCTCATTGGAATTATGGAAAAAGCTCGTGGCTGCGGATGCGGATGCGAAGAGTGGGATTCCGATGAAACTGGCGATTGCCACGGCGATCCGGCCACCGGGGAGTGGAGCGCCTGGGGCGGGGCAGCAGAAGACGGCGACGGCGCCGTTGGTGCGATACGAGTATTTTAAGGCGGCGCATAAGAACAAGGAATTGTTTTCGAGTTTCGATAAGTTGACCGCTTGGGATATGCAGTATGTGGTTTCTTCTGGGGCATCGGAGGAAGATCTGACATGGGGGCGGAAGATGATTAACACCTGGCGGCCCGATTTGCGGATCAACGAATTGGTGGTGAATTCGACGAGTGAGGTGTGGCGGCGGAATTCGCCGATTGATTTTAACGGATCGTTTAAAAACGTCCTGACGGGTGGAGGGAAATGTGGTCCGCGGTCGTCGTGGAGCGTGTTTATTTGTCAGGCTTTTGGGATTCCCGCGATCGGGGTGGGCCAGCCTGCGCATGCGTGTGTGGCGTATAAGACGGTGAATCCGATGACCGAGCCACAGCCTGGCTATGCTTGGAAGGTGGGTTATGGGCGGGGTTGGCCATTTTCGAAGTTGGAGGGGATGGGGGGAGCAGATTTTATTGCTGGGGTGCAGGAGCGGGAGCACCGGGCGGAATTTTCGAAAGTGGAGCATCTTCGGTGGTTGGCGAATGCGGTGGGTGGGAGTGAGCAAGCTGGGTTGATGGACATCGCGCATGGGGTGCAGTTGGCGTCGAGAGATGCGAAGTTGGATTTGACGGCATCGGCGAAGGCGGATGAAGCCGAGAAAGAACTGACCCCAGGGGCGGGAGCGGTGGCGGTGAAGGGAGCGGGAGCGGGAGCGATTGCGGTGGTGGCTGGTGGGGTGACGATCGAGGCGCCGGCGTTTTCGGGGATGTTGGCGGTGCGGGTATTGAACTCGTTTGGAGGAGGGAAGCAGGTAAATTTTGATAAGAGTCTGGAGAGCAGTTGGTTGGAGTACACCTTGGACGTGCCAGCGGCGGGGAATTATGTTTTGCAAGTCAAGGCGGCGACGCCGAATGACGGGCAATTTTTTGAGGTGGCGGCGGGGGCGAGTCCCGCGGTGAACTTGCCGATTGCGAATACGCATGGGGAGTGGGGGATGACCGTTCCGGTGGAGATCAAGCTGGAGAAGGGGTCGCAAAAAGTGAAGATTTCTGCGCCATCGCAACGCGGGGTGGCGGTGAGTCAGTTCACTTTGAAAGCCAAGGGATAGGTTCGTATTTGGCAATGCGCAGTGGGCTGGGCTAGAGGGAGTTGGGAGATTGCAGGCTTTCGCTGGTCGGGTGGAGGGGTGAGGCGAGGGAATGGTCCTTTGCTTTCTTTTCGCCCGAAAGGGAACGGCTGATTTCATCGGCATGCAGAACATCTGACCTAGTTTTGACTCTCCCATTGCCATGGGCACGACCGGCTTCGGCGCTTCGCCAGTTTGGGGAGTCGAAGTTTATTCAAAGTCACGGACCCCGATTAAATCGGCCGGTATCGAAAGGGTGACCGTGCGGAGGCGGGCGGACTTACCCTTCCTGCGCTCTTTGGTGAGCACTGGTGACAGTGAGGTGGAGATTTCCGGCCGAAATGGGGAGCGAACTACTTGCGGCTGAGGGGATTAGGGGTTGTCGGCGCCTGATACGTGGTGGGGTTCGGGGAGAAAGAAGCTGGCGAGGAAGGCGATGAGGAGGACGCTCGTTCCGACGAGACCGGCGGCGAGGGCGACTTGGTCGTAGGTGTTGCCACTGAACATGGGAGCGACAAATCGGGTGGTGAGAAAGGCGGCGCTGGTTCCGATCATTCGGCCACCGACATTGGTGGCGAAGCTGGCGCCGGTGCCGCGGAGGTGGAGGGGGAAGACTTTGGGAAGGTATTCGCCGAAGAAGCTGAATTGGCCGATGACGAGGAGACCGCAGAGGAAGATTGCGGAGTCAAAGGCGAAGCCGCCGCGGTGGTAGAAGTAGAAATAAGTGAGGGGGAGGGCGATGAGCGCGGGGCCGATGAATCGTTGGATGATGGCGCGTTGGGTGAGGGCGGTGATGAGGAGGAGGGCGAGGAGGATTCGACCGGTGAGCCCGCCGAGTTCTTGGGCAAACTGGGTGCGGTTGCCGCGTGCCTTGACCACGGTATCGAAGGGCTCGATTTTTTCGCGGGTATCGCCGAGGGCGAGCAAGATTTTTTCGCGTTTGGCGACGACTTCTTTGGCCTCGGGATGGGGGGCGGTGAGTTCGGCGAGTTTGGTGCTGAGGTCTTTGAAGTTGGCGGTGAGGGTGGCGATTTGTTCGGCGTCGCCTGCTTTTTTGGCGGCGCGAAAGGCGATGCGATTTCTGGAGCGGAGGACGGTGAGTTCGAGGAGACCGGGGACGGCCTGTTGGGCTTGGAGGAAGGCGGGTTGGAGGGTGAGGAGTTCGGCGTTGAGGGTTTTGGCGGTGGCTTGGAGGGGCGCGAGGGCATCGCGCTCGGGGGCGATGCCGGGGAGGCCTGGGGCGATGCGGAGGGGGGTGAGTTGGAGTGCGCCGAAGGCCACGGCGTAGGCGCAGGCGGAAAGCACGGTGGAGATGAGGGTGGTGCGGATGAGTTGCGGAGAAAAAAGGGAAGTGATTTTGGGGCGTTGAAGGGTTCCTGCGGCGCGTTTTTCTGCCCAGACCCGTGATTCGGGAACAAAGGGGAGGAGGAGGGCGATGGGAATGGCGGGGAGGAGTCCGGTGATGAGGAGGTAGCGCCAAGAGCCGTGGGCGTTAAAAATTTCGGGGAGAGGAAGTGCGGGAAGTTGGTTGCTGTGTTGGAGAATCCAGACGTTGGCGGAGGTGACGAGGAGGCCGCCGAGCGAGGCGGCGGCTTGGGTCCAGCCGAGGACGCGTTCTTTGCGGCCGGTTTCGGGGAAGAGTTCGGCGAGCCAAGTGATGGCGGCGACAAATTCGACGCAGACGCCAATGAAAGTGGTGCAACGGAAGAAAATGAAGGCGTTGAGGCTGGTAGAAAAAGCGGCGGCGACGGGGGAAAGAGCGTAGAGGAAAATGCTCGCCGCCATCACGCGTTTGCGGCCGAAGCGATCGACCAGCCAGCCTCCGAGGAGGCCGAAAGCGCCACCGCAGAGGGCGGAAATCCAGAGCAATCGACCGACCCAGTCGGTGACGAGTGGGCTGCTGAGGGGGAGGTTGAGGAGTTCGGCGATTGCGGGGACGCCGATGAGGGGGGTCATAAGGAGTTCGTAGGTATCAAAGAGAAACCCGATGGCGGCGATGGCGATGACCAGCCATTGGGTGAGGGTGAGTCGGGCGGTGGGGTTGGTAGAAGCTGAGGACATGGGGAAGTGGGTTGGCGACTGGAGAAAAGGATTATTGGAAGTAATTCACATGGAAAGTTGACACCCTTGGTTAGATTTGTGGGGAGCTTGGAGCAAGCGGAAAACTTTTCAGGGGTGATCCGTCGGAAAAAGTGCCGAGGAATGGGGAGAGAAAAATCTTCGACTGGACGAACGGGAAAAATTGTGGCAGGTATTGAGAATCATCAATTCATCCCCGCGTTCTATGCATAAAAATTTATTTCTTCTCGCACTCGCCACTGGTCTGCTGGCGAGTTGTATTCCCGCAGCTTCGGCTTATGATGACGACCCTGGATATGGTGCTTATCGTCCGTGGTTCGGTGGAGATAGTCGGGGTGGGGCCGATCGTCACGCCAACGAGATCATCTATTATCGCCCCAGCCAACGCTATTATGCTAAGGGGTTTACGGTGAATTACCGATATCTTCCTGTTTACGCGATGAGCGTGGGTGATGCTCAAGAGACAGGGGCTTCCAATTTTCGCACGGAAGCCTTTCGGATCACGCCGAGTGATGTGGCCGCATGGGGGGCGAAGTCTCCGCGGTTGATCGTTGCCAATAGCAAAGCTCCTACGTTGGTGGCGATTACGGCGATCGTCCCGCCGACTCCCGTGGTGAGCCCGGCCCAGGGTGGTGGGCAGGCTTCACCTGTGGTCAGTCCTGCGACGCCGATCTCTGTGGAAAGGCCAGTTTCGAACCTTGATCCGAGTCCTGTACCGCCAGTGGTTCCGGCAGCGCCAGTGGTTCCCGCAGCGCCCGTTGCTCCGAAACCCGCAAATCCTTAGAGAAGCGCTCGGCGATTTCCCTCGGGCGGTGGGCGAAATCTTTCCTCTTTGAAAAAAAGGATGAAGATTACCTTGCCACCCGCTGAAAGTCGTGGCACTTTCGCAATCCTTTTTCAAAAAACCCACTTTTATGGCATACGCAATATTCAAAACTGGCGGTAAACAATACCGCGTCGCGCAGGGAGATGTGATCGAGATCGAGAAGCTCGACATTGAGCCCGGATCGGAAGCCACCTTTTCTGAAGTCCTGATGGTCGGTGCGGGGAGTTCACTGAAGTTGACTAGCGAACTTCAAGGAGCCTCGGTGGTCGGCGAAGTGCTCGAACAATTTCGTGGCCCCAAGTTGATCAACTTTAAATTTCGCCGTCGCAAAGGATATCACCGGAGCATCGGTCATCGTCAGCACCTCACCCGAGTGAAGATCACCAGCATCCCCGCATAATTTCACCTTAGTTTTCAACCCTTTTACTTCGTACTCAAATGGCTCATAAGAAAGGTCAAGGATCAGTCAAAAATGGACGCGATAGCGTCAGCAAGCGCCTCGGCGTGAAGAAGTTCGGTAGCCAAGCGGTGATCGCTGGCAATATCATCATTCGCCAACGTGGCACGAAATTTTTGCCCGGCAAGAATGTGGGTCTCGGTCGAGACTACACGATCTTTGCCTTGGTTGACGGTCGGGTGCGCTTTGATCGTGAAGGGCGTCGAGTCAATGTCGATCCGAGTCCTCTCGAGGTCGCGGCTTCGTTGAACTAGGTGTCGCTGGCGCCTCTTTGAGAGGCAAATCAAAATGGAGTTCAGGAGGTTTTCTTTGAGAACCGAGTGAGATTGTTGGAACTCACTGACTTCCTATTGGGAAGCGATGCTCTGGGGCTCTGGGAGTTTCAGGGGATGCAGTATCGTCCTGCCACTACGCTGGGTTGCGCTGGAAGGCGGTTGTTTTCAAAGGATTGATAGCCGTGGCTTAATTGTGTCCAAAAGTCGATCCATGGGCTCATCGACTCCGTAGCAAGTCGGGCTGGGGTGGGACGAAAGGGGTAAATTTCTACGGAGAAGGCGGATTGGCCTCCGTTGAGGGCGGCCTCGCAGAGGGTATAAATCTCTTCGATTTTTTCGTCGGTCATTGCTAGGCAACCAGTCGAAACGGCGTTGCCATGGATCATAATGAAACTGCCTGTGCGCCCGTGTTCGCGGTCAAAGGCGTTGGGAAATCCGATATTGAAGGCGAGGTGAAACGAGGATCCCGGGTGGAGGGCCTCTCGGGTTACCGAGTAGAATCCCTCAGGAACTTGGCCATCGCCCTCGGCGATTTTTGGTCCGAGGTTTCCGGAAAGGGCGGCAATTTTGTAGGTGCGAAACCGAGTGAATTTCTGGGTGGAATCTTTGTGAACCCACAACTCAAGCAGGCGGTCTTCTTTAAAAGCTCGCAGGAAAACCGCCGATCCCAAGTGGAGGCCCAGAAGGGTGAGATCCTCTTCCAGCAAGGGGCGGACGCGGTCGGCGGCCTCTTGGGCGCGGTTTGAGTGAGGGGTGACCGCGGTGAGATCTGGCGGGGCAAGTGGGAGTGGGTTCCGGGAGGGTAGGGGTGGAGTTTGCCCAGAGAAGATTAGCATGGTGGTGACGATCAGCGAACGCATTGGGTGGACTGGGGAAAAAGCAGTTTATCGAGGAGCGTGCGGAGGGCGAGGGCATCGGGGGTGGGGAGGCGATGGAGAAGTGGATGATCGGGGAGACCGCAGGCGTCGGTGGCGATCACGGGAATTCCGCTGGCCAAGGCGAGAAGGGCAACGCGGGGTTGGTGCTCGATCCAAGCGGGCAGAACGAGGAGGGAAGTGGTGGCAAGATCGGCGGCGTTGGCGATGGAACTGCGAAGATTAAGGAAAGGATTTTGGGCATCTTCTTGGGCGCGCCCGAGGTATTTTACCTCGAGGTCAGGGAGATCGGCGAGTGCGTTGACGAGTTCAAAGACGCCTTTGCGGGCGAGGGGAGAGGAAGGAAAAAACAGCCGAGGCTTCATCGGAGGGTGAAGTTTGATGGGGCTAGGCCAAGCCCAGTCCACGAGCCACGCTTGGTTGCCAAAGTGTACTGCAAGAGCACGATGGGGGGTGATGAGTCGGCCGGCGGCGGCGAGGGCGAGGCTTTCCGCATCGCGGAGGCTGGGATCGGCGCGGAAGTCGCCGAGGGTGGCTGAGTGGGGATGGGCGGTTTTGGCCAAGTCGAGTCGGCGGTGGAGTTCGGCGATTGGCCAGCGTTCGATGAGGACATCGAAAGTCCGGCCGCCGAGGATCCCGGCTCGCCAGAGGTGGGGGAGAAGATTTTGCGAGACGACGAGGTGTCGGCATTGGGGGTCCAGCATCGAGGCGTAGTGAGCGGCGAGGGTGGCGTCGCCTTTGATGAGAGAGTGTTGGCGGGCAGCACCTTGGCGTGGGAGGTGGCGTTGGCGGAAGGCTCGAAAAAGGGTGGTGAGAGTGGCGGTTTGAACGTGGGCGTCGAGCGGTGGAGACCAGCGGTAGTTTGGTCGGCGCCAGCGGGTGGGGTTGAGGGGGAGGAGCCAGCGGTCGCGGGGCCGGGATTGTTCGCGCGACCAGTGGTTGAATTCGGGCCAGAAAGAATCGAGGAGGAAGGCGGTGTGACCGCGAGCGGGGGCGTGATTGTTGGTGGCGATGGGATGGCGAAAGCAGGCGACCATTCCGCAGGAGAGGCAATCGCCTGAGGGGGCGGGTCGCGGTGGGCTAGGGATGGCTTTGGGCGGGAGGGAAAGGGGAGTCGTGTGAGAGGAACGGATGCGCACGACGATTTCGGTGGGGGTGAGTTCGATTTCGATCCGCCAGTCATGGGAGCCACAGAGGCGAAGATCCACATAGTTCCAGAAGACCGTGGCATCGAGATTCTGCTCGGCATCGGATCCGGGAACCACCCGCGAATGTGCATGGCGTTCAACCACTTCGAGGCCAGCGTCGAGGGCGGCTTGGTAGATGAGTCCACTGATTTGGCAGAGGCCACCGCCGATTACGGGCACGAGGCATCCTTGGCGGAGTTCGCGACCTTTGGTGAAGCCGCGACCTTTGCTGGTTCGTCCAAGCTGACGCCAGAAGCTCCAAATTTGGCCCGCGGGGATTTCTCCACCATTGAGGAAACGGGCGGCTTGGCGGAGATTTTCAACTTTACCAGCGGTGAGGGGAAATTCTGCAGGTGAGACATTGCTCCAGAGTGGGCCCCGCTTTTCGGCGATCACGGGCGAGGTGAGGTGGGCGTTGGTTTGGGGGTGTCGAGGGGGCGGGGAGAAAAGTTCGGTGGTGGCTCGAAGGCCTTGGAGGATGCGAGTTTTGAGCAGAAAAAGCAGGGCTTGAGAACGGGAAGGGGAATCGCGTTCTGGATGTGGCGTCGCAGGCATAGCGGGGATGGGGAGCGGGAATGGTTTATCGAGAGTGCGGTTGAGAAGATTGGGGCAAAGGTTGGAGATCGACTGGCAGAATCAGACCGCTTGAGGGGAAAATCTACAAGTTGAATGAAAATACTCGGGAGAAATCTTTGGGGATTAAAAAGAATTATCGCAATCGATCGCTTGATTCTTAGCGGTGGGCTGATAGAACTCCACCCCTATGCGTTTTTTACTCCCCTTCCTGATTGCTCCATTAGCCTTGGCTCACCCTGATCACGACACGAAACCCGGCGACGGCCCGCAGACGGCGGTCCGGACGGGCAACGGCGCTTGGACTTACGAAGCGGTGCCCCATTGGGGCGAACTTCCCGAGGGAAAAATCATTGGGCCGACGCACGGGGGTGTCGTGGTCGACGAAGAAAGCGGGCAGATTTATGTTTCGACGGACTCGGAGTTGGCCGTGTTAGTGTACGAGCCCGACGGTAAATTGGTGCGGACGCTTGCCCCTGAATTTCGGGGGTTCCACGCAATGGCCATTCGGCAGGAGGGGGGAAAGCCGGTGATTTTTGGAGCTCAGCTGAGCCCTGGCGGGAAGAAACCGTTGCGGGTTTGTAAGCTGGACTCTGAGGGGAAACTCTTGTTGGAAATTCCCAACGCGAACACTGGGGAGGTTGCTGGTGGTTGGGGCGGGTTGACTGGAGTAGCGGTGGCTCCAGATGGATCCATTTTCGCTTCAATGGGTTACGGATCGAATATCATTCATAAATTTGATGCTGAGGGAAAATTGATCAAATCATTTGGGAGCCGAGGTAAGGATGAAAAGCAGTTTGACACTTGTCATGGATTGGCGATCGACGGGCGCTTCGGGGCTCCTCGGCTTCTGGTTGTTGATCGGGAAAAGCGCCGCTTGGTTCACTTTGATCTTGATGGAAATTGGATTGGCGTTCACGCGAGCAACCTGCGTCGGCCCTGTTCGGCGAGCATCCGTGGGGATATGGTCGCGGTCGCGGAGTTGGAGTCGCGGGTGACAATTTTAGACAAAGCTGGAACGCCCGTGGCTTTTCTCGGGGATAATCCAAACAAGGCGCAATGGGCAAACTTTGGAGTGCCAGCGAAAGATCTGCAGTTGGGGATTTTTACGGCTCCTCATGGGGTGAGTTTTGATAAGGCGGGAAATCTTTATGTGGAAGATTGGAATAAGACGGGTCGGGTCACGAAGTTGCTAAAGCTCTAGCTGTGGCATTTGGGGGTGATCGCTGGCCTTGGGCGATCGTTCGCGGCGATTTTTATCAATTTTTCCTTGAAAAAGTCTGGGCAATTTTGCTACTGATTGCTTGTGATAAAAAACTGCCATGATTGAAGTGGAAATTTATGCGATGGGAATTCGGGCTTTGGGGAAAATCCTCGAGCTTGATCATGCTTTGGAGACCGTCCCGCACCTCCGCTACAAGGTAGATAGCAACCACGACATCGTTTACCTTGAGTTTGCGGAGCCGACGCTGACGATCGACGAAATCTACGCAATTTTTCGCAATCTTGGCCTCAAACCACGAATCGTCGGGTCGGTTCCTCAAGAGATTGCCTCCAAGAAACAGACTCAGCGCATTCAATTCGACAGACATTAGCAGAGAGATCAGCCGTCGCGCTTGCTGGTTGTTGCTTCGCGCGGATGGATTCTTCGATCATCAGTCGTCGACAATTCCCAGATAGAAGCCTAAGTTTCCCCCATTTCATGGTCACCGCTCTTGGGCGCGCCGCGCTTTCCTTTATTTCATACATTGGCGAACTTGCCATCCTCGTTTACGATACAATCCGTGCGATGATGGTGGCCCCGATCCGGTGGAGACTTTTTTCCGATCAAATCGTCGAGGTGGGATGGCGTTCGCAGTTCGTCGTCATCGTCACCGGAATGTTTACTGGCGCGGTTCTCACCGCTCAGACCTTCTTTCAATTTGCTTTGCTCGGAATGAAATCGGGTACGGGGTCGGTCGTCGCCGTTTCCCTCTTTCGCGAGCTCGGTCCGGTGCTTACGGGATTGATGGTTGCGGGGCGGGTCGGGGCGGCGATTGCTGCCGAAATCGGCACGATGAAGGTGACCGAACAGATCGACGCCCTCCGCTCTTTAGCCGTTCACCCGATTGACTATCTGGCGGTGCCTCGCGTCCTTGCGCTGATCATTTCGATGCCTCTACTCGTTGCGGAAAGCATTGGGTTGGGCATCTGTGCCAGCTACTTTGTTGGGGTTCATATCCTCGGAATCTCTGGCCCATTCTTTCTGGAAAACCTCTATCGGTATCTTGGGGCACGGGATATCAAGATGGCCCTTTGTAAGGCTTTTTGTTTTGGGGTGGTGATCGCTTTTGTCAGTTGCCATCAGGGATTGAATGCCAAGGACGGGGCGGTGGGAGTGGGGCGCGCTCCTACTGAGGCCGTGGTGATTAGTTCGCTAGCGATTTTGGTTCTGAACTTTTTTCTGACTTTGCTTCTCAATGTGATCTTCCCCTATGGGCAATAGTCGACCATGATCACGATCAAACAATTAACCAAAACTCTCGGGAGTCAGCGCGTTCTTCAAGGCGTTGATTTGGAAATTGTTCGGGGAGAAACCTGTGTAGTCCTTGGTCGCTCAGGGAGCGGGAAAAGCGTCTTGCTCAAACACCTCATTGGTCTCATGCAGCCCGACTCTGGCGAAGTCTGGATCGGTGATGAAAACATCACGAATCTTTCTGAACGGCAGCTCGGACCCATCCGCAAAAAAGTGGGGATGCTCTTCCAAAGTGGGGCCCTTTTTGACTCGATGAGTGTTGGGGAGAACATCGCTTTTCCTCTCCGCGAAGCCGGTATAAAGTCCGCTAAGGAGATTAGCGAGCGGGTTGCTGAAGCCCTCGAAATGGTCGACCTCGCGGGGGAAGAGCGCAAGATGCCCGAGAATCTTTCTGGTGGGATGCGTAAACGGGTCGGATTGGCCCGCACGATCGTTGGTCGTCCTGCTTGCATCCTTTATGACGAACCTACGACTGGTCTTGATCCGATCGCCTCGGACTCTATCAATCGCTTGATTCGTCGCTTGCAAAAGCGGTTGCAAGTCACTTCCGTGGTTGTCACTCACGATATGCGCACCGCCTTTACCACCGCTGACCGCATCGCCATGCTTCATGAAGGACGGATTTACTTTCATGGAAACGCCGATGCTCTCAATGCCTCCACTGACCCTGTGATCGCCGATTTTATCGAAGGCCGCGCCCGCGAAGTCGAGGAAGCAACCCACCGCGAATGAGTACCCAGCGTCCAGGAGCAGAATTTCTTGTTGGCCTCTTTTTGATCATCGGCTTCGGGGTCATTGTGGCGATGGTTTTGATCTTCGGACGGGTGGGGCAGGGCTTTCAAAATCGCTATCCGATCACCGTAGAATTTCCGAATGCCAGCGGATTAGTGAAGGGTTGCGACGTCTTACTTTCGGGAGCGAAGGTTGGAACAGTTACGGAAGCGCCTCGTTTGACTGGGCAGGCTTACGCGGTGGCGGCGGCGCTGCGGATCAAGCCCGATGTCCACATCCCGACGAAGTCGACCTTTGTCATCCGAACCAGCGGAATGCTTGGTGACTCCTACGTCGATGTTGTTCCGCCTCAGCAGTTTGATCCAGACGATTTTATTCAGCCTGGGCAGACCATTAGTGGCTCGCGGGCCAGTGGGTTGGATGAGCTTACCGCCAAGGGTGGAAAGCTCATGGACACCATGAACCAAGATATTTTGCTGAAGATTAATCGGGAACTCGACGAAATCCATATCGCCACGAAGAGTATAAACAGCCGACTTCTCAGCGAAAAAAACCTTCAAAACCTCGAAGAAACTTTGGCTAATTTGAAGACGACGAGTGCGGGTTTTGCCCAGACGCTGAAGACCTTGGATTTGGCGATGACCAAGACCAGTGTGGTGATTGACTCCGCCGCTGGAACGATGAAAAGCGTCGATGGAGTGGCGGGAGACGCGCGTTTGGCGATTGCTGATTTTCGAAAGGTGACCACGGCCACGGAAATTCTCATGAAGAAGACGACCAACGGAGAGGGCGCGCTAGGGGCGTTGATCTCCGACAAGCAGACGGCGGAAAACCTCAAGAGTTTGATCGCGAACTTGCGACGATCAGGGGTGATTTTTTATAAAGATGCGCCCCTTCCGACCCCGATTTCTCGGCCCGTTCCTTCGACACCCGCTCCCCAAACTCCGCGCCGGTCTCGCTAAATAAACTCGCGGTTGAAGGGCGACGTGGTCTGGCGTCTGCTCTGGAAGGGGTGAAATTCTTTTTCTCCGTACCACTCCACCAATGACTCCGACTCTGACGATTAATCTTTTGCGTGCCCTTTTTGTGACGCTCACGGGGTGCCTCGGTTTGATGATTGTCAATGATTCTACCGTGGGGATGTTGGCGGGGGTCGCCTTTGGTTTGTTCATTGTCCTCGCGGACCGCCTCGTCAAAGGAATTTCGCTGCGAGTCTTTTCCTCCGCCACTGTCGGGCTGCTCATCGGCTTTCTCTTTGCCAATCTTCTCCTCTCTTCGAAAATTTTGAGTCTCGCCCCTCCTCATACTCAGTGGCTTTGTGGGCTGATGACTTATGTCACCGCAAGTTACTTTGGGATGATGCTTGCCATCCGGAGTAATCGCGACGAATTCGCATTGATCATTCCTTATGTCCGCTTTCGGCAGGCCACCGTCCAAGATGCTCCGCTTTTAATTGATTCGAATATCATCATTGATGGGCGAATCGCGAGTATTTGTGCGACGGGTTTTTTGAGTAGTTCCTTGATTATTCCCCGGTTCGTTTTGGAGGAATTGCAGCGTCTTGCGGATTCCAGCGACCCGCTGAAGCGGGAGCGTGGGCGATTAGCCCTTGATCGGGTGGAATTATTCCAGAGCGATTCCTCCCTTAGTGTGACCATTCACGAAAGCGAGAGTGACGACATCACACCAGTGGATGCGCGCTTGCTGCAAACTGCGAAGCTACTCGACGCCAGACTTTTAACCAACGACGGCAATCTCTGTGCGCTCGCCCGCATCCAAGGGATCTCCGTTTTGAACCTCCACGATTTAGCCAAGGCCCTCCGTCCAAATCACTCGGCTGGTGAATCCTTGGAGATCGCCTTAGTTAAAGAGGGGCGCGATTTTCACCAAGCGGTCGGCTACCTCGCCGATGGCACGATGGTAGTGGTCAACCACGCTCGGGAGCAAATCGGCCAAACGGTTGAGATCGTCGTTGCCAGTACGGTGCAAACGAGCGCTGGGCGACTCTTTTTTGCTGATCTTCGGGCGGCTTAGCTAGCCTGATCAGGAATTGACGAGTTGATTCCACATCAACCGCCGCCCGATGGGATTCCCACTAATCTAAAGTCGCCTCGTATTCGACCAATCGTTGCAGGGCTTCTAGAAAATCTTTGAAAGCCGCCGCTGGAAGCATCACGGTATCACGCCGTCCGCCAACATCTTCCGTGATTTTCAGAAATCGCCCGCGTTGATTTTCTTTGAGATCGAGAAAGAAAATTTTTCGATCGTTGAGTACTTTTTCTGAGGCAATCGGCTCAGCCCCCATTCTCTCTCCAGGATTATCATTCATCATTGTATACTTTGACTTGTTCCACGTAGCCCAATCGCGGGCCACCAATAAGCGGGAAAAGGTAAGCAAAAATTCCTAACGTGCAACTAGAACCTTTGGTATTTTACGAAATTACCCGCGATTCCTCCTTCTGGGTGTATCGACTGCCCGTTCACCCTTTCTGGGAGTAGGGGGGTTTATCCCCGCAAACCCACTGCGGTTCTGACTCGGCGGATCACCTTGTCCGCGATCGTCCCCGCTCGAATCGCGCCTTCGGCCAAGATGGAATCGACATAACCGAGATCGGCCGCCAGTTCAGCGCGTCGAGCCCGAGGTTCAGCAAAAAACTCCCAGAGACCAGCAAAGAGGCGTTTTTTAAAATCGCCGTAGCCAATTCCTCCCGATCGAAAGTCTTCCTCCATTTTTCTCACATCAACTTCAGACGCCACCAAACGATAGAGGCTGACGATCGACGAGGTCGCGGGATCTTTGGGATCTTCGACGGCTGCGGAGTCGGTGATGATGCCCATGATCTTTTTCCGGAGGACTTTTTCCTCAGGGAAAAGCGCGATGGTGTTTCCGTAACTCTTGCTCATCTTCCGCCCATCGAGACCGGGAATGATCGCTAAATGGGGAAGAATACTCGCTTCGGGGAGGGTGAACATTGGCCCATAGAGGCTGTTCATTTTTTGGGCGAGATCCCGTGCCACCTCGACATGCTGCACTTGATCCCGACCCACCGGAACAACTGTGGAGTCGTAAAGCAAAATGTCCGCGGCCATCAGCACAGGATAAGCAAAGAGACCGTGCGAAGGCTTTTTTTCTTTCGCCAAGGCGTCCTTGTAGGCGTGGCAGTTTTCGAGCATCGGCATCGGGGTCTGGCAACTGAGAATCCACGCTAGTTCAGGATGTGCAGGCAGATCGCTCTGTCGAAAGAGCACTGCCCGTTGAGGGTCAAGGCCACAGGCGAGAAAATCTAAGGCGACTTCCCGCACATATTCGCGGAGCTTGATCGGGTCGAAGACGGAGGTCAGCGCGTGGTAGTCGGCGATGAAGTAAAATGCTTCGCCCCGATTCTGCCAGTCGATTGCGGGGCGCATCATGCCGAAATAATTGCCGATATGGGGTTGTCCGGTGGGCTTGATTCCAGAAAGGATGCGAGGCTGGGTCATGGTAAGGAAAAATTGCGAGGCGGTGAAAAAGTGGAGGGGAGAACTTTCCTCCACTCGGCCCTAGGGGTCAAGGCGTGGCGCTGTGGGAAGTGAAAAACGGCCAGCGAATCCCAGACATTTTCAAGAATCATGGGGCGGATCTGCTGGGGATGGAGGATGGATCGTGGGAGATATTTGAAAAGAAAAGCCGACCCCATCATGAATGGGGCCGGCTTTCTAAAATCGGACGACGCTTCGCTCCGAAGGGTGAGTCGAAGTTACTTGGCGACTGGAGCCGCAGGTGCTGGTGCGACTGGAGCAGGGGCGGCGGCAGGCGCTACAGCAGCAGGGGCGGCGGCAGCAGGGGCGGCGGCTTTTTTGTCAGCTCCCTTTTTGGCGGCTTTCGGACCAAAGGAGGTGATCTTGGTCACTTCGTATTCCGTAGCGCTTTTCTTTACCCGCAAACCATTCACGGTGTCGCCGACTTTGATGTCTTCAAATTTCGCATCGGTTTCCCCATTCTTAATCACGGTGGTGGCCGTGACGACAAATTTGACTGCGCTTCCGTCTTTATTGTTGTGGGTGAACGACTTCGTCGCCGCATCGATGGCGTCGACAGCGGTGGTCATCGGCAACGATTTTACGGCAGCGACTGGCGCGACAACCGCAGCAACCGCAGCGGTGGCAGCGGCAGCAGCAGGAGCAGCGGCAGCAGGAGCGGCAGCAGCTGGGGTGGTAGCAGCTGGGGTGGTAGCAGGAGCGGCGGCCTTCTTCGCGAGAAGTGACGCGGGTGTTGCCACGAAAGCGGCGAGGGTTATTGCGACGAGGATTTTTTTCATTGGATTAACGTTGGTTTTGTTTGGGGTTTTTGTTGGAGCGAGAGAATGAAGTGAATCCTCATCCACTGCTCTGCGGGGATATTTGCGTCACCCTGAAATAAAGGTCAAGCATCCACTTTCGCTTGGGCAGGGTTTGGGTTGTTTTTTGTTGTGGGTCTGAGCTTCCGATTTTTCTGATGCTCGCGATCATTCGGCTTTGTCATTTTCGCCCCGCAATCTTAAGTGGCAGCCGATCATGAGTAATATTCACCTTGCTGTTCAATTTTTTCTGCAATTAGCCGTCATCTTGCTTTTTTGTCGTTTGGTTGGTGCGGTGGCGGCTCGTTTTGGACAGCCGCAAGTCGTCGCGGAAATGATCGCTGGGGTGCTTCTTGGACCCTCCCTTTTTGGCCTGCTTTGGCCAGAGGGCCAGATGCGACTTTTTCCTTGGGATCCCACCCAGACTACTCGAGATACTCAATCCTATCTCTTTCCTGCCGCTCAGCTCGGCCTCGCTCTTTATATGTTCATTGTTGGGCTGGAGTTTCGGGTCGATATCATCCATCGACGTTTGAAAAGTGCGGTGGCGGTGTCGCTCGCGGGGATGATCACCCCGTTCATTCTGGGGGGCGGATTGGGTTGGTTTCTTTTCCGCTTTACCCATCTTTTTCCCGAGCGCACTTCTTTGTTCGAGGCGATGCTTTTTCTGGGCGCCTCAATGTGCGTCACGGCCTTTCCGATGCTCGCGCGGATTATCCAGTTTAAAAAGCTTTCTGGCACGACGATGGGCACAGTCGCTTTGGGTGCTGGAGCGATTGATGATGCGGCCGCTTGGTGTTTACTTGCGGTTGTCTTGGCGAGTTTTGATCATCAATGGAGCCACGCGTGGATGAATATCGGTGGAGGGATGGCCTACGTGGCCACGGCGTTTCTGTTGGTTCGTCCGCTACTCCGTCGCTTCCAAGACTGTTGGGTGAAAGACGACAACCTCACGGAATCGGGGTTCGCAGTGGTCCTCGCTTTGATGTCCGTTGGTGCTTGGTTTACTGATTTTATCGGTCTGCACGCGGTTTTTGGGGCTTTTGTGATGGGGGCGGTGATGCCTCGCGGGGTGGTCGTGCGGGATCTGGTAGCGCGGATTCAGCCCCTGACGGTTACTTTGCTTTTGCCCCTATTTTTTACTTATTCTGGATTGAATACGAAAATTGGGCTCTTGAATTCTGGTTGGCTTTGGCTGGTCTGCGGGGCGGTGCTCGTCGTGGCCATTTTCGGCAAGGGAGTGGCTTGCTGGTTGGCGGCGCGAGCCACGGGAATCTCGCATCGCGAAGCGTTGGGGATTGGGACATTGATGAACGCTCGGGGCCTCATGGAGTTGATCATTATCAACATCGGACTTCAGCGAGGAATCATCTCTCCCGAGATTTTCGCCACCCTCGTTATAATGGCGGTGATTACCACGCTGATGGCTTCCCCGATTTTTGATCGGCTGGTGGGGTCCTCTGGATTGATTCCCAGCCAACTGGAGGAGGTGGAGAGTCTACGGGGTGGGGCGAGGGGGAAGGTCTGAGGATTAGGGG
>JBAWZW010000054.1:0-17222 GCA_037142835.1 Verrucomicrobiota bacterium
ACTTCACCCATTTAATATCCCCATGAAATTCCCATTATTCTCGGTTCTCCTCGTGGTGCTCGCGGTATTTTCGGGGTGTAAAAAGTCGCCCGAGAGCCGAAGTGAGGGGAGCCCTGGGGGGGCGGAAAAAGGCACGATTGGGGTGTCGCTTTTGGCTTTAGATAATCCCTTTTTTAAAGTGATCGGGGACAAGATTGCTTCTGAGGGGAAAAAGCAGGGCTACGAGGTGGTGGTGGTGAGTGCGGATAAAGATGTGGCGAAACAGAGCAACCAAATTAAGGATTTTATCGTCAAGAAAGTGAGTGCGATCGTCCTCAGTCCTTGTGATTCGAAGTCGATCATTCCGGTGATTCAGGCGGCCAATGCGGCGGGGATTCCCGTTTTCACGGTGGACATTCCGTGCAACGAGCCGGGGGTGAAGATTGTCACGCAGATTGCCACCGATAATTTCAGCGGGGGAAAAGAGGCGGGTGGGGCGATGATTGAGGCCCTCGGGGAGGCTGGGGGGAAGATCGCCATTCTGCATTTGAAGCAGGCGGAGTCGTGTATTTTGAGGGTGAAGGGGTTTCGGGAGGTGATTGAGGCGCACAATGCCAAAGGGGCAGGGCAGGTGGAGATTGTGGCGGAATTGGAGAGCGGTGGAGCCAAGGAAGGCGGGTTTAGGGCCACGGAAGATGTCATCCAAGCGCACCCTGATTTGCGGGGGATTTTTGCGATTAACGATCCTGCGGCGCTGGGGGCGAGGGCGGCTTTAGAAAAAGCGGGGAAGACGAGGGTATTGATCGTGGGCTTTGACGGGCAACCTGAGGGGAAGCAGGCGATTAAAGAGGGGAAGATTTATGCGGACCCGATTCAGTTTCCCGACAAGATGGGGGAAGAGGTGGTCAAGGCGATCAATCGGAATTCCAAAGGTGAGACGCTCCCCGCGCAGATGCTCATTCCCACGAGTCTTTATCGGCAAGCGGACGCCTTGAAGGATCCCGCGTTGAAATAGCGGGGCGGGGTCGAGGTTGGCCGATGGTGTTTTGGGAAAGGTGGTTGCAGGGAAAAAGGGGATGAGGGGGGATTGACCTTTCGCTTGGTTATCCTATTGGTTTCTTTCCTATGCACTTCACCCTTCGCTGGCTTTTCACGGTGGCTTTCTTTTCGCTCAGCGGTTCCTGCTGGGCGTTGGAAAAGCCGAACATTCTTTTGATCGTCGCCGATGACCTCTGTTGGCGGGATCTGGGATTTACGGGGAACGCGGAGGTGAAAACGCCTCATCTGGATGGGCTTCGGGCGGAGGGCATGTGGCTCACCCGGATGTTTAATCCTGCGAGCACCTGTTCGCCGACCCGGCACGCTCTTTACACGGGGCTTCACCCGATCCGGAGCGGAGCTTATCCGAATCACACCCGGGTTTTCGAAGGCACCAAGAGCGTCTTTCAATATCTGCAAGGCGCAGGTTATCGGGTGGCTTTGCAAGGGAAACAGCACGTCGGGCCGAAGTCCTCCTTTCCTTATGAGCACCTCGCGGATCCCGATGACTTCGCGAGTTCGCGCGCTTATTTTTCGCGCGATCCCGCGCAGCCGTGGTTGCTGGTTTTTGCTTCGAATGATCCGCACGCTCCCTGGGATCGAGGTCCGAAAAATCTCTACGATCCCGCGAAGATCACCATCCCAGCTTATTTGCACGACGATCTGGTCACCCGCCGACTGCTGGCAAAATATTATGCGGAAATCAGTCAGCTGGACTGGCAAGTGGGGGAATTGCTCCGCCAACTTCGTGAAACCAAACAGGAGAAAAACACCCTCGTTGTCTTTGTTAGTGAGCAGGGAAGTAGCTTTCCTGAGGGGGGAAAGTGGAGTCTTTACGACAACGGGATTCGCACGGCGACAGTGGTCCGCTGGCCAGGAAAAGTGGCGGCGGGTTCGACGAGTTCCGCGCTTCTCCAATACACCGATTGGACTCCGACTTTTCTGGCGGCGGCGGGGATTGATCCCACGAAAGTGGACACGGGTTGTCCCGATGCCCGGGGGGCGCGAGGCTTTGATGGAGAGAGCTTTCTGGCGGTGCTTTCTGGGGAAAGAGGGCAATTTCACGAGGCGATTTTCGCCGAACACACCACCGTTGGGGTGATTGGGTATCAGGAGCCCTACCCGATGCGGGCGGTGCGTGATGCCCGCTATAAATACATTCGGAATCTCGCCCCTCAAAACACCTACGACATCGCGGGAATCCATCACGGCGCGGTGATTTCCGCGTGGCAAACCGCCGCCAAGAACGATCCGAAGCTGGCGGCGCGGGTGGCGTGGCTTTCGCATCGACCTGCGGAAGAACTCTATGATTTGGAGACCGACGAATTTGAAATCAAGAATCGGGCGGGTGATCCCGAGCTGGCGGAGATCAAAGCCAAACTGGCGAAACAACTGGATGGGTGGATGGCCCAGCAGGGCGACAAGGGAATGGCCACGGAGATGCTCGCTCCCACCCGCCAAGGGGCGGGGCGGTCGGAAGGCGAGCCCCCGGAAAAGCCGGCTAAGAAAGGGAAGAAGGGCGAGTAGTCACGAGGGCTCTTCGTACAACCATTGTTCCATTGATCGCTGCATCCGCTCCTTTTTTAAAAATGAAACCACTCCTTTATTCTCTGTTTGCCTTGATGATTTCTTTGCATGGGTCGCTCTGGGGGGCACCTCTTCGGGTGTTGGTGAGTAGCGATGTCGGGGAATTTTCAGCGGACTACGCCGCCACTTTGAAGGCGGGTGGGGCGGCGGTGGTGGTCGCGGAGTCGCCTACCGCAGAACAGCTTGGGCAGGCGGATGTGCTCCTGCTCCATCGCTCGCGGTTCACGCCATTTTCTGCCGAACAGCAGGCGGCCTTGACTGGGTTTACGCAAAAGGGTGGAGGGGTTGTGGCTGTGCATGGGGCGATGGCCGGTGGCGATTTGGCTTGGGGCAAAGCGATTTACGGGGGCGCTTGGGATCCGCAGCAAAGCGAGCGGTTTTCGAGTACGATGATGCTTTATGTCCGCACCGACGCCGACCCGATTGTCCGGGAGTCGTCGTCCTTTGATCTGGTGGATGAGACGCTTTACGATCTCGCCCTTGACGAGAAAATCTTTGTCCTCGGGTCGGCCTTTACTCCTAAGGTCACGAACTCGCGGAAGACCAAGCCCGCCGCCGCGGAACAGGGGCGAGCTAAGGCGGAGCGGGCCTCGATTTACGATCTGCAGCCCCAAATTTGGTCTTTTCAGGGAGAAAAACATCGGGCGGTGGCTCTTCTTCAGGGCGAGCCAGCGTCGCTCAAGCATCCGAGTATTCGCACCTTTATTCTTCGTGGGGTGGCTTGGGCAGGAAAGCGGGAAGAGGTGAACGCCCTTTGTTCCAAGGCGGATTTGGCGACTCTGCGGTATCCTTTGGGCGGACCGTTGCGGCCAGCCGACGCCATCAAGGCGTTTCAAATGCAACCCGGTTTTAAGGCGAGCGTCGTGGCTGCCGAGCCCCTGATTTCCAAGCCGATCGCCGTGCAATGGGATGGGCGCGGGCGGTTGTGGGTGGCGGAAACCCCCGAGTATCCGAATGGGCGTCGACCGCTGACCGCGGACGCCTGGAAGGAAGGCGGCGTGCTCGATCCCGGACATTACGACCGCCCCGGCCGCGATACCATCAGCGTGCTCGAGGATACGGATGGGGACGGGGTGATGGATAAAAAGACCGTCTTCCACGAGGGCCTGGAACTGATCACGGGTTTTTGCATGTATCGCGATGGGGTGATCGTGGTTTCGCAACCGAACATTCTTTGGCTCCGGGATACGGATGGTGATGGGAAGTCGGACAAGGAAGTGATTCTCTACGGGGGGTTTGCGGCGGGGGACACCCACTTTATCGCCAATCATTTCATTGCGGCCCCTGATGGCTGGATTTACGCGAGTTCGGGCGGCGGGGGTACGGCGACCAAGGGGGGAACGGGAGAGGTGATGGCGAAGATTTCCTCGGGGATTTTTCGGTTTAAGGCGGATGGGAGCGCGATTGAGCAGGTGGCATCGCAAGGGGGAAACAGTTTTGGAGCGGAGGTGACGAGTGACATGGAAATTTTTCATGGGAAGGCGACCAACGGAAATCCGCTTCAACACGTGGTCCTTCCTGAAGCGGTTTTGGCGCGGTCGGGGACGAACGGGGGGAAGAGTATGAGCTCGGTGAATCCTGGGCGACCGGTGGCGCGCAAGGATTTGCCCGACCGGGCGCCGCTCATGCAGATCGACCAAGTCGGTCGCTACAGCGCCGCCTGTGCTTCGATGGTCTACGAGGGGGGCGCGTGGCCCGCGGAATATAATGGTCTGATTTTCTGCAGTGAGCCGATTCTCGATATCATCCATCACGAGCGGCTGGTGCCAGTCGGCCCGACTTTTTCGGGGGAACTGCTCCTCAAAGACTCCGAATGGTTACGATCAATGGATCATTTCTTTTGCCCGATCGATCTCACCTTTGGGCCAGACGGGGCGATGGTCGTTCTCGATTTTTACACGCCCGTGGTCGCGCACAATGACACGCGGGGCCCGCAACATAGTAAGTCAGGGGCTTCGGTTCGGCCTGATCGCGAACATTATTTTGGGCGGATTTATCGGATTCAACACGACGCCGCGCCCAAGCTCAGTCACCCCGATTTAACCGTCGCGGATTCGCCCGCCCTCGTTGGCGCGTTTACCCATCCGAATCGGGTGGTGCGGTGGAACGCCATCCGCATCCTCCTTGAAAAAGCCGACACGCTGGGCGGGGCGGCGGTGCCTGCTCTGACCACGATGGCGACGACCGAGCAGTTTGTCCCCGCGAGGATCCTCGCTCTTTGGGCCTTGCAACGATTGGGGAAAATGACCCCAGCGGTTTTGACCGCGGCGCTGACGGCCACGGACACGGGAGTGAGGAAGAACGCCTTGTTGATTGTGGAATCTGGGCGGATTGCTTTGCCACCGAAAGAGATGATTGCGGCGATCAACGACTCCGATGCGCGAGTGCGTTTGACGGCGCTTCGGGCGCTGGGGGCGGTGGCGATTTCTCCCGAAGTCGCCCTCGCGCTGAGCAACTTGCAGCCGACATTGGACGATCCTTGGTCGAAATCGGCGGCCATCGCCGCCACCCTCGCCAACCCGCTCGCCCAGCTGGAAAGGCTCCTTGTCGATCCCAAAGTCGCGTCGGGCAAAGAGGACTTGGCGCGTTCTTTGGTCGGTTCGCTCGTGGCCTCTAACGATCCCGCCGCCATCCTTCGGGTTCTGGAAGTCGCGGAGAAATCGGCCAGTCTTTCGCTCGCGGGATTAGTGGTGGGCGAACTTGCTCAGCGGACCTTGCCTAAGCCTTCAGACCAAACGGTGGTTCAGCGTGTGCTGAAATCTTTGCTCGGATCGCCGAACCGCTCGTTGGCGGCGGCGGTTCTGCCGATCGTTGTGCAGTGGGATAGCTCGGCGGTTTTCAAGACAGAGATCGGCAAGGAAGTCGCGGAACTTTTCACCCTCGTGAAAGATCCGAGTCTCCCGCTCCCCGAGCGCCAGTTCGCCATCCGCAGCTTGCTCGCGGCTCGGGCTGGAGACCCCGCGATTCTTCCTGGGTTGATCGCGTTGCTGACCCAAGCGCAACCTGACCCGCTCCGCCGAGAACTGATTGTCGCCTTGGCGAAGACGAATGAGGAGTCGGCGGGTCGGGCACTCGCCAAGGCCTTTCCCGGTCTGCCCGTGATGATCCACGATGCCGCCTTCGACGCGCTGGTCGGGCGGCCTGCTTGGACGGGCTTCTTATTAGATGCGCTCGAAGCCAAAGAGATGTCCCCGACGATCCTTGGGCCAGCGAAGATCTCCCGCTTAACCGCGCATCCGAATGGGGGGACTTCCAAGCGCGCTAAGGAGCTGTTTGCTCAGATCGGCGGGGGGACGAATCCCGCGAAGGATGAGATCATTTCCAAGCTCCTCGCGGTGGTGGACAAGCCGGGGGATGCGGTGAAAGGGAAGACGCTTTTCACGGCGTCCTGTGCGACCTGTCATCGGCTCGGGGGCGAGGGGAATCAGTTTGGGCCTGACTTAGACGGCATCGGATCGCATCCCGTCGCGGAATTGCTCATGCACATTGTGGATCCCAGCCGGATGGTCGATGACGAGCATCGGACGTGGAACATCACCATGAAAGACGGGACGATTTATTCCGCGCTGATCGCCAGTGAGAACACCGCCACCGTCACGCTTCGTCAGCCTGCTGGGGTCTTGATTCCGGTGAAGGTCGCGGAGATTGCTACGCGGGTGAAAGCGGCGAATTCTCTGATGCCTGAGGGGCTGGAATCCCTTGGAGCAGAGACGCTTCGCGACATCATTGCTTACATTCAAAGTGTGGCGCCCAAGTCGGTTCCCGCTCCGCAGAAAGCCCCAACGAAGGCCGCGGTGACCCCGAAAACCCGCCTCCGTCTGGCTGGAAAATGATCCCTAGGGAAGGGTGAAATTGCTCGATGGCTTTTTCTGTATGGCCCGCTGGTCCGCTGGTTTTTCTGCTGACGTTCTGCGGATGGTTGCCCCAGGCAATCAGCGGTGCGGCGATTGATTTTAATCGGGAAATTCGGCCGATTTTGTCCGACGCCTGTTTTCCGTGTCACGGTCCAGACGCCTCGGCCCGGAAGGCGGGTCTGCGGTTGGATTTGCGGGCGGTCGCGGTTCAACCTGCGGAGTCTGGCGAAGTGGCGATTCGCCCGAATCAAGCCACCCAAAGTGAACTGGTGCGGCGGATTTTTAGCGAGGATCGGGATGAGGTTATGCCGCCTAGAAAAAGCCATCGCTCGCTCTCGCTTCGGCAGAAGGAGCGGCTTCGTGATTGGATCGATCAAGGGGCGCCCTATGCGGAGCATTGGTCTTTTCTACCGCCGAAGCCGGCTGCTTTGCCAGCGGTGCAGCGGCCCGATTGGCCCCGGAACCCGCTGGATTTTTTTACCCTCGCGCGGATGGAGGCGGAGGGAATGTCGCCCGCCGAGGAGGCGGCAAAGTCGACCCTGATTCGCCGAGTGACCCTCGATCTCACTGGGTTGCCCGCGACGATTTCTGAGGTCCGCGACTTTCTTGCTGACTCCTCTGATCAAGCATACGAGCGGGTGGTCGACCGCTTGATGGCCACGCGCGATTACGCGGAGCGCCGGGCTCAAGACTGGTTGGATCTCGCGCGGTATGCGGATACCCGGGGATTTTCCGACGATACCGCCCGCTCGATTTGGCCCTATCGGGATTGGGTGATCCGGGCGCTCCAACGCAACCAACCGTTTGATCAGTTCACCATCGAGCAACTGGCGGGTGATCTTCTGCCCCATCCGACCACCGATCAGCTGATCGCCACGGGGTTCCATCGCAACGCCCCGCAGGCCAAAGGTCAGACTTATCCTGCGGAGGAATATCGGTTGAAGAGCGTGGTCGATCGGGTGAATACCACGGCCACGGTGTGGCTGGGGCTGACGATGGGCTGTGCGGAGTGTCACGACCACAAATTCGACCCGATTTCTCAGGCCGATTACTATCGGACTTTTGCGATCTTCAATCAGGTCGAACACTCGGGTGAAGGGTTCGCGCAGGGCGGACCGCATCTCTCCATTCCTAGTCCCGAACAGGCCAAGCAGAAGACGGAAGCCCAGGCCAAATTAGCGGCCTTGCAAGCCTCGAAGGCTCTCCTTCCGACCCAGCCCGGCAATGACGCCTTGGCTCAAAGTGCCGAGGCGATCTCCTTAGAAAAAGAGCTGGCTGCGCTGACTAAGCAGATCAGTCAGGTGGACAAAGCAAGTGTCCAATTTCCGGTGATGCGCGAGCGGTCTGTCGCTCGGGACACCTTCATTCATCTGCGAGGAAACTTTTTAACCCGGGGAGCAAAGGTTTCGCCCGACATCCCCGGGTTCCTCCGCGTTGCTGATGCTGAGGCTCCGAGAAACCGTCTGGAATATGCGCGCTGGCTGGTCAGCGGGAAAAATCCTCTGGTGGCTCGGGTGGTGGTGAACCGTTTCTGGCAGAGTTACTTCGGGTTCGGGCTTGTCCGTACCCCTGGAGACTTTGGTCTGCAAGGGGAATGGCCGACGCATCCCGAGTTGCTCGACTGGATGGCCAGCGAATTTGTGAGATCGGGATGGGATATGAAAGCGGTCCATCGGCTGATCGTGACTTCTGCGACTTATCGGCAATCGGCAGTGCGGAGACCAGAGGACGCCCTTCGAGATGTCCAGAACCGCTGGCTGAGTTCGATGCCCCGGGTTCGTTTGCCTGCCGAACAAATCCGCGATCAAGCGCTGGCGGTGAGTGGATTGCTCAAACAAACCAGCAATCCGAAAAGCTTTTTTCCGCCGCAACCGGCGAACTACTGGGAGGATCGGGATTTGCCAGGAAAGTGGACGATCAGCACGGGCGATGAACTGCACCGGAAGAGTCTTTTCATTTATTGGCGGCGGATGGCGTTGCACCCGACCATGGAACTGCTCGACGCGCCATCGCGGGCGAGTTGCACCCCGCGGAGGAACTCGGCAAATCTTCCCACCCAGGCCTTGGTCACCCTGAACGATCCCATCTTTGTGGAGGCGGCTAAAGCCTTGGCTGAGCGGGTTTTGGATGCGGGGCTTGCCGATGACCGTGCCCGCATTGATTGGGCATTCCAGACTTGTCTGAGTCGCCATCCCGAGCCGGCGGAGCGCGACCAATTTTTGGCGTTTATCAAGATGCAAGCGAAGCGCTCCCCCACCGATCTCCCCGCTTTGTGGTCGAGCGTGGCGACGGTCCTGCTCAATTTGGACGAAACCCTGACGAGACCATGAACGACGCCCAAGCATTTTTAGGAGCGCAATCTCGCCGCAATTTTCTCGGTCGATCGCTGGCGGGTCTGGGCACTTTGGCACTGGCTTCGCTCCTCAATCCCAATCTCTTGGCCAGCGAATCGCTCGGCGGATTGGCGGCGTTTCCGCAATTCCCTGCCAAAGCGAAGCGGGTGATTTTTCTGTTTATGGCGGGGGGACCTTCGCAAGTGGATCTTTTCGATCCGAAGCCGAAACTGAATCTTCTCGAAGGCCAACCCATTCCCGCGGAGTTGCTTAAAAATCATCAGCAATTCGCCTTGATCCGGGGGACGCCCAGCTTGCGGGGATCACCTTATCGGTTTCAGCCTCATGGAAAGTCGGGGATGATCCTTTCTGAACTCCTTCCTCATTTGGGCAAAGTCGCCGATGAACTGACGGTGATTCGTTCGATGCATACCGAGACGAATGTCCACGATCCCGCGGTCAACTTTATGAATTGTGGGACACTCCTTGGGGATCGCCCGACCCTCGGCGCTTGGCTTTCTTATGGGCTGGGTTCAGAAAATCAGGAGCTGCCTGCCTACTTGGTTTTGACTTCAGGGGCGAGTGACGGCCAACCGCTTTTACAGAGTTTCTGGGGGAACGGATTTCTGGACTCTCGGCATGCGGGCGTGCCGTTTCGAAACAGTGGGGCCCCCGTGTTGCACCTCGCCAATCCTCCTGGAGTCAGCCCCGCGGATCGGCGTCGCGAACTCGATTTGGTTCAGTGGATGAACCGGCGTCAGGGGGATGCCCTTCATGATCCCGAGATTGCCTCGCGGATTGCCGCTTATGAGATGGCGTTCCGGATGCAGGCGAGTGTTCCCGCCCTCGCCGACCTCCAAGACGAGCCTGATGCTCTGCTGGAAATGTATGGGGCGGACCGCTCGCGACCTTCCTTTGCGAGAAACTGTTTGCTGGCGCGTCGGCTGGTGGAGCGCGGGGTCCGTTTTGTGCAGTTGTATGATCGCGGGTGGGATTCGCATACCGACATCGACCGGGAGCATCGTCGCCAGTGTTTGGCGGCTGATCAGCCAGCGGCGGCCTTGATTACGGATCTGAAACAGCGTGGTCTTCTCGAGGATACGTTGGTGATTTGGGGTGGAGAATTTGGGAGGACGCCGGTTGCGCAAGTGGCGGGGAAAACTTGGGGGCGCGATCATCATCCGCATGCCTTTACTATTTGGATGGCGGGAGGGGGAATGAAGCCTGGAGTGACTTGGGGAGCGACCGATGACTTTGGGTATCACACCGTGGAGAATCCTGTGCATGTCCATGATCTGCACGCCACCGTGCTTCATCAAATGGGGATTGATCATCAGCGGCTGACCTTTCGGAGCCAAGGTCGAGACTTTCGCCTGACCGATGTGCGGGGAAAAGTGATCAAAGAACTCCTCGCTTAGGGGGTCGATAGGAAATAACCCTTTTGCCGATTCTCGGAGACCAACCCCTTACCCCATCAACGATGTTCATTGATTTTAAAAACACCCTATTCGTCCTTCTGATCTTGCTTGGTTTCGGGTCGCCCGGTTGGGCGGCGCCGGAGATTCGGCATTCCTATTTGGTCTTGGGGAACAAGACGGCGATTATCGCTGAGGATGGGAATGTGGAATGGGAATATGCGGGTGGGACGCGCGACGGATTTGTGCTGCCCAATGGGAATGTGTTGCTCGCTTATACCGACCGGGTGGTGGAAGTGACCCGGGAGAAGCAAGTGGTTTTTACCTATCAACGGAGCAAAGAAAATAAGGAGATTGGCACCACCGAGCGGTTGGCGAACGGCAACACTTTGATCACCGAAGAGGGGGTGAAGCCTCGGCTGATGGAGGTCAATCCGCAGGGGGAAGTGGTTGTGGATTTTCCCCTTCAGCCGGAGACGGATAACGCGCACATGCAGACCCGGATGGCGCGCAAGCTAAAGAACGGGAACTATTTAGTGCCTCATCTGCTGGCTTTTGCGATCAAGGAGTATCGGGCGGATGGGCAGGTTGTGCAGACTTTGAAAACGGATTTGGAGGAGATCGGTGGGCGGAAGGTGGGGAACTGGCCATTCACGGCGATTCGACTGGAGAATGGGAACACCCTGACCACCTTGACCAACGGATTAAAGGTGGTGGAATTGGATGCCCAAGGGGCGGTGGTTTGGAAGGTGACCACGGACGAAGTGGCGGGACTGCTGCGCGATCCGTGTGGAGCCCAACGGTTGGCGAATGGGAATACGGTGGTGGGAAGTCATGGGGCGAATAAGGGCGTATCGATCATTGAGTTGACCCGAGAGAAGGAGATGGTTTGGAAGAGCGACCACCCGTTCGCGGCGTCGGTGCATCATTTGCAAATTCTCACGACCAACGGGCAAGCCGAGCCCGGTCGCCCCTTGCGCTAAGCGGGGGATGGGAGATGCCTTGAAGATGAAGAGATACTCCAAGTGGTTGAAGACGCTGACTTTAGCCGTGGTGGTTTGCTGGGGAAATGCTGCTGATTTGCGGGCGGAGGCGGGGAAGGCGAAGGATGGGGATTCTCTGGAGGAAGTCTTTGACCCCGCTCGGCTGGAGCGGGAGGTCTTGGTCACGGGGTTGAGTGATCCACTGCAAATGACTGCGTTGCCCAATGGCGACGTCTTGATCATCGAGATGCAGGGGGTGATCAAGCGGTGGAGGTCGGCGACTGGCGACACCGTGGAGGTGGGGAGGGTGCCAGTCACGATGGCCGCGGAGCTGGGGTTGCTGGGGATCGCGGCCGCTGGGGATTTTCTGAAGAGCGGGAATATCTTCCTCTTTTTCTGTCCCGCCAAGGATCGCGGGGTCCTGCGGTTGGCGAGGTTCACCATGGGTGCCGATGGCTTGCTGGTGGGGGGCTCGGAGAAGTTGCTCCTTGAATATCCGATTGAATTTAATGGGGCGATTCATATGGGTGGTGGGTTATTTTTTGACGAGGGCACGGGAAATTTGATTTTGGGAACGGGCGATAACTCACCCCCTTCAGGGGCTCCGCCGGTGGATGTGACCGCGCAGGGATTGCTCCGTGATGCGCTGCGTTCGAGTGGAAATTCCATGGATTTACGGGGGAAAATTCTCCGGATTCGCCCGAGGGCTGAGGGGGGCTACGACATCCCTGAGGGGAATTTATTTCGCGACCCGAAGGAGGGGCGACCAGAGATTTTTGCGATGGGAGTGCGGAATGGCTTTCATTCGTCGGTTGATCCGCAGACGGGGTGGATTGCTTGGGGTGATGTGGGGCCGAATACTGATCCGAAAACGGGATCGGTGGGATACGATGAGTTCAATGTGGCGACGAAGGCGGGTAATTTTGGGCACCCGATGTTTACGGGGCCGAACGAGGCCTATCGGTCTATGGGGTTGGATGGGAAGGAGGGAGGGCTTTTTGAGGCGGCCCATCCGCGGAATCTTTCGCCCCGGAATCCGGGGGTGAAAGATCTGCCACCGGCGATGCCCGCGTTGCTCTGGTATCCGAGTGGCGCTTCGAAGGAATTTCCGGAACTGGGGAGTGGCGGACGATCGGCTATGGCGGGGCCATTTTATCATGGTGAGCGAGGGGTGAAGGCGGGGACTCATCTGCCGAGTTTTTTTGATCGCGGGTTGTTTGTTTACGATTGGACGCGGAATTGGATTAAGGTGGTTCGTTTGACTGCGGACGGGAAACTGGCTGGGCTGGAAGCGTTTGCGCCTCAGGTGGCATTTCGGAAGCCGATTGATTTGAAGATCGCTCCCGACCAGACCTTGCTGGTTTTGGAATATGGGGACAAGTGGCACGGGAACACAGACGGGCAACTATCGAGGATGACATATCGTCGGGGAAACCGCCCTCCCGTGGGGAGATTGATGGCCACGCCGCTTGCGGGGAAATCGCCGCTGGAAGTGCGATTTGACGCCACGAGATCGATTGATCCCGACGGTGATGCGTTGACGTTTCTTTGGGATTTTGGGGGGGGAAAAACCTCTGTCGAAGGTGCACCTCGGTTTACTTTTACCGAATTGGGGCAGCAGACGGTGTCTCTTCGGGTGACGGATGCTCGTGGTGCGGTCAGTGAAATGCGGACGGTGATTACGGTGGGGAACGCTCCCCCGGTGGTGGAGATTCTCCGCCCTGCGAACGGGGGATTTTTTAGCGAGGGAGAAACGATTCCTTTTGAGATTCGGGTCAGCGATCTGGAGGACGGGCGGAGTGATCGCGGGGAAATTGAGGCGGCTCGGGTGAGCGTGAGGGGCAGTTATCGGGCGGCGCGGAGTGGGGATGCGGTTCACCCTGGGTTGGCGTTGATGAAGCGTGGGACATGCTTTGCCTGCCACAGCATTCGGGAGAAGTCGGCGGGGCCAGCTTATTGGGAGGTGGCGCGGAAGTATGAGAAAGACGGGGTCGCTGGGGAGAGGTTAGCGGCGAAGATTCTGGCTGGTGGGGTGGGAGTTTGGGGGAAGGAGATGGCGATGCCACCGCATCCGCAATACACCTTGGCTGAGGCGCAGAGGATGGTGGATTGGATTTTGGGTCTTCCGCGATCTGCGGAGGCGGGAGGGGTGACGGGGTTTAGTGGAACGATGAAAAGCGATGGGGGAGGGGAGAGACAAGAGGGGGGAGTTTTTGTGATTGGTGCGGGATACGGCGATCGGGGAGCGGCGGGAGCGTTGTCGCTGGAGGGAAAAGCCGAGCATATTTTGCACGCTCGGAAACGGAAAGCGGCGCTCTATGACGCGGGAAAAGGGGTGGAGGTGGTGGACTTTTTTGAAGGCTTCAGTGGATTGGTGGCGCGACTGCAGAAAGACGGATGGGTGCAATTTTCGCAGGTAAATTTGCAAGGAATTGGGCGACTGACTTTCCATGTGAATCCGCTGAGCGTCGGTCCAGTTTCGCTGGAGGTTCGGGCGGACTCGGTGGATGGACCGCTGGTCGCTCGGACGGGACCGATGATGGCTGGCGGGGGTTTTCGTGAGGTCAGTGTGGCGGTGACGGACCCTGAGGGGGTGCATGATTTGGTTTTAGTGGCCCGAACCGAGTCTGGGGAGAAAGCGGCGGTTTTGGATGTGAATACCGTCCATTTTCAAGCGGGGATTCAAGGGGGATTTTTCACGCCTGCGAGAAAGGGAAAGCTCTGGGACACATGGGCTTATTTTTATGCGGGGAAGTATTATTTATACTATCTGGGTGGAGACTTTCTTCATTGGGATCGGCATGCGTTGGCGAGGTCGGATGATGGGGTTTATTGGAAAGACGCTGGGGTGACGATTCCGCGGAATCCTGGGGTGACTTGGATGGGAACTGGGCATATCTGGGAGGCGGCGGACTTTGCGAAGAACCCTGTGTGGGTGAGTAATTATTCGGAGCACATTGGGGAGAAGCAGGACATCCGCTTTGCGACTTCCACGGATTTGATTCACTGGACGAAGGCGGATGAGGCGTCGCACTTTGTCCAGGACACCCGTTGGTATAAGGAGAAGGGGCGCTGGGATTGCCTGGATACGATCAAGCGGCCGGACGGGAGTTTTTACGGATATTTCACTGCGGATCCAGACCCTACGAAGGTGAAATATCGGGCGTGCGGATTTGGGTTTGGAGAGAGCAAAGACGGGATTCACTGGACGGCATTGCCACCGGTGGAGGGTGATATTAGCGGGGAATTTGGGGGGATTGAAAAGATCGGCGAGCGCTATTTTATTTTGATTAGTGAGGGAAGAGTGGCGGTGGGAGATCGGCCCGAGGGTCCCTTTTTGACCCAGAAAAAGAACCCGAATCTTTTTGGAGAGGGGTGCGACATTTACTTCCCGAGATTTTTTCATAGTGCGCCTGGAGGGCCGCTGGTCAACCACTTCTATAACAATGGTTTTGGCGGTCCTGCGCCCGTCTACGCCGCTCCTTTTAAGAGTCTTTCGGTGGATGCCGAGGGAATTCTTCGGCTGAAATGGTGGACGGGAAATGAGCAATTGAAGACCACGGAATTAGCCAATCAGACGGTGGTTGTGGGGCCGACGAGCAAGCGGTTGGCGACCTTACTGGATCTGGAGCGCACGCACCTCGTCGAGGGGACGCTCGAGCCCCAGGAGGGGAAGGGGGCGAGCATGATTTATTTTGAGGCGGCGGATGGGGTGGGCTGTGGTTTGCGCTTTCGGGGTGGGGTGGTGGAATTTGGGACAGTCAAAGCGGACGGGAGCGATTTTCAAGTGAGCCAAGTTTCCGATCGGCGTTTGGCGGTGGGGGCTTTGCAAACCTTTCGGCTCCTCTTCAAAGGCGACATGGTGGAGCTTTATCTCAACGACTATTTAATGAATTTGAAGCGACTGAATTGGAATGGGCGACTGGGATTTATCGGGGTGAACTCTGGGGAAGCATTTCAGCGAGTGCGGGTGTGGGAAAGTCAGTCGATTGTTTCTGGCAAATGATCGGCGAACCATGGGCAAGCCGCGGGAAGGGGTTATCGAGGTGGGCGGAAAATCTCTGCCAAACGGCGTTTTTGCTGCTTCTGGGATGTTGGGGTCTTCCCGCGACCAGTCAGGTTGCGGGGGAAGCGTCGGCGGGGATCGAGTTTGAAACGCCCGCGATGCCGTCGCCCCGTCCAGCGGACTGGCCGACATATCACTTGGTCCATCCCGGTAAAGGCACGGCGATTCCTGGCGATCCCAATTGCCTCTTTTTTTGGAAGGGGCGGTATCATTTGCATTACATTTACGAGAACAAGGGGATGTCCTTTGGGCATGTCTCGAGCACGGATATGGTTCATTGGGAGTGGCACCCGACCACCTTGGTTCCGAAGGTCATGGGGCACGGAATGTTCAGCGGGACAGGCTTTTACACCAAAGAAGGGAAGCCCGCGATTATTTATCATGGGCAGGGATCGGGGAAGAATTGGATCGCTTATTCTGAGGACGACCGCTTGGAGCGGTGGAGTAAACCTGAGGCGCTGGTCGTCTTGGCGGAGGACGGATTTCCCGTGAAGATGAAGTTTTGGGATCCTGATTGCTGGCGGATGGGCGACACGGATTACGCGCTCAGCGGGGGAAAAAATCCTCGTCTGATGAAGTCCGACGATTTGAAAACTTGGAAGGCGTTGGGCGCGCTTTTTCACGATGATTACCCTGCGAACCTCGGGGTGCCGGTGGGCGAAGATATTTCTTGTGCGAACTTTTTTAAGATCGGGAATCAGTGGATGTTGCTCTGCATCAGTCACCGCTTGGGATGTCGCTACTATCTCGGGGACTTTAAGGATGAAAAATATCTGCCCAAATTTCATGGGTTGATGAGTTGGAACGGACGAAATTTTTTCGCTCCTGAATCGATTCTCACGCCCGATGGGCGTCGGGTGATGTGGGCGTGGCTTTTTGAGTTGCCCTTGGCGCCGACGGGCGTCCAAGCACTGCCGCGCGAGTTGGAGCTGCCTGCGGATGGGGTTTTGCGGATTCGTCCGCTTCGGGAACTGGAAGCGCTGCGCTTTGATGGGAAAAAGGAAGTGGGGATTGTGCTGAAAGCGGGTGCAATTTATCCGCTGAAAGGAGTGGAGGGGTCAGCGCTGGAGATTGAAGTGACGGCGAAAGTGTCTCGAGGGGCGGAGTTTGGGATCGAGGTGCTTGGCGATCAAGACGGCCGGAATGGGGTGCGCATCGCCGTGAATGCCGATGGGCAGGGGAAGAGCGTGGAGGTTGGAAAGGTCGTCGCTCCTTTTGTCCTAGAGGAGGGAGAGGATTTGAGTCTGCGAGTCTTCGTTGATAAAAATCTTGTTGAAGTCTTTGTCAATGGGCGGCAGGCGGTGGTGACGGCGATTCCTTTTGTGGCGAAGAACACCGCCGTGCATTTATTTAGCAACCGGGGGGGTGTGGAAGTGAAAGCCGTGCAGTTTTGGAAGATGCAATCGATGGATGTGCGGAAGTAGAACGGGGAGTGATCCCGCGAGGAGAGGGGGATTCAGGGATCGCCCCAACCACTTTGCCCCATCGTCGAGTTGCCGCAGGGTCTCCTCCAAAGCCCGAATGTGCTCTGGGGATTTCAGATCGGCTGAGCATCTTTGCGGATCAGTTTTACAAAAGCCGAGGGGCGTCCGCGATCCACGGCAATGTCGATCTTTTGATCGCCGAGGGCATCTTTGAGGGCGAGCTTCAGCCGGAGCCGCTCCATAAAACCCATCTTTTGGGAGCGGATAAGCAGGTCAATGTCCCCGCCCTTGAGATGGGCATGAAGCCGCGAGCCAAAGAGCAGGACCTCCGCTGCTGGGTCCACGGCGGCCACGCAGTCGCGAATGGCCAAGCGTTCTTTCTGAGTCAAGCGCATAGCTTGGATGATTTCGCCACTCCTCGCGAACCGCAAGCGAAGTTTTCCAGGCGCTTCTTTAGGCTGTTCCTTTGGCAATCCATTGATCTGTCGGCTGAGCTGAGAGAGGTGGCGGTGTGGGGGGGATTGCCTGGGGGAGGGGTGATTT
>JBAWZW010000055.1:0-17127 GCA_037142835.1 Verrucomicrobiota bacterium
CCAACCAGTGACTTGCTCTCCGATGTTTCCAATAATGAACTTTTATGATGCGCACGATGAACTCTGAACGTGTCGCCCCGATTGCTGGTACTTTTGAGAGTTTGGAAAACTTTCAGAGGTTATTTCGTGAGCATCCCGTCCCGATAATGATTATCGAGAAGCGGACGGGATTTTTCCTCTTCGCCAACCCTGCGGCTGTTCAACGGTACGGATATGGGGTGGAGGAATTTCTCAATCTGACTGCGGATCAGGTGATTGAGCGGAAAGAAGCCACGTTGTTTTTCGATGGGAACCTGCCGGTAATTTGCCAGCATCGGACAAAAAGCGGGAGTGTTTTTCAAGCGGCGAGTCATTACCAGGAAATCTATGTGGAAGGCGTTGTCGCCTATCTGGTGTTCAATGATGACCATGGGGCTAGGGATGTAGCCAAGTTGCAAAACCGAGAGCAGGCGGAGCTGCTCAATTTGGCGTCTGACGCGATCATGGTGCATGATCTTGAGCATCGGTTGCTTTTCTGGAACCATGGGGCGACGCGTCTGTACGGATGGACGGTGGAGGATGCCGTCGGATTGCGGACGCTCGATTTGTTTGTTCGCGAAAAAATTCAAATGATTGAAGCTGGGGAGCAATTGATTAAGGACGGAAGTTGGAGTGGACAATTTTCCCACGCCACGAAGGATAATCGGGAGGTAATTGTGAGTAGTCGGTGGACATTGGTTCGTGATGCGGATGGATATCCGACATCCGTGCTGACGATTGACACAGACATAACGGAGACAAAAAAGTTGGAGTCGCAATTTCTTCGTGCTCAGCGACTTGAGAGTCTAGGTACCCTAGCGGGTGGGATTGCTCACGATTTAAATAACATCCTTTCACCGATCTTGATGGCGGCGAGTATTCTGCGCCGTCCGTCCATGGATCCTGAAGACGAGCAGATGCTGAATATTATTGAAAGCAGTGCGGAGCGGGGAGCGGGAATTGTGAAACAAGTGTTAACGTTTGCACGTGGCGAAGGGGGAGACCGATTGCTTTTGCAACCGAAGTATTTGGTTAATGAGTTAGCGAAAATCATCGGCCAAACTTTCCCAAAAAACATTGATATCCAGACCGCTTTGAATCCCGATCTTTGGACGGTGATCGGGGATGCGACTCAGTTACATCAGGTCCTGCTTAATCTATGCGTTAATGCGCGTGACGCCCTTTCGAGTGGTGGTGTCTTGACGGTGACCGCGGAGAATCTCGACATCGACGAGCACTTTGCGCAGATGCATCCTGGTTCGTCTCTCGGGTTCTATGTGGCTCTGCGAGTGACTGATAATGGCGTGGGTATTCCATCGGAAACGCTAGACAAAATTTTTGATCCATTTTTCACGACGAAGGAGGTTGGCAAGGGAACTGGGTTGGGTTTGGCCACGGTGAGCGGGATTGTCAAAAGCCACGGGGGATTTCTGAGCGTGAAGAGTGTGGTGGGATTGGGGACGACCTTCTCAGTTTTTCTTCCAGCGTCTAAGGATGCGGAGGCGGAGCAGCCCGTGGAGTCGGTGGCGGTAGTCGACGGGCATGGGGAGCTTATTTTGGTCGTGGATGATGAGGCGCCCATTCGCGAGGCGCTCGTCAGCACCCTGACCGCGCATGGTTATCGAGCTTATACTGCTGAGGACGGGAAGGACGCCTTAGCGATTTACTTTCAGCGTCGAGGGGAAATTGACTTAGTTTTGACAGATCTTTCGATGGGAGAAATGGATGGAATCGCTTTGGTTCGTGCCTTGCACAAGATCAATCCTGAGGTGAAAGTGGTGGTTTCGAGCGGACATTTTCACAAGGAGAGCCGGGCAATTCTCGGTGGTCTGGGGGTGAAGGTACTTTTAGAAAAGCCGTACACTGCGGAAAAACTTCTGCGCACAGTTGGGGCCCAATTTACAATTCTGGAAGACTGATCGCGTGAAAACCTCGCAAGGGTTCATGGCGATTTGCGGATTCCCTGAAGATATTCAGGGAATCATTCGCGGGTAAGTTTTGGAGAGAGACTAGGGGATGGAGACTTTCGATCGGTCAATCATGGCGCCTCTTTGGAGGAAGAAGGCTTTTAGGGGTGGGGTAACAGAAGATCCGTCGGCTTCTGGGTTGAGGTCGAAGTAGATTCGGCCGCCCGGTTCGAGGAAATTTTTTTGTAAGTCATTGAGTAAAAATTCCCATTCCGGCACTCCCCAGACACGGGAGCTTTTGTGTCCATTAAAGCAAATGGAGAAGGCAGTAATTAAATTAAAACGTTGTCCGAGAGGTGGAAGCGGTGTCATTGGCTCGATTTTCCAAGCAATGCGTTGGAGGCCAAAGAGAGAGAAAGTCTCGCTAAACATCTCGGGTTCGGGGAGATCCAAGCCCATTCCAGTGTGGCCGAAGGATTTGGCAACGAAAAGAAACCAGCCAGCGCCGCTTCCGAGGTCGAGGATGTGTTGGGGGGGAGCGGTATTGAGGCGAAGATCTTGGATTCGGCGAATGTTCATGCGTAAAAATCGCTCGAGATCGAGATACTTCTGGTAGCGGGTTTGCTCGCCATCGATGCCATGGCGGGAGCGGATGGCCTGGAGTTTTTCGAGGTCGATTGTCGCTTGGATTTTTGGGAGGGAGATGGGGTGAAGCCAGCGGTGGAGCGAGTGGCGGACGCTCCGCCAACCACGGAGGCTAAAAATTTGGCCGAGCTTATGGGAAAGGGTCATGGATTGAGTAAAAAGAGGCGAATAGTGATGGCGTCGGTTCGGAATCTGGGACGATCGAGGATCGTTGGGGGGATGAGATTCCAGATCAATCGGGCAAGATCGCCGAAGGGGAGACGGTGTGATTTTTCGGTGGAGACATCAACCGTAAATTATCTGTCTGGGGTGGAGCGGGCGAAGGAAGACCACGAATGGAGGGCTTGCCACGAGGAAAACGGCGTGAGAATAATTATCGGTGAGCCGTTTCATGGTAATTTCAGCGATAGTGGGATTGGTGGTTAGTGGGTGTGCCTCTTCGCAAAAAAAAGCGGAGCAACGGGAGATGGTGGCGTTAAAGGAAAACACCCGTTTATCTGAGCAAAGGAGAATGATGGCGATTCAGCGAGGTGACGCTGGTTCGGCGCGCGGTGCGGAAGTATTAGTGATGGATCCAAACAAGGTTTTTGATCCGGGGGTGCATTCGATAGGCGGTAAGACATATCGAACGGAGTCGGCTCGGACGAAGTCGTTCCAATTTACGGAAAAGATGAATCCAGGAAGATACCAGACCAACCCGTATGTGGCTGGGCGTCTGGACGCGAGCTTGGAGAAAACATTTCAAACTGGTGCTGCGGATGCGCGTGGGCGCTATGAGATTCCCAATGTGGGAAAAGCCGTGGCCATCAATGCTGCACCGACCAAGGAAGTTTGGGATGCACGTCGGACGGCAGAGGGGAAGAATCTCCGTGATGGGAAGCGGGAATACCTGGGCGTGGAAAAGAAAAGAACCCAATCGGGGATTGATCCTGCGACCCTTGGGGAATGGCGAGGGACGGGAGAAACGATGACGAACACGGGGACGGCGGTGGAGAAGTATAGCAATATGAAGACCTTGAGCATTGAGGACGTGCGGGAGTTGTTGAACAAAAATAAGTGAGGGAAGGAACCTGTTTGGGGTTATTTTCTTGATCGGCAGACTGGTGTCGTGGCCTTTGTTAGAGGATATTCAACGACTTATGATGTCACCTGAAGAGCAACTTGAAATTCTCAAACGCGGTTCTGCAAAAATTCTTAGCGAAGAGGAGTTGTTGACGAAACTTCGACTGGGTCGGCCGCTACAAATTAAGTTGGGGGTTGATCCGACGGCCCCAGACATTCATCTGGGATTCACGGTTGCGCTCCAAAAGCTCCGCCAATTTCAAGATCTCGGGCATCAGGCGATTTTAATCATTGGAGATTTTACGGCGATGATTGGAGATCCGACGGGTCGATCGAAAGCCCGGCCACAATTGTCGCATGATCAGATCATGATGAATGCGCAAAGTTTTCAGGCGCAAGCATTTAAAATTCTTGATGCCGAGCGTACGAGAACCGTCTTTAACGGAGAATGGTTTGAGATGATGACTTTTGAGCAGGTCATGAAGCTCAATGCGCGGGTTACTCTTCAGCAACTGCTTCAACGTGAAGATTTTAAGGGGCGAATTGACCGCGGTGAACCGGTGCATTTGCATGAGATTCAGTATCCGATTATGCAGGGATGGGACTCGGTGATGATCAAGGCGGATGTGGAAATTGGAGGGACGGATCAATTATTTAACATATTGGTTGGGAGGGATTTGCAGAGAGAAGAGGGCCAGGCTCAGCAGGTGGTATTTTTGATGCCACTGCTTGAGGGGCTGGATGGAGTCCAAAAGATGTCGAAGAGTTTGGGGAACTACGTTGGAGTCAGCGAGGCTCCTGGGGAGATGTTTGGGAAGTTAATGAGTATTTCTGACGAACTGATGGCGCGTTACTACCTGCTCCTTCTGGGTGAGGGTTTGCCAGAGGGGCATCCGATGGAGGCGAAGAAGCGATTAGCGGAACGGATTGTCGAGCGTTACCATGGGAGCGAAGCGGGTGCGGGTGCATTGGCGGAGTTCAATATGCGATTCAGCAAGCGTGATCTATCGAGTGCCGAGCTTCCTGTGGTTTTGCTTGATGCGGCGGCTTCGGATATTGTGTCCGCTGTGGTAAGTGCTTATGCGCAATGTTTTAAGATGGTAAAATCTCGTGGGGACGCTCGCCGTTTGGTGGAGCAAGGGAGTGTGCAGCTCCGGGATGAAAAGTTTAGCGATGTGAAAGCCGTGCCGACCTTTCATCAAGGCGACGTGCTTAAGCTGGACAAAACCCGGGCGGTGAGGATCGGATGACTGTGAGGAAAGAGGCGGTGGTGCACACCGACGGCGGGTGTTCTGGCAATCCTGGACCTGGGGGTTGGGCAGCGGTCGTGGAATGTGACGGGGCGGTTAAAGAGATGAGTGGTGGCGAGTTGGTGACTACGAATAATCGGATGGAGTTGCGGGCATGCATTGCCGCGCTGGAGAGTTTGGCAGGATCTTATGAGGTGATTCTTTATACGGACTCCACGTATGTCAGGAATGGGATAACGAAGTGGATTAAGGGTTGGAAGGTTCGCGGGTGGAAGACGGCGAAGGATGAACCGGTGAAGAATCAGGATCTTTGGTCGAGGCTGGATGTGGCAGCTATGGGGCATCGGGTGGAATGGCGCTGGTTGAAAGGGCACGCTGGCCATTATTGGAATGAGCGATGCGATTTTCTTGCCAGAGAGGTGATTGCTCGTTTGAAGACTGGGGGGAGTAGCGGGTTGGCAGAGGGAGAAGGCGGGTCGGTTCCTCCGATTCAGGCAATTCAGGCAACTCAGCAGACGTTTTGGTGAGTCGTGGAGAGGTGGGAATCTAGGGAAAATGAATGGTTACGACCTTTGCGGAAGCAAATTGGAGCAAGGGTTCTTTGGAGGGGGGAGCGGGTAGAGGGAATCGAACCCTCCTGGCCAGTTTGGAAGACTGGAACTTTACCACTAAGCTATACCCGCGAAACTGGATGCATCCTGACTAGGGTCAGGGCATTTGACAAGTGCTTTTTGCTCAGGAACAGGAATGAGGGTAGAAAATCATTTAATTGGCGGGCCCGGGGCAGTTGGGTTGCGTCGTTTTTTTGCTCCTCTTACTGACTTTTGAAGCTCACGAGGAGGACTTTTAATCAAGTGGGACGGGATTTAGACTTGGGGTCTGATTGCTGAACGAGTGAAAGGTTCAGTGGGGCGACTTTGTGATGATGGTTGTTGGTGGTGGTTTGGCGGAGCGGAGAACGACATTTAAATTCGCGGGGTCGGATCGAAAGGAGGCCTTGGTCGTTTTGGGTCTGAGATGAACGCCTTCGCGCGCTAGATCGGATCCGAGCTCCTTTTTGAACTTGAGGCTAACGGGTGGAGAGAATAGGAAAGCTAGGTTCCGTTTATCGAATTCAACCTATGAAGCCTCTGGCATTTTTATTCCTCTCTGTTTCCCTGATTTCGATCGTGAGCTTTGGTCAGTCAGCGGAAACTGAGGCATTGAAGAGAGTGATCCCTTGGGATATGGCGACGCTCTCGCTGACGCCTAAAGTCCAACCGACGACGGAGCGTCCCGCGAAGGGAATGAAGTCGTTTTTTTACGAGGGTGCTGAGTATAAAGGCAAGCCGACTTGGGTTTTTGCCTATTATGCGGCACCAGAAGGGCAACCTCCTGAGGGAGGATGGCCAGCGGTGGTCTGTGCTCATGGTGGTGGTGGGACCGCCTTTCCGGCGTGGGTGAAGCAGTGGAATAAAAATGGTTATGCGGCTATGGCGATGGATCTCGAGGGTCATTTGCCGGGGTCGCACTTTTTTGGTGTGGAAGGAAATTTTCCTGCGGATCAGGGGCATCCGAACGCTGGGCCGAAGAGGAACAGCTGGTTTGGCGACATTGCCTTACCTGACCACGAGCAGTGGTTTTATCATGCGGTGGCGGACGTAATTCGGGCTGACTCGCTCCTCCGTTCCTTTCCTGAGATTAACCCGAAGAAGATTGGGCTGACGGGAATTTCTTGGGGAGGAACGATTGTTAGTGCGGTGGCAGGAATTGATGAGCGATTTGCCTTTGTCATCCCCGTTTATGGGGGAGGCTATATCCGTCAGCATGAGATGACGGACGCACAGTATCGGGAGTATCTGATGAAATGGGATCCGTCGGCTCATCTTCCCTTTGCCAAGATGCCGATATTTTGGGTGAGCGGTTTTAATGAGCCCGTCTTTCCCTTGAATATGTTTAGCAAATCAGCTGAGAACGCTGGAGGAACGAGCACGTTGTGCATTCGGGCTTTTCTGCCGCACGGACATGGGTTTGGCTGGGAGGAAGTCTGGGAGATTGGCGGCTTTGCCAATGGCATCGTTAAAGGCAGTCCACCGATGCCAAGGTTTGAGCGGCCGCAGGTTAATGCGAAGGACGGGCTAGTGCATGCGAAGTTTACTGGGGAAATCAAGAGTGCGACGGTTGGATTTACGACAGCGGTGGAATGGAAAAATCAAGGGTTGAGCACTATTCCGTGCACTATTGGTAGTGGCGAAGTGATTGCGAGTAAGCCACTTCCTGCTGGGACAACATTCTTCATGATCAACGCCAGTGGTTCTGGAGTTTGGGGCGACGCGACGATTAACAGCGTATTGGCTTCGATGAAGCCGTAAATTTGTAAAGGCAGATTTGGAGCTACCAAGTGTAGTGGACTTTGTAGGTGACGACTTTTTCTTCGTTTGGTTTGACGGAGACTTTGAATTCGATGGTTTGGGCGTCGGTTTTGCGGAAGTCTTGAGATTTTTCTTTGATCGTCCAATTTGACCAGCGGTAGAGGTGTTCGACGATGCGGATTTCGGTGGGGCGAGATTTTCGATTGCGGAGTTTAATTTGAAAGGACTCGGAGGCGGTGTGATTGGCTTCATTGAATTTGAAGTCGAGGCGTTGGCGTTCGCCGACGAGGTCGAAACTTTCGCCGACATAGAGACGGACGAGTTCGTCTTTGGGAGTGTGATCGAGGAGATTTTCGCCGATGAATTCGAGTTGGCGGTCGTCGTCTTGGGAGTAAAAGCGGACGCGGCCTTTGGGGAGAGGAATGCCGAGATGATTGGTCTCGGTGTTTTTAAACTCGCGATAGACGGCAATTTTTTTGCTGTTGGTAGTGCCGTATTCGGGGTTTTCGCCGATATTCATTCCGAGTTGCCAGTTGTTGTCCTTGGCGACGGGATCGTAAATAAAGAGGCGGGTGGCTTTGATGGCGGAGGCGCGGAGAAACTCGACTTGTTTTGATTCTTTGTCGCGGAGGGTGGTGGTGCGGGCGAGAGTATAGAGGTGAAATTCGTCGAAGGATTTTTCGGTGACAGCGAGTGCCGTCGGTTGAACCTCTTCTCGTCCAAGGCCTTCGACCATTGCAGATTCTGGACCTGAAGGGGCTGAGAGTTTGTGAACATCCCCAGCGACGAGTTTAATTTTGGCTTGGTCGAAAGTCGTGCCGGAGTCGTTTTTGAGAGTGACCCAACCGACGAGATCGATGAGATCCGCGTTCTCTGGGGCGATGATGTTGTAGGTAGCTTCCCAACTGAAGCCTGCGGAGATGTAGGCGAGTTCGGCGTCGACTTTAGCGGGAGCGGTGGCGTGAATTTTCCAAGTGAGGGAAGGGTGGAGCTGGGTATCGGCGCCGAGGGTGGGGAAGCGGGGTTCGCCTGGGAGGGAGAACTGGAGTTTGCCATTGACCTCGATGATGGGCTGGATGTTTTCGCCGCCTGGGACATAGCCGCTTCGGACGACCTTGCCTTGAATGGTGCGGTCAGGCTTTTGGGGTTCGCGGAGGATAAAATCGATGGATTGATTTTCGAAGAGAGAGAGGAGGAGTTCTTGGGAGAGAGGATCATTGCGATAATTTTGTTCGAGGATTTGGATGGGGAATTTTGCGGAGGGATCGCGAAGGATCACGGAGTCGGGTTCGAGTTGAGCGGTGACTCCGGAGAAGGAGAGCTGGTTGGGGCCGGCTTGAAGTGCGAGGGGAACGGATTGGCGAATGACGGCGAAGTCTCCGTTGTAGATGGTGAGTGAGGGGTTGGCGGCGAGGGTGGGGAGAGAAGTGGCGAGAAAGAGGCAGAGGATGCGGGTGAAGGAGTTCATGGAGTTGGGTGTTGGAGATTGGTGGATGGAAATAGCGGAGTGGCAGAAAAGAAAATGAGCCAGCGGTGGAAGCCGCTGGCTCATATTCAACGGTGAGAATGGAGAGATTTCAGTGGTAATCTCTTGATCTGCAATGGGCGTAAATGATTGAGGCGGAGTTTTTTATATGGATCTTTTTTTACCAAGTATAGTGAACCTTATAGGTAATGGTTTTTTCCTCATCTGGCTTGAGGGTGACGCGGAACTCGATGGTCTGGGCATCGGTTTTAGTGAAGTCGTGGTTTTTGTCTTCGATCGTCCAGTTGGTCCAGCGGAAGAGATGTTCGACGGCGCGGATTTCGACGGGATCTTTTTTGCGGTTGCGGAGCTTGATTTCGAAGGTTTCGTCGAAAACATGATTGCCCTCGTTGGTTTTGAAGTCGGTGCGTTTGCGTTCTCCGACGAGGTCGAAGCTATCGCCGATGAAGAGGCGAACGACTTCGCCTTTTGGGGTATGATCGAGGTTATTTTCGCCGACGAATTCGAGTTGGCGGTCATCGTCTTGGGAGTAAAAGCGGACGCGGCCTTTGGGGAGGGGAATGCCGAGTTTGTTGGCCTCGGTGTTTTTGAATTCGCGATAGACATTAATCTTTTTGTTGGAAGCGGTGCCGTAATTGGGGTCGCCACCGATATTCATTCCGAGGCGCCAACCGCCGATGGCGGCGCCGTCGTAGATGTAGAGGCGTTCGGCTTTCACCCCTGTGGCGCGGATGAACTCGACTTGTTTGGACTCCTTATCGCGGAGGGTGGCGAGGTTCGCCAAAGTGTAGAGGTGAAATTCGTCGAAGGCCTTTTCGGAAACGACTGGTTGTGGGGCATCACTCATCATGGCGGCTTTCATGGCGAAGTTACGAGCCATGGCGGGTTGTGGGGCTTGGACTTTATTGACATCGCCAGCCATGAGTTTGACTTTGGCGTTTTGGAAGTTTGAACCGCTGTCGTTGCGCATGGTGATCCAGCCGACAAAGTCGACGAGATCGCCCTTTTCGGGAGCGACGAGATTGTAACTGGCTTGCCAAGAGAACCCTTGGGTGATGTAGGCGACTTCGGCGTTTACTTTGGCGGCGGCGGTGGCGTTGATTTTCCAAGAGAGGGTGGGCTTGAGAATGTTTTCGTCGCCGAGGGATGGGAAGATGGGTTGACCGGGTAAAGAGAATTGGAGTTTGCCATCGATCTCGACGATGGGCTGGACGGGGGCGCCTCCTGGGACATAGCCGCTCCGGATGATTTTTGCGGGGATGGTCTGGTCGGGTTTGTTGGCTTCGCGGCGGATGAAGTCGAGGGATTTGCCTTCGAAAAACGAGAGGAGCATGGGTTCGGAGACGGGATCGTTGCGGTAGGATTGCTCGAGGATTTGGAGAGCGGCCTTGCCGGCGGTGTCGCGGAGGATCACGGAATCGGGTTCGAGTTTGGCGGTGGCGCCGGCGAAGGTGATTTGGTTGGGACCGGCTTTGAGGTCGATGGGCAGGGTATCGCGAATCACGGCGAAGCCTTGGTTATAGATGGTGATGGCGGGCTCGGCGGCGAAGGCCGGGGCCGCAAGGAGGAGGAGGAGGCGGAGATTTTTCATAGGGTGAAGAGATAAGCTAAAAACAAGGATAGAGTGTCAGAAGAATGTGGGAAGAATGTCAAAAAGATGTGAGAAAAGTGAAGGAGGACAAGTTGTGACTTGTTCGAGGGGGAACTGGTTTGATATAGGGAAAGCTATGTCATTAGCGAAACGATTTAGGTCAGGGGTCTTGTTTGGTGAAGAGGTGAAAGAGTTGTTGGATTACGCCAAAGCAGAGGAGTTTGCTTTACCGGCAATCAACTGTATTGGAACGAATTCTGTGAATGCGGCGTTGGTGGCCGCGCGGGAGGTCAACTCTCCGACGATGATCCAGTTTTCGAATGGCGGCGCGCAATTTTTTATTGGGAAAGGGGTGAGTAAAGAGGGGCAGTTTGGGGCCATTCAGGGTGGGATAGCGGGGGCACAATATGTGGATGCGGCGGCGAAGGCATATGGGGTGTCGGTGATTTTGAATACTGATCACTGCGCGAAGAAGCTTTTGCCTTGGGTGGATGGGATGTTGGTGGCGAGCGAGGCACATTACGCGAAGACTGGGCAACCGCTTTATAGTTCGCACATGCTGGATCTTTCGGAGGAGCCGCTGGAGGAGAATTTGGAGATTTGTGCGAGGTACTTTGAGCGGATGTCGAAGATGGGAATGACCTTAGAGATTGAGCTGGGGGTGACGGGTGGGGAAGAGGACGGGGTGGATAATTCTGGGGTAGAGGAGTCGAAGTTATATACACAGCCAGAAGAGGTTGCGCGTGCTTACACGGTATTGAGTGCGATCAGTCCGAACTTCACCATTGCGGCTGCATTTGGGAATGTGCACGGGGTTTACAAGCCTGGGAACGTGAAATTGAAGCCAGTTATTTTGAAGAATTCGCAGGACTACATTGAGCGGACGCTGGGGACTGGAGCGAAGCCAGTGAACTTTGTTTTTCACGGGGGATCGGGGTCAACGCGGGAAGAGATTCGGGAAGCGATTCGATATGGGGCGATCAAGATGAATTTGGACACGGATATGCAGTGGGCATTTTGGGATGGGGTGAGGGAATATGAGGTAAAGAACCACGACTATTTGCAGGGGCAGATTGGGAATCCGAAGGGGCCTGACGCGCCGAACAAGAAGCAATATGACCCACGGATTTGGTTGGGGGCGGCGGAGGATGCGGCGACGAAGCGGTTAGTTGCCTCTTTTGAGGATTTGAATTGTGTGAACCGGAATGCCTAAGCGATCTGGGAGGGGTGAAAACGGGGTAAAGATGGCGGGTGATGGAGTTTTTTGGCATCTTCGAGACGATGGTCTGAGTATTTAAAGTGTTTTGATGAAGTTATTTGCGAGAGCGAAAATTAATCTTTCCCTGCGGATATTGGGTCGTCGGGACGATGGGTTTCATGAATTGGAATCGTTGATGACGCCGATTTCTCTGGGGGACACTTTGGAAGTGAGCCGTCGGGAAAAGGGCGGACTAGAGTTTTTCTGTGACGACCTGACGATTCCGCTGGGGGAGGAGAATTTGGTGGTAAGAGCGGTGCGGTTATTTTGTGGGGCGACTGGGGTGGATCCTGACTTACGGATTGGGTTAACCAAGCGGATTCCCCATGGGGCGGGTTTGGGTGGAGGAAGTAGCGATGCGGCGACGATCTTGCTGGGGTTGAATCAGTTATTTGGGACGGGATTATCGCGAGATGAGTTGAGTGTTCTGGGGGCGTCCTTGGGGTCGGACGTGCCATTTTTTGTTTATGAGAGTGCGGCGAGGATTAGGGGCCGGGGGGAGAAGGTGGAGTCCGTGGTTCTTGGGGAGAAACTGTCCTTGGTTTTGATGAAGCCGAATTTTGGGGTGGCGACGCCGTGGGCTTATTCTCGGTGGAAAGAATCGCGGGAGATTCCTTCGGTGCGGTATGGGGTGCAGGAGTTTCGATGGGGGGGATTGGTCAATGATTTGGAGCGACCTGTTTTTGAGAAGCACCTTGTGTTGGCGGACATTAAAATGTGGTTACTTGGTCAGGCGGAAGTGGTTGGGGCATTGATGTCGGGATCGGGGTCGACGATGTTTGCGGTGCTGGATGAGGGGAGAAGTGGAGAGGGACTGGTGTCGAGGATTCGGGAGGAGTTTGGAATGGGGATGTGGGTGAGGGCGGTGGAGACGGTGGGGTGAAGTGGGGATGGCGTTGAGAGGCGCGGAGGGTTTGACGACTTGGGGAAAAGACTGCAAAAGGAAGGGAGCGATTGAAGCTTGAGTGGTGGAGATCGTGAACCACGATGAGAATTATTCGTTATCAAGGGGTGGATGGGAAAATTGGCTTGGCCGAGGAGCGTTCCGATGGAACGGCGACGGCGTTGGGTGGTGGGATTTTTTCGTTAATGGAACGGACGAATGAGGTGGTCGTGGTGAAGCGGATTTGTGCGCCGGTGGAGCCTCGAGCGTTGATTTGTATTGGGTTGAATTACCGGGAGCATGCGATGGAAACGGGAGCGCCGATCCCGGCGGTGCCGGTGGTTTTTTTCAAGAACCCGGGAGCGGTTCAGGATCCTCGGGGGGCGATTGTCTTACCGCGATGGCTGAGGAGTAACCGAGTGGATTATGAGGCGGAGCTAGCGGTGGTGATTGGTCGAGTGTGTAAGAATGTGAGGCGTGAGGAGGCTATGGAATATGTGTTGGGGTTTACTTGTGCGAATGATGTGAGTGCCCGGGATTGGCAGAAAGAAGGTGGTGGGGGGCAGTGGAGCCGGGGGAAGTCATTTGATACCTTTTGTCCGCTAGGGCCAGTGGTGGTGACGCCTGATGAGTTAGGGGAGTTGGGTGGGCTGAGAATTTCGACGCGAGTGAATGGGGAGTTGCTGCAGGAGAGTCATTTAGGAGATATGATTTTTGATGTGCCGACGTTGATTGAGTTTCTGAGTGGCTCGACTACCTTGTTGCCTGGGACGGTAATTTTGACGGGGACGCCGGCTGGGGTGGGGATGGCGAGGAAACCGCCGCGGTGGTTGGAGGTTGGGGACGAGGTGAAGGTGGAGATTGAAAAGATTGGAACTTTGACGAATTCGGTGGTCGAGGAGGAGGTTAGTGGAGGGGCAAACTTTTCTTTGTAAAAGGGTTGAGGTGAGTGATAATGAGTGCCTATGGAAACTCTCCAGACCTTAGGGGTGGCGTTGGGATTTGCGTCGTTGGCAGGCGTGAATTTATATTTGACGGTTTTTGTGACGGGGTTGGCGATCCAGCAGCATTGGATCAGCCTTAGCCAGACGTATCCTGAGTTGGCGGTGCTTGGGCATCCTGCGATTTTGGTGGTGGCGGGAGTGTTATATCTTCTGCAATTTTTTGCGGACAAGGTGCCGTGGGTGGATTCGTTGTGGGATGGGGTGCACACGATTATCCGGCCGATTGGCGGAGCATTTTTAGTGGTGCGAGTATTGGGAACGGTGGATCCGGTGGTGGATGTGATTGGGGCGTTGATGGCTGGCGGGGTGAGTTTGATGACGCACAGCGTGAAGGCGGGGACGCGTTTAGTGGTGAACCATTCACCCGAGCCCTTTTCGAATATTGCGGTGAGTGTGACGGAGGATGTGGCGGTGCTTGGGGGGTTGGCGTTGATCAAGTATTCGGTGGTGCACAGCGATCCGTGGCTTTTACTGGCGGTTTTCGGGACAATTTTGGTCTGTATTGCTTATTTTGGGCCGAAGCTCTTTCGGGCGGTGCGGGCAAATTTCTGGCTGATGTGGAAGAAAGTGACATCGCCATCGGTGGATGAGTTGAGTGGGGAGTTGTTGAAGACAATGCCAGTGGACGAGGAGCGATTGCATCGGAGAACCAATCCTCAAGGGGCGCCGATTGTTTGGGCGGCGGCGTGTTTGAGTCAGGGTGCGAAGAATATTCCGGGGAATTTATTTGGTTATTTAGTGGCGACGAGTGGGGATGAATTGCGGGTGGCGTTTGTGGCATCCCGGAGGTTTCAGTCCGTGGCGGAGGTCATTGATTTGAGGGGCTACCGGGTGGCGCACGAGGCAAAATTTTTCAGTGAGAACCTTGTTCTCGATAGTTTGGAGAAGAAGACGAAATACGCGTTTTTGTTTGCGCGGAGCGATCGAGCGCTGGTGCAATCATTGAAGCGATTTTTAGAGGAGCGACTTTGCCAAGTGGCACCCGTGGAGGTGGTTAGTGATGGGGCGACGACGGCGCCGCTCTTGGGGGTGGGGTAACTTTTCTGGGGGATTATTTGAGGATGCCGCGGGGGCTTTGGGTAATAAATTTGAGGATTTGGGTGAGTTCTGGGGATTCGGGCAAAGTGGCGCGAATTTGATCGATGGCCTGTTGGAGATTGAGGGCGGAGCGGAAGATGATGCGATAGGCCTCTTTGATTTGGCGCTGGGCTTCTTCGGTGAAGCCGTGGCGCTCGAGGCCGACTTTGTTGTAGCTGCGGATTTTGGCGGGGTTGCCGTCGGCGATCATAAAAGGGGGGACATCTTGGACGATCTTTGAGCAACCGCCGGTGAGGGCGAAGTCACCGATGCGACAGAATTGGTGGATCGCGGTGAGGCCGCCGATGATGGCGTGGTGACCGACTTCGACATGGCCTGCGAGAGTTCCATTATTAGAGAAGATCACGTGGTCACCGACGATGCAGTCGTGGGCGATGTGGGAGTAGGCGAGAAAGTTTCCGTGGTTACCGATTTTGGTCAGGGAGTTTGGAGCGGTGCCGCGGTGGACGGTGACGAATTCGCGGAAGCAGTTGTGGTCGCCGATTTCGAGGTAGGTGGGTTCGGCGATGTATTTGAGGTCTTGGGATTTTTGACCGATGGAGCTGAAGGCGTAGAATTGGTTGCGTGTGCCGATGGCGGATGGGCCGTGGAGGCTGACTTGGTGCTGGAGCCAGCAACCAGTCCCGAGGGTAACGTTGGGGCCAATGATGGAGTAGGGGCCGATTTCGCAGTCATCGCCGATTTGGGCGGAAGGGTGGATGACGGCGGTGGGATGGATTTGTGTGCTCACGGGTCGACGACTCCAAACATCATTTCGGCTTCGCTGACGACTTCGCCGTTGACGAGGCAACGACCGCGGGCTTTGACGATGGCTTTTTTTCGTTGGGTCATTTCGACTTCGATGAAGAGGGTATCGCCTGGGACCACGGGTTTGCGGAATTTGACGGCATCGGCGCTCATGAAGTAGCCAATTTTTCCTGCGTAACCTGGGAGGCGGAGGAGGAGGATGCTCCCGACTTGAGCCATGGCTTCCACTTGGAGGACGCCTGGCATGACGGGATGACCGGGGAAGTGGCCTGGAAAGTACCATTCGTTCATGGTCACGGCTTTCATGCCGACGCATTTGGTTTCGCCTTCGATGGCGACGACCCGATCGACCATGAGGAAGGGGTAGCGGTGGGGGAGAAGTTTCATGACATCATTGATGTCGAGGACATCGCCGCCTTTGGGGGTGATGCGTGGGGGGAGGAGGGCGAGGGTTTTGGCGAATTGTTTAGCGACGAGTCTGGCGAGGTCGGTATTGGGGCCGTGGCCTGGTTTGACGGCGATGATGTGACCGCAGATGGGGCGTCCGAAGAGGGCGAGATCGCCGATGATATCGAGAATTTTGTGGCGAACGAATTCGTCGGGGAAGCGGAGGGGTTCTTTGCTGAGGACGGAGTCGCCGCGAACGACCACGGCATTTTCGAGGCTTCCGCCTTTGATTAAGCCTTTGTCCATGAGGGGTTTAACATCTTCATAAAAAACAAAAGTTCTGGCGGGGGCGATTTCTTTTTCGTAAATTTCTGGGGTGATTTCGGTGGAGAAGTATTGGGTGAAGCGTCCGTCGGGGCCGACTTGGGTGCAGGAGATGCGGAAGGCGGGATCGGGGATGATGGCCATGATCGACCCGCTTTTGGTTTCGAGGAAAATCGGTTCGGTGACGGTGTAGACGGATTGTGGGGAGGGTTGTTCGGCGATGCCGGCTTCCTTGATGAGGGCGAGGTAGGGGAGGGCGCTTCCGTCGCCGATGGGGGGCTCATTGGCGTCCATCTCGATGAGGGCGTTATCGATGCCGAGGCCAGCGAGGGCGGAGAGGATATGTTCGACGGTTTGGACTTTGACGCCGCCGTCGGCGATGGTGGTGGAGCGTTCGACGGTTTTGACGTGGTCGATATTGGCGTCGATGACGGGTTGATCGGGGAGATCGGAGCGGCGGAATTTTCGTCCGTGATTTGGGGGTGCGGGGTGGAGGGTGAGGGTGACGTTTTCGCCGGTGTGAAGGGAGACGCCGGTGAAGGAGGCGGAGCGTTGGAGAGTATGCTGGAGTTGGGTCATGGAAGACGATCTGAAGAAAAGTGGGGGATAGTGGGGGAAAGCGGTGTGGAGGACAAGCTTGGTTGTTTAGTTAAAAGGCGAGTGACTTCGGATTGGACTTGGGTTGGGGAGATGGCGAAGAGTAAGTGGTTTGGGGAGCGGAGGATAGAGACTTGGGGGTTGGCGGGTGCCCAGACGTTGGGGTCGGTGGGGCCGAAGAGGAGGAGGCACGGGCAACTGGTGGCGGCGGCGAGGTGGGAGATGCCGGAATCGTGGCCGATGAAGAGGGTGGCGCGGGAGAGGACGGCGGCGAGGAGGGGGAGTTCGAGGTCTTTGGCGAGGAGGCAGGATGGGTGAGGGGCGAGGGAGGAGAGGGAGAGGAGCTGGGGGTGATCGGCTTCACCGCCGACGAGGAGGATTCGTGGTTGGGGGTGGAGGGAAAGGAGCCAGAGGAAGAGGATTTTCCAGTTGTCGAGGGGCCAATTTTTTAGGGGGCTACCGCTGCCTGGATGGATGGCAATGAGTGGGGCGGAGGAGTCGCCGAGGAAAGTTTTGGCG
>JBAWZW010000056.1:0-17065 GCA_037142835.1 Verrucomicrobiota bacterium
GAGGAGGCGAGGGAGAGATATTTGCCGTGGGGTTGTCGGAGGACGAAAGCGGGGAGAACGGTGGCGCCGGTGTATTTGGCGAGGAGCGCTGGAGCGGAGGAGAAAGGGGTTTGGCGATGGAAGAAAGAGACTGGGGAAGAGGCTTCTGGGGATGGGCGATCGACGAGCATGGCGACGAGTTCATTGCGGCGGAGGGTTTGGATGAGTTCGATGAAGGCGAAAGGATGGGCTGGGCCGACGACGATGGTTTTGATGCCGAGACGTTGGCGACCGGCTTGGCGCCAGCGGGTGAGTTCGGTGGAGGGTTCTTCGAGGGTGACGACGGTGAGGGGGAGGGGGATTTGGGTGAGGGCGATGCCGCCGAGTTCCCAGTGGCCGAGGTGACCGGTGACGATGATGGTGCCGCGGCCGGATTGGTGGGAAGCTTGGAGATTTTCCAAGCCCGACCAGGAGTCGATGAGAGAGTGGCAGTGACGAGCGGCGCGGGGGCCGGCGCAGAGAAAGTAATCGGCGAGCATTTGGCCGAAGAGGGAGACATTGGCGAGGCAGAGATGGTGGAGTGGTTTTCCGGAGAGGCCAGTGATTTGGTGGAGATTGGATTGGAGAGCGGACTGGGTGAGGGAATTTTTGCGATAGATGAATTGGCTGAGGAGGCTGGCGAGAGATTGGGCGACGGGGCGAGGGAGGAGGTGAGCGAGGGCGAAGGCGGCTTTGAAGGCGCGGAGATTGTAGAGGGCGCTCATGGGTGAGGAGGAGCGGAGGGGGCGGGTGGGGAATCGCGCCAGGCGTAAGCTGGGAGGATGAAGAAGAGAGTGGCGAAGAGAGACCAAGCGACGCCGAGGGAGCAGACGATGCCGAGGCCTTTGAGGGCGGGGTTGGCAGCGAGAGCGAGGGAAGCGAAGCCGCAGACCGTGGTGAGGCCGCTGAGGAAAACGGGTTTGACGACGGTGGCGAGATTTTCTTGGCGGAGGCCGGATTGGCGCATGGCGATGACGATATAGATGCCGTAATCGACGCCAACGCCGAGGACGAGGGGGAAGGCGAGGACATTGAAAAGATTGAGGGGGATATCGAAGAATTTGAGAGTAGTGACGAGAGAACCGATGGAGAGAGCGAGGCCGAGCATGAGGACGGCGAGGGGGAAGAGACTGCGGTAGAGGAAGATGAGGAGGAGGCCATTGAAGAGAATCATGAAGGCGGAGAGTTCGATCATTTTGGATTTTGACCAAGGGACGAGATCTTGGAGGGTGAAGCTCCAGCCGGAGATTTGGATGGGAATTTTCGGGGATTCGAGGGCGAGACGAATTTCTTCCTTTTCGGCGAAAGAGGAGAGGGTGTGATTGGGGGTGAGATAAGCGGCGCAGAGGAGGGGATCTTGGGAGAAGAAGCGATCGAGAACGAACCACCAGGTGGAAGATTCTGGGAGGGCGGAGCGCCAGTGGAGAGGGGCGCGATTGCCGGTGGCGATGGATTGGAGGGAATCGAGGAGGTCGAAAGCGGATTGGAAGGAAGTGGGGGAGAAGCCTTGGAGCTGAAGGGCTTGGGTGAGGGATTGGCGGGAGGCGGTCCAATTGATTTGGGCTAATTGGGAGGCATTGCGTTCGATCTGTTTTGGGGAGACGGCGAAGGCGGTGGGGGAGGCGACGCCTTTGATTTTTTTGTTGGCGACGAGTTGATTGAAAGTGGATTGGAGAGTGGTCCAGCGGGAGTGGAGTTCTTCTGGGGTGGAGGCATTGACGAGGAGGATGAGGGGTTCCGCGGCGATGGGCATTTTGCTTTGGATGGTGCGGAGAGCGTGGCCGGCGCGACTTTCTTTGGGTTCGAGGGAACGAGGATTGGCATCGAAGCGGAGTTGACCGATGGGCGTGAAAGCGAGCGTGGATAAAGTGGTGAGGAAGAGGGTGGTGGAGAGGAAGAAAGCGCGAGGGTTTTGATAGACGAGGCGGACGAAAGATTGGCCAGCGGACCAGAGCCAATCGTGGGAGTGGCGTTGGAATCGAGGGCCGATGAAGGCGAAGAAGAGAGTCGCCATGAAGATTCCGGCGAAGAGGATTCCGCAGGCGATGAGGGTGCCGAGTTGGGCGAATCCTGGGGATTGGCTACGGAGGAAGCAGAGGAAGCCGATGGCGGTGGTGAGGGCGCCAAAAAAGACGCCTTTGCCTTGGGAGCGGATGGCGGTGGCGATGGCGGCTTCGTGGGGAGTGCCGGCGTCGCGGGCGCGTTCGTAGACGGCGTAGAGCATCATGCCGAAATCGACACCGAGGCCGATGAGGATGGAGCAGAGGCCGATGGTGATCATATTGAGTTCGTGGAAGAGGAGGGAGCCGGTGGCGACGGCGAGGAGGCAGCAGAGGGTGAGGACTTTGAGGATGGCGAGGAGTGGGGTGAAGCGTCGGAACCCGAGATAGAAAACGAGGGCGACGAGGAGGACGGAACCGGTGATGGTGGAGATGACATCAGAGCGCATGGTGAGGGAGAGTTCGCCGACATAAGGAGTGCGACCGGTGACGAGGATTTGGGGAGTGGGACCGGTCCAACTTTGGAGCACCCGCGTTTGGAAGTCTGCGACTTGGGCCATGGTGATTTGGCAAGCGTGGGCGCTGAGATCGGGTTGGGTGGTTTTGGCGAGGACGATTCTGAGCGTGCCGTCTGGGGAGGCGAGTGGGCGAGTTTGGTCGATGGAGAAAGAGCCTGCGAGGGGTTTGAGAGCAGGGGTGATGAGACCGAGGGGATCGAAATCGAGTTCGACTTCGGCTTTGGGAGAACCGGAGGAGAGGGCATCGCGGAGTTTTTTGAGGCGGAGGGCGATGTGATCGGGGCGGGTGGCGAGGAGGGCGAGATCGAAAGCGGAGTCGTCGAGGTTGAGGAGTAAGGGGAGGGCGATGGAGCGGACTTCGGTGAGGCCGTTTGGGGAATCGAGTGGGGAGCGATCCATGACGCGAGCGACCCAGGGTTCGTGTCGGAGTTTTTCGCCGAAGTGTTCGGCGAAGGCATCGAGATCGACGGAGTGAGAGTTATCGAGGAGAGCGAAAGTGAGTTCTCGAGCTTGGGTGAATTGGCGGTCGAAAGTTTTGAAAGTTTGGACGGAGGAGAAGTGTTTGGGGAGGAGATCGAGGACATCGGAGGAGAAGCGGGAGTGATAGGCGATGAGGAGAGCGGAGAGGATGGCGAGAAGGGCGACGGCGAGGAGGAGGGGGCGTCTGTGGTGGGTGACGAGGCGAGCGAGAGATTGGTCGTAGCTCATGGGTGCAGTGATTTTGGGGGAGGGATCACGATGGTGAACGTGGTTGGCATTGGGGGGTTAGGGATGGAAATGGAAATCGAATTGGGCGGGGGAGTTTTGGATTTGGCAGGAGAGGGTTTGGAGATGGCCGTTGGAGACGGAGGCGGAAATTTTCCACGAAGTGGGTGGTGGGGTGGTGAACGATTTCGTGTAGGATCCGGTGAGAGGTGGGGTGAGAAAAGCTTCGCGGAGAGCGATCCATGGGAGGAGATGTTTGGGTGGATTTGAGGGGGAGCCTTGCCAAGAGTAATGAGCGAGAAGTCCTTCTACGCGAGCGGTTGTGGCGTCTTCGTGGAGCGAGATCAGGGAGATTCCACCAGTCTTTTGAAAGTCGAGATAGAAGTCAGTGGGGGAATTTTTTTGGACGAGGACATCGCCGATGAGAGAGCGTGAGGCGTCGTGATATTTGAGTTGGCCGAGATGCGATTTCCAGGAGGGATTGGGGGTGGGAAACGGGTGAGGGGTGGAGCACGCGGCGAGCAAGGAGATGAGAGGAAGAAGGGAAAAGGTGCTGGAGAAATTCATTAATGAGGAGTTGGCAAAGGGGTGAGATTGGCTTTGGCGGGAGAGGTTTTTGGGGTGATGCGCGGGCAGAGAGGAAAGAATCGTTGGAGGAAAACGACGAGGTAGAAGAGTTCCATTCGCCACCAGAGAGCGAAGCTTGGCTGGGTATTTCCGGCGAGGAAGGAGTTGACGGCGGCGGCGAGTTGGAAGTGTTGGGTGGGGGTGGTGAAGACCTCAATGAATTCTGGGCGATACCAAGCGGTGACGAAGCGGAGATACTTGTCCATTAGACTGTTGAGGTCGCGTTCGTATTGACGGAAGAGGCTTGGCTGGCGTTGGGGATTTTGGAGAATTTCCTCGAGAATATCGGCGGCTTTTTCTCCGGAGTGGATGGCGAGAAAGACTCCCGTGGAGAAGATTGGGTCGATAAAACCAGCGGCATCACCGGTGAGAATCCAGCGGTCACCGGTGAGGCGAGAGTTGCGGTAGGAATAATCGCCAGCGGAGTGGACGGGGGTGACTCTGGTATTTTGGCCGATCCGCTGGCGCATGAGATCGGAATCGTTGATTGCCCAATCGAGGACCGCGTCGGGGGATTGTTTGCGGGCTTGGAAATCGGCGAGATCCATGACGAGGCCGATGCTCGTGCGATGGGCATCGAGTGGGATTAGCCAAAACCAATGGCGACCGGCTTGGACTAAGCGGGTTAAGGTTGCATCGATTCCGTCCTCGCGTTGGACATGGGAATAGTGGGCATAGCAGGAGAATTTTTTGAGGTGAGGATAGTTTTTTTTGAGTTGGAGTTGGGAGCCGAGGAGGGTGTTGCGACCGCTGGCGTCGATGAGATAGCGGGCGGAGAAAGTGTGGCCGGCGGTGGTTTTGAGGGAGACGCCATCGGGGTGGAGGGAGACCTCGGCAACGGGAGTTTCCTCGTGGACATCGGCGCCGACGTGGCGTGCACGATTGAGGAGGGAGAGATCGAACTGGGCGCGTTCGACTTGGTAGGTGCTGGGATGTTCGATACGGAAGCCCGATTTGAAGTAAAACTTCACGATGCGGTTGCCGCAGGAAGTAGCGACTTCGCCGCCGAATTTTTGGAAGGCTTGGGCGTCGAGTTCGTGGCGAATGCCGAGGCGATCTAAAGCGGTGAGCGAGTAAGGGAGGAGGGACTCGCCGATATGGAATCGGGGAAATTTTTCACGTTCGAGGAGGAGGACTTTGCGTCCATTTTGAGCGAGGAGAATGGCGGCGGTTGTGCCTGCGGGACCACCGCCGATGATGGCTACGTCGTAGAGAATTTCCATGAGTGAGGGGAAATTTAGCCGGAAACGCCGAGATGAAAAGCCGTGAGATGAAAAGCGAGAGCAGGTGAAAATGTGGCGTGAGAGATGCTTCAGAGGAGGGAACGCTAATTAGACGATATGAATACTGAGACAATAAACTTTGATCAAACGACCTTGAGAAGTGATGAGTACGTTAAGAATGTGACTACCTTGGCATCGGTAGTGATGAGTTGCGGGACGTTCTTAAAGGTGCTGGGGTTTTTATTTTTCGGGAGTTTCTTGATTGTCGGCTATGTGGGGACGCGTGGGGAACCGCAGATGCCTGAGGCGATCAAGACGAGCTATATGTTTGCGGCAGGATTTTTGGGGGCGATGGTCTGGATTATTTTTCATGTTTTGGGGGTGATTGCGGCGGCCCAAGGGCGGTCGTTGCGGGTGAGCCTTGAGGAGGCGCATTTGGTGAGTGGAACGAGGGAAACTCGGAACCGGCATGGATTTGGGAGAGAGCGGTATGGGAGGAAAAAGGCGCACCGCTCGGCGCTGGAGATGGGGGGGCGTTTGATTGGCTGAAGGGCGGGGTATTTAAACCTTTGGCGGGGGGATAACGAAGCGAGTATCTAGGTAGCGTTGATTGGATTGGCGGAGTCGGCCGACGAGAGTGCGACCGATGGCGAGGAGGAATTTGAATGCGGAATTGGGATAGACCCCAGCCACGGCAAGGATGGTGGCTTGGGTGATGCGGAGGAGGGATGAATCTTCATCTGCGACGACAGAAGCGGAGCGGACACCGGCATCGACGAGGGCAATTTCTCCGAAGAAATCTCCGACAGGTATTTCGGCGAGGTCAACGAACTGATCGCCGTAATGGTGGGTTACTCTGGCGAGGCCATCGATGAGAATAAACATGCAGTCGCCTGGTTCGCCTTGAGTGACGATGACCTCTCCCTTTTTGACGTGGATGAGATCGAGAATATCGAGAAAATTTTCTAATTCACTCTGGGAAAATTCAGAAAAAAGGGGCTTCGATTGGAGTCGATCCTGACATTCGCGGGTGATGCTCATAGATGGTTTGATGGGAGTGGATTGAATATGAAAAGAGGCTAGAGAAATATGGGTGAAGAGGGTTTGATTTGAGAAGTAAATTTTCTGAGAGAGAGAGGGTTGGGGGTTCTGCTTGAACGCCGGCGATGGGGAGGCTAGTGGAGAGGGGCGTCCATCGGATTAAATGAAATTAGGCTTCCAGATTGTGGCGGAGAGCGAGGGGTGGATTGTCGTTGATAAGCCGCCGCACCTTGCTGCGCATCCGAGTCGGCCGGGATGTGGGGTGACGCTGTGGGATGGCTTGCGGGATTTGTTGGCCTTTGAGTTAGTCAATGGGGGGCAAGTTTCGTTGATTAACCGATTAGATCGGGAGACGAGTGGGTTGACACTGGTGGCGAAGTCGTATGCGAGTGCGCGATTATTTGGATTAGAAATGATGGGTCGAAGGGTAGAGAAAGAGTATCTGGCCTTGGTTTGGGGATGGCCTGATTGGGAGGAAAAGACCTCGGAAGAGCGGATATTGAGGCAGGGGAGTCGGGAGACGGCGCGGATTTATTTGCGGCAGATGATTCACCCGGAAGGTGCGGAGTCGTTGACACGTTTCCGCGTTGAGGAGCGATGGTTGGGGTTGAAGGATGAGCGATTTGCTTTGATTCGGGCATACCCGCAGACGGGGCGGACGCACCAGATTCGGGTGCACCTTGCTGGTTTGGGGTATCCAGTGGTTGGGGACAAGTTGTATGGACCAGATGAGAATTGTTATTTGGAATTTATCCAGACGGGATGGACGGAGTCGCTGAGAGATCGGTTGCTTTTGCCTCGGCATGCGTTGCATTCCACGGGGTTGCGCCTGCCGAGTTTAGGTTTGGATTGGGTGTCGCCGTTGGCACCAGATCTTCAGGCATGGATGAGGGGGAATCTTCTGGCGGTTGGCGGGGTGGCATCCTAAGAGATGAAGAAAATGACCCGATTTGGAAAATGCCTAAATATTTCCGGTTGCTTACTGGCATATCGGGGGGAAGAGACGGAAGTATCTGGGGAAGATCCGTTTGTCTGTGTGGAATGTGGGAAGGTGCTTCGCTTTGTGGAATCGCCGGCGGTGATGTGGCGAAAGTATGTGATGGGATTATGTTTGCTTGGTTTGGTGAGCGGTTTGGGTTGGGTTGGCGTGCGAGTTTGGCAAGGAGGGAAGAAGGCGGAGGTTGATGGGGAAGGATTGAGGCGACAGGCGATAATTTCGGCGCGGGAAACTAATGGGAAATCTGGGGAAGTGGTTGTTGAAACAAGAGCGGTCGATATTGTTAAATTGCCTGTGGAAGAAGATGTTGCGGCCGTGACTGTTCCGGAAAAATTGGCAATGGATCTTTCGCAAAAAGAAAATCAACGAGTGAAGGATGAGGTTTTGCGGCGAGTGGATTTGATGCCGAAAGTATCGAACCCCAAGCGGGATAAACTCTATGCGGCGGTGGAGAGAGCCCGGCGGATGGGAATGATTTTGAGGACGCCGTTTGGTTCAGGGAAAAGCGATCTTGGGGTGGGGACGATTGCGAAGATGAAAGAGGCCTTGGAGCAACCTGAGGTCAGCGATTTGAGAGCGGATCCGACAGCGGTCTTTGTGGTTCTTGGCTATGCGGACACGAATGGTGATCCCGAAAAGAATTTGGTGGTTTCGCGGATGCGTGCGGAAACGGTCGCGAGGGCGATGCGCGAAAATTGTGGAATGATGAATGTGATTCATTCGATCGGGATGGGTGGATCGAAGTTATTGGATGAGAGAAATATGGAGAAGAATCGGATTGTAGAAATTTGGGCGGTTCTGCCGTGATCTGCGGAGTTAATGAGAGTTATTTTTACCAGAAAGGAAGATGAGCGCGATGAGTCGAGACTTTGAGGAATTAGATTATCGAAAAACGCCGATGGGAGAGTTGACATTGCGTCGGCGTCGAGTGGCTTTACTGGATGGTTTGGAAGTGTTTGAGGTGAAGCTTGGGGAGGCTTTTTTGATGTCGAGCCTTTTTCATGTGGTGGAGGAGGCTTTGGCGGATTTGGGCTTAGGGGCGTGCGTTAAAGGAGACTGGAATGTGGTGGTGGGCGGTTTGGGACTGGGTTACACAGCGGTGGCGGCTTTGGCGCATGACGAGGTGAGGTCGTTGGTGGTAATCGATGTTTTGGAGGCGGTGATTGAGTGGCATCAGGGTGGGTTGGTTCCCCTTGGGGCGGAGTTGGTTGCCGATCCTCGGTGTCGACTGGTCCATGATGATTTTTTTGCTCGGGCGGTTTCGGTGGATGGATTTGATGTCCAACAACCTGGGCGAAAGTTTGAGGCGGTGCTTTTGGATATTGATCATTCGCCGCGTCATCTCTTGCGGCGGGAGCACGGGGTGTTTTATACGGAGGAAGGGTTGCGGGCATTGGCTGGGCATTTGTCGGGCGAGGGAGTCTTTGCTTTGTGGTCGGACGATCCGCCGGACGAGGCGTTTTTAGAATTGCTGAGGCGGGTTTTTGCTCGGGTGACGGTGTCGGAGGTTTTCTTTGATAATCCGCTTCTTGATTGCCAGTCAAAGAGCACGATTTATGTGGCAGTGAAGGGATGATTCTTTAGTTGGCGGATGTGGAGAAACCGCTTCTAATGAACGCCTGATGAAACTTAAAACCCCGCTGGAAATTGCTTGGATGTTGGCCGTGATTTTTGGAGGAGTCGCGGGGCATGCTGGAGAGCCGTTGTTTAAAGAAAACGAGCGGATTTTATTTCAGGGGGACTCGATTACCGACGGGAACCGTGGTCGGAATAACGATCCCAATCATATTCTCGGGCACGGCTACTGTTTTATCATTGCGGCGAAGTATGGAGCGGAGTTTCCGGAGCGCCACCTAACCTTTCTCAATCGAGGGGTGAGTGGGAATACGGTAGTGAGTCTGGCGGCTCGCTGGTCGGCGGACACGATCGCTTTGAAGCCTGACTTGCTAAGTATTTTGGTTGGGATCAACGATCGGAATGTTCCATTGGATCAATATGAGTCGGTCTACGACCAACTTTTGACTGGGACGAAAGCTGCAAACCCTGGCGTGCGGTTGGTTCTTTGTGAGCCATTTTATCTTCCGAAAGATGGGCATAAGGAAGGTGATCCACGTGAGTTGGATGTTAAACAGCGCCAAGCCATTGTGGCAAAACTGGCGGAGAAGCATCAGGCGATTCTGGTGAAATTTCAGGAGGTATTTGATGCTGCTTGCAAGCGGGCTCCCGCAGAGTATTGGGTATGGGATGGGATCCATCCGACTTATTCGGGCCACCAGTTGATGGCGGATCAATGGGTGAAGGCGGTTGGGCAAGCGGCTCGCTGAATGAGGAGGGTTGGGATGATTGGAGCTAGCGCCGGATCCGCTGATCGGGCGATCTTTGAGGGGGGTGCTCTTACAGATATTTTTGGCGACGAACGCCATGGTTAGTTAGCATCCGCTTGGTTTGGAAGTAGGCGCACTTTCGTCTTTCCCTTTCCTCTGCATCGCTCTTTTATCCCAGCGTCTTGGCACCAAAAAATTTAACGACTACGCCCCGATCTCCGCTCGGGCTGATTTTTCTGACCCTCTTCATTGACATGGTGGGCTTCGGGATTGTCATCCCGTTGCTTCCACTTTACGCGGAGAATCAGAGGATCGGGGCGAGCGCGAGTCAGTTGGCGTGGATCCTTGGCATTTATTCTCTTTTGCAGTTGGTGTGCGCGCCAATTTTCGGAATGTGGAGTGATCGGATTGGGCGAAAGCCCATCTTAGTTTTTAGTATTATTGGCACCGCGATAGGCTTTGTGATTCTCGGGGCGGCGAGCACCGTTTGGATGCTCCTTCTTGGGCGAATTTTCGACGGAATTAGTGGTGGAAATGTTTCTACGGCAATGGCTTGTATTGCTGATGTTACCACAAAAGAGAATCGTTCTCGGAATATGGGATTAATCGGGGCGGCCTTCGGGCTCGGTTTTATGCTCGGACCAGCGATCGGCGGGGTCTTGGCGAAGCATTTTGGTCTAGCGATGCCGTTTTACTTTGCCGCGGGACTCGCGTTGACCAATGCGATTTTAGTTTGGATGCTCCTTCCTGAAACGTTGACCGCCGAGTCGCGCGCCCGATCCGCGGAACGGGTGTCGATTGGGGAGGTTTTTAGTGGCAGTCGAGGGGGAATGATTTCGGCGATACTTGCTAGTCAGCTTGCTTCGGTCACGGGGTTTTCGATGATGACGGCCCTTTTCGCACTCTATTGTGAGAAGCGTTTTGGCTATGATACGGCAAAGATCGGGTATCTGCTGGCTTATGTGGGACTTCTAGGGGTGCTTTTTCAGGGCGGGTTGTTGCGGCGCCTCTTAAAAAAGCCGATAGAAAAGTCGTTGGCACTGATTGGGACAGTGATTCTTGCTATGAGTATGGTCGCCTTGACATTTACCCATTCTCTGGCTTGGTTGTTGGTTGTTTGTTTGGGAATTTCGTTAGGAAACAGCTTTGTCACCCCGACACTGAACGGCTTAGCTTCCCGTACGGCGGACGCGCATTGTCAGGGCCGGCTCCTTGGTTTGATGCAGAGTTGCGGGAGTTTGGGGCGGTTTATGGGACCAATGATTGCCTTGAATTTAGTCGGATTGAACTCCACCGCGGAGTATGGTCAGACGGCCTTTTATGTGAGTGCGGCGATTATTTTGGTGGGGACGATTTGCCTGCTTTTCGTCTCGTCGGAAACTGCTGTTGAGGGGGAGGGTGGCGCTCCTTCTCAGAGTTGACCGCGGCCGAATCTTCCTCAATGATCGTCGTTCTGCTGTATGGCAGTTCCTTTTTAAAATCGTTCTAGATCACATTTTTTATGCCCGAAATCTCTGAAAAAATTGCCATCGTTGGTACTGGTCGCATGGGGGCGAATATGGCTCGCCGTCTGAAGGATGCAGGTTGTCATATTACGGCGGTCTTTGATGTTTATTCCATCTCTGCGCAAGCGCTTGCGCGTGAGCTTGGTTGTGTGGCGCCGGCGACACTTCCGGAGGTTACGGCGTTGGCGGATGTGGTGATTACAGTGGTAACTGATGACGAGTCGATGGAGGATATTTTCAACTCCGCCGAAAGCGGTTGCGAGTCTTTGTTAGCGAGCGCGAGCGGGGTTTTGGTGGCAGAGGGAACGCTTTTTATTAACTGTGCCACGGTATCTCCTGGCACGCATGTAGAGGTGGAAAGTCGTTGTGAAGAGGCGGGCGCGCAATCGTTGGAGGCTTGTATGGCATCGAGTATTACTCAAGCGCGTGAGGGGACGCTTTATTTAATGTGCGGTGGTCGCCCGGAAGCTTACGAGCGAGCGCGCCCGATTTTGGAAGTTCTCTCTAGTTCGCTCCGCTATATCGGGGAAGCGGGTGAAGCGGCTAAAGTGAAGGCGTTGGTGAATATGGTGATGAATATCAACACCGCTGGGCTGGCGGAGGGATTGGGATTAGGCGCGGCGTTGGGATTGGATTTGACGATGCTTCGAGAAGTTTTTTCGCAAACCGGAGCGGCCTCACGTGTGCTGGTCACGGATGGCGAAGATATGCAGAACCGAGATCATGCTTGCTTTTTTTCAGCGGCTCACGCGGCGAAGGATAGTGGGATCGCCTTAAGTTTGGCGCACGTGGCGAGGGTTCACCTTCCGCTTGCGGAGGCGACCAAGGCTCAATTTGAGAAGATGGTTGACCAGGGACTGGGTGACTTGGATAAGTCGGGAATCGCTGAGCTGACCTTTCTGGGCCGACAAAAGTGAATGAAAAGTTGAGCGATCCGGGAATTGGGATTACCTTTTGATTATGAATTCAATTTTTCGCTCCGCTTTCTTGTCGGGTGTGGGGTTAATGATCATCATCGTCTCCCCGGTTCTTGCAACCCCAACTCCACCGAAGCCACCGAAGCCGAATAATCAGGCGGCTTTGATTCAACAACGGGTTGCGGCGGCGCGTCAGCATACGATTGCGACAACCCAGTCGCAAAATGCACAACAGCAGCACCTTGCGGAAAGGGCAAAGCAAGCTGCGGCAGCGAACCTTGTTCAGCAGGCAATCCTCGACGCCGTCCCGACGGTTCCGACTCCGCGCAATTAGTTCGGCGATGGCGGATGGTTCGCTTGCGCCTCTGATATTTCTTGGCTGTGGAGATGGATCTCCTTCCTTCGTTGATTTGAATTTCAACCACCTAAATCTTTCTTTTTCTTCTTATGTCCGACGACCGTAAAACTCTTGAACAGCGCCATCAGATGTCCGACATCGAGCGGCTCCGCCATTCGGCTGCCCATGTGCTGGCGACGGCGATTTTACGGGTTTGGCCTGAGGCACAGTTTGCCGCCGGGCCGCCGGTGGAAAATGGGTTCTACTATGATTTGGAGATGCCCCAGCGGATTTCGCCCGACGATTTTGTGCGGATCGAGGAGGAGATGAAAAAAGAGATCAAAGCCAATCATCCGTTTGAGAAGATGATCGTTCCAAGGGAAGAAGCGATGCGTTTGGCGACCATTGGGAGGCTGGGCGGTTTGAGTGAGCGACTGGGGAATGCTTCGAAGTTTAAGATTGGGAATTTGCAGGACATCCCTGAAGGCGAGGAAATTTCCTTGTTTAAGAACGGCGATTTTCTGGATCTCTGCGCTGGTCCGCACGTGATGCGGACGGGAAATATTGGGGCATTTAAGCTCACCCACGTTGCTAGTGCCTATTATAAGGGCGATGAAAAGAACCCGCAACTCCAGCGGATTTACGGGACAGCTTTTAAAAATAAGACGGAGATGGAGGCTTATTTCGCGATGCTCGAGGAGGCTAAAAAGCGAGATCACCGAAAGCTCGGGCGGGAGATGGAGTTGTTTTGTTTTGACGACGACGTAGGTCCAGGACTGCCGCTGTGGCTTCCTCGGGGTACGGTCTTGATTGAGGAGTTGGAGAAATTGGCGAAGGAGACGGAGTTTTTTGCGGAATATGATCGGGTCAGAACCCCACATTTAGCGCGGGAAAATCTCTATTTGACGAGTGGTCATCTGCCCTACTATGCGGAGTCGATGTTTCCGCCGATGGTGCTTGAGGAGGGGGGAGAGGCGAAGGCGGGGGAAGTCAGACCCGCTGGCGATCGTTATTACTTGAAAGCGATGAATTGCCCGCATCATCACAAACTTTTCGGGGCGGTGCCTCGGAGTTATCGGGATCTGCCGCTGCGACTCGCGGAATACGGAACTTGCTATCGTTATGAGCAGAGCGGGGAATTATTTGGCCTGATGCGCGTTCGGGCAATGCAGATGAATGACGCCCATATTTATTGTACCGAGGAGCAGTTTGCGTCGGAGTTTCAGGCCGTGAATGCGATGTATTTGAAGTACTTCGCCATCTTTGGGATTGATCGCTACCAGTTTCGTTTTAGCACTCATGATCCCAAGGAATTGGGAAAGAAATTTGTGGATCAATCGGCGCTTTGGATTAAGACGGAAAAAATGGTGCGTGATGTTCTCGTGGCTTCTGGGGCGCCGTTTGTGGAAGTGCCAAACGAGGGGGCGTTTTACGGGCCGAAGATCGATATCCAGATTTGGAATGTCATTGGAAAAGAGTTTACGCTCGCGACGAATCAGGTCGATTTTGCCGTTCCCGCGCGCTTTGGTTTGACTTACAAGGATCGGGATAATTCCAGCAAGACGCCCCTGTGTATTCATCGAGCGCCACTTGGTACGCATGAGCGTTTCATTGGGTTTTTGATTGAGCACTATGCGGGGAACTTTCCGCTGTGGTTAGCACCGGAGCAGGTGCGAATTCTGACATTTGGTGACGATGCGCCTCTGATAGAATCGGCGGAACTCCTGAGGGCGGAACTTCGGCAAGCGGGTGTGAGGGTGAAGTTGGATGGGAGCACAGATCCGATTAAGGCGAAAGTGGCAAATGCGGAGCAAGCGAAAGTGCACACGATGCTCGTTCTCGGACCACGCGATTTGGAAGCTGGTAACCTCAGCGTTCGGATACACGGAAAGGGAAATCTGGGTGCGAAGCCTAGAGACGAGGTAGTAGCGGAGATTTTTGCATCGATCAAAGAACGGCGTGCATGATCGTCTGGCTGGTTGATGGAGGTTATTGAAACGGACTCGGAGCGAAGAGTGCCGAGTCCCCGAGATAAAAGCTCTTCGTTGGTTTTTTACTGGCCGACGAGATGGGGAGTGGGGTTGCTTTTCGTCGATTTAGCAGCTTTCGAAGTTATTAAGAATAAGGGTTTTCCGCTGATTCATGGCCTTTCGCAGGTGGGGAGTCGGATGGTGCCCAGTGGAGCACAGATTTCTTCGCTTCGCTCGTCAACTCACTATTCGCGCCTCTGACAAGGTGATACGGTTTTTAGGTCGTATCGAAAAAGTTGCCTGAAACTTTTGCTAGAGGGACGGATCACCGTGCCAGTAGCAAAGTCGCTTTCTGCGCACCGGAGAACGCTGGCAAACTCAAGCTTCCTTTGCCGATATCAAGGTGCTGGAGCGCAAAGATTTGCAACGTTTATTGTGGACCCAAATCGACGTGCTGGGCGACGATTTCTACGTGCTCACCGAGGAGTTCGGCGATTGGGAGGACAGTCGTCGACCCATCGACCTGCTCGCCATCGAGCCACAGGCGAACTTTGTCGTAATCGAATTGAAACGCACCAACAACGGGGGGCATATGGAACTACAGGCCATCCGTTACGCCGGCATGGTGTCCGCGATGACGTTTGAAAAAGCCAAACAAATTCACCAAGAATTTCTGACCCGTATTGGGGAACCCCAAGAGGAAGCCTGCACCCGTATGCTAGCGTTTTTAGGTTGGGAAGAACCCGAGGAAGAAGCCTTCGCGCCCGATGTGCGCATCCTGCTGGTTTCCGAAGATTTTGGGAAGGAGCTCACCACCGCCGTGTTCTGGCTGTGCGAGCGGGACATCGATATCCGCTGCGTGCGCCTGTGTCCCTACTTGGACGGCGAAAAGCGGCTCATCGGTGTCCATCAGATTATCCCGCTCCCCGAAGCCAGCGAGTATCAAGTACGACTTCGGGAGAAGGAGCAGGTGGGTCGCAATAAGCGGGCGGAACGCTACGACGTGCGCCTGAAATTCTGGGAGGGATTGGTCGCGGTCGCCCGTCACCGCCACACCCGCCACGCCAACATCCAGCCGAGCGCTTATGATTGGATGGGAGCAAGTTCGGGCATCCGTGGCCTTGGAATCAACTACGTGAACGGCCAAGAATACGGTGCCGGGAAGCCCTACATAGATCGGGCTGATGCGGTGGAGAACAAGCGGTTCTTCGACCTGCTGCACGCTCGCAAAGAAGAGGTTGAGAAAGCCTTTGGCGGCACTCGGACTCTAATGGAGGGCACAGGCAAACTCCGGCCTCCCGCCCCTCTCCAAGCAACGCCGGGTCGTGGAACGGAAAAAGGAAAAAGGTCCCGAGATGCTCAAGACAATGATTGAAGGCCGAGCGATCAACTTTATGGGTGTTCTTCTTCTTTTGATCGAAGGTGGGGCTACTGAAATACCCTTTGGCGGAATCATTGAACTTTGGGCGGAACCTTGGTGTTGCCATCGTGCCGACGTTTCCCTTCCATCGTTCTTTTTCTAAAGGTGATTTCGCTTCGTCTAAATTTGTGGCGACGAGGGAAAGCAGCCGAGGGGATGTGCGGCCAATCCTGATATCGATTCGGAGTTGCGCGTAGCATCTGCCATGTCGAATCCACAATCTGGGAACTTTCCGCTTGCGGGAATCCAGAACCGCGTGATAACTCATCTACAGGTTTGGTTCATTTGTGCTCCTTCTGTGCGTTGCCTTTTGTTTCGCGTCGAAGTGGTAGCACAAATTAAAGCTAAATCCTTATTTACAGAGAAGCCGGCGTGGCGAAATTGGCAGACGCGCTAGACTCAAAATCTTGTTCTCGAAAGGGAGTGTGGGTTCGATCCCCTCCGCCGGCACTGTTGTAAAAGCTTCTAAAGCATTGAAAGCCAGCGGTCATTTCCTTTCTAAGGATGGTGTTCATTTTCGATGCTCGTTTGGTTCTGAGGTAGAACCAAGGATGTCTAGCATCGTTGAAGACTCCAAAACGGACATTCAAAGGGAAGATGTGGCCAGCGGAAAAATGGGCGCTGTTCACTATCCCAAAGGAGGTTCCGCAAGATCCATCCTCCCAGATCTGAGGGTTCTTCCATTTAATGTGCGCCCCATCGCGCCGCCCGAACTACGAACGGGCCTCCCTCCGAAGCACGCCGACGCCTTCGGGACCGGGATGCCGGACCGCACCCCAGTAATCGCCTCCCGACGTTTTCGTAACTGAGTTATGAGAGACGCCCGGCAACTAAGTTGCACTGTGGTGAATTAGTAGCCGAGCAGTCCGCGCATCATCACTACTCATGCGCCACTGGATGGTGATCGGAGGGCTTGAGCTCAGCACCCAACTGTTTCCCTGATGAAGTAAAGAGTCCGATCCTCTGGCGCTCGGTCGCGCAAATCCAGCGGTCGGAGGAGTGGGCTATGATGAACAATATTCTCCAAGCAGGCAAGAATCCTCCTTGAGGGATCGAACAGAAAATTAGTGCCGCGGTAACAATGACAGGGCAATAACTTAAGTTTAAGTCGTACTGCTCCAGAGTCTTGAAGGATCTATCGTGGGGAAAATCGAAGGCGCACAAGTTCAAAATCTGCATACAAGGGATCAGCAATCAAATGGGAGGCAATGCCGAAGCCACTTTTGAAAAAGTTCTGATGGTTTATGACGTTTAAAGAAAATGATAGACGCCTGGCGGTGGTGTTAAACTCGTAAAGTGCTCCCATTTAGGGGCTTTTCAATGAGTCGTTTGAGTGGGGCATAGGTGATTCTCCCACGAAATCCGCGATGCCGAGTGGGAGTGAGTGGGCGATTGGCGGGGTGGAAGGTGGAAAAAATGACGATTTTTGAAAGAAGTTGCTTGTCATGGGCGGGGGATTGGCT
>JBAWZW010000057.1:0-17054 GCA_037142835.1 Verrucomicrobiota bacterium
GACTTTGCCGCCGTTTGGCATGGCGTTTCTGGCATTGATGACGAGGTTGAGGATGGCTTGGTCGAGGGTGGATGGGTCAGCAGATACTTTGGGCAGAGCCTCAGGAAAATCAAAGTGAAGGCTGATGGTGGCTCCGAGCATGGGTCGAAGGATGGGCTCGAGGGAGGCAATTCGTTCATTGAGGTCGAGGGGAAGGAGCTCGAGGGGGCGGGTATCACTAAAGGCGAGGAGTTGTTTAGTGACGGTGTCGGCGCGAGCGGCGGCGCGGGCGATATGGTGGAGGGAAGTACTGATATCGGTATTTGGGGGGGTGCGGGCGAGTTCGATATCAGTGTAGCCTTGGATGACGGTGAGGAGATTTTTAAATTCGTGGGCGATGCCAGAAGCGAGATGGCCGACTGCTTCCATCTTATGAGTGTGGCGTTGAAACTCTAGGGAGGCCTGTAAATCGGCGGTTCGGGCGATGACCATTTGCTCGAGTTGATCGACGTGGAGTTGGGCGGCGCGTGCGAGACTCCACTTGTTGGTTAAAGCAAGGGCGAGTTGTCGAACTTCGCCTTGAATGAGAGGTTTTTTTAAAATTAAGAGATGGTCTGAGCATCCCAAACGCTGGGCGATGCTTTCCCATTCAAACTCGGCGTAGGTCGTACAGGCGACTATTTGGAGGCGAGGATCGGCGGTCCGGATATGGTCGATGATTTCGATGCCCTGCCACTCTGCGGTGATCCTTGTATCCACAAAAGCGACCGCGAAGGGGCGACTTTGGAGGACGGCGTCGCTGATTGCTTTTAAGGCGTCTTGCTCGTTGGAGGCGTGGAGAAGATCAAACTCAACGGGCTCCATTTCTGGGGAGACGGATGGGTTTCGCCACTGAGCGGGGGAGAGCATGGATTGGAAGTCCTGGTGGATGGAGAGGTTCTGATCAACGATGAGGATGCGGCGTTTGGCTGTGCGCTTTTTGGGTTTCATAGTACGGGAATTGATCGTGTGGAGGGTGATATCGGAGTCAGTGAAGTGGGTGCCGATGAAGGGGAGATTTTAGTTGAGGCTGGGGTGGCGTGTCTTTTGATCAGGGAGGGGGTGTCGACGCCCTGATGGCGGAACGAGGTCGAAGGCTCACCAATCCAGCGGAAAATTTGAGATGAAGCACTCAAGGCAATTATTATGGTTTATATAAAACAATATTGCAAATATTAAATATCTTGAAATTTATTAGGGAGCCAGCGTTGATGATTTTGAAGCGGAGACGGCAAAATTTGGGGGGAGTGTTGAGGATGAGGGGGACACCGCGGCGTTTGAAAGCCGAGGAGTTGGGTGGAATCGCGCAAAAATTCGTTATCGTTGATTCGCGAAAACTTGTCAGAATTGCGTAATACTTGCATGACCACTTCTGAGAATTTTTTCACGCGGATTGAGCAGATTAGGGCGTCGGTGCCTGAGGAGGGGTTATTCGCGGAGAAAGACTGGCTGATTTCTCCGGAGCCGTTTGTGATTAGTGGGCGATTGGCGGAGCAATTGAAGAAGCTTGGGCATCGACTGAGTCTTTTTCAGCGGGCGTGTAACGAGCTTTATCAGCGCTCTGTGGCGGGTAAGCAACCGGGGTGGATTGCGGAGTATTTGGACGCGGGGAAACCGGAGGCGTTGATTGAGGAAAGTCGGAGGAAAGCGATTCGGGGAGATTTGCCAGCGATCATCCGCCCCGATTTGATTTTGACTGAGGAGGGATTTGCGATTGCAGAGTTGGACAGCGTTCCGGGAGGGATTGGGTTGACGCAGTGGATGAACGCTACTTATGAGGCGTTTGGCACCCACGATTTGCTGGGGGGAAAGAATGGAATGGTTGAAGGGTTTTTGAGAATTCTGGGGGGAAGAGGGACGGTCTTGATTTCGAAAGAGGCCTCTACTTATCGACCTGAGATGGAGTATCTTGGGAGGATTAGTGGGGGGGCGATCCGGGTGAGAGACGCGGAGACATTTACCGAGGATCTTTTGAGGGACGACTGGCGATCAATCTATCGTTTTTTTGAGTTATTTGATTTACCGAATATTCTGGGGGCTGGAGAAATCCTTAAGGCGGTGGAGAGTGGAGTGGCGACGATCACGCCCCCCTTTAAGCCTTATCTGGAGGAGAAGCTATGGTTTGCGCTTTTTTGGATGCGACCATTGCGAGAGTACTGGCGGAGAGAGCTGAGTGAGCAGCATTTTCTGGAGTTGGAGAAGGTGATTCCGTATACGTGGATACTGGATCCGCAACCCATTCCGCAGCATGCGGTTATTCCTGGGTTGGAGATTCATTCTTGGGAGGAGTTAAAGGCTTTTTCCCAAAAGCAGCGGGAACTCATTTTGAAGATAAGTGGCTTTGATGAAAGGGCTTGGGGGAGTCGGAGTGTGGTCCTTGGTTCGGATAGTTCGGGGCCAGAATGGGGGAGAGCGTTGGAGTCGGCCTTGAAGGAATCGGCTACGCATCCATCGATCCTCCAGCGGTTTCATAAGGGGCGATTAGTGGAGCAACCGTATCTGGATCGGGAGACGGGAGAGATGGCGGTGATGAGTGGGAGGGTGCGATTGTGTCCGTATTACTTTGTTGATGGGGGGAAGACGGAGATTGGAGGGGCGTTGGCGACGATTTGTCCCGCGGACAAAAAGCTCATCCATGGAATGCGCGATGCGATTATGGTGCCAACGGCGGTGCAGGTGGAAGGGTAGAGGGGGAAACGGGTGGGTTTATTTGAGGAAGCGGAGGAGATCGGCGCGTAATTTTTCGGCATCGGAGCGGAGGAGATACATCATGTGACCGCTCTCGTAGAGAGAGGTGCTGATATTTTTGCGGACGCTGGCGGGGAGGGTGAGATGATCGAGGGAATAGCGCATGGAGTCTTCTGGGACGGCGAGGTCTCGACGCCCTGCGAGAACTAGGACACGCATGCGTGGATTCGTTCGGAGAGCGTAGGCGAGGCGATCTTCGGTGGAGACGTAGCGGCCTTCGAAGGCGGACCACTTCCAGGGAACGCCATTTAAGACATGATAGGGGTGATCGACTTCGAAATTGAGTTCGGTTCGAATATAAGCGTTTACGGCTGAGGCGAATCCGCCGACGATATTAGAAAAAGAGGGGTCGTAGGCTGGGAGTGGATCTCCTGGGTCGCCGTCTTCGCCGGTGACTCGGGCATCGAATCTACCGATGATTTTTCCTTCTGATTTGAGGAGAGCTTTGCGAAAAAAAGCGGGATCGATGCGGAGATTTTGTTCGAGAATTTGTTCGGCGGTTAGACCTGTGAATCGGGCGAGTTTCGAAGCGATGGAGCGTCGATCTTCGATGGGTAGCGTGGCACCTTTGAGGAGGGCGACAGCGTAATCGGTTTGAGCGAAGCGACGGGATTCGGCGATGGTTTGATCGAGATCGCCGAGAAGATCTGGGGAAAGTTTTTTGTGATAGTGAGCGGTGGCGGTGAGAGTGGGGAGGTAAAGGATGAAGGGCAGATCGTTTCCGGCATCGGCGTTGAGCGTACCGAAGTTGATCAGGCCGGACATGAGAATGAGACCATCGGCAAAAAGGCCGTGTTTTTGTTGCAGATAGCCCACGAGGCCGGAGACGCGGGTGGCGCCATAGCTTTCGCCGAGAAAGAACTTTGGAGAGGTCCATCGTTGTTCTCTGGTGGTGAAGAGCCGAACAAATTCGCCGACGGCGGCGATGTCTTCATCTATGCCGAAGAATTGTTCAGGTTTTTCTCCTTTTGCGGCCCGGCTGAGTCCTGTGGAAACGGGGTCGACGAAGACGAGGTCGGTGGCGTCGAGGATGGAGTTGGGGTTATCGACGATGCGACAGACGGTACTGGGGGAGAGACCTTCGGGGGGGAAATCGAGGCGTCGGGGGCCGAGTCCACCGAGATGGAGCCAGACAGCGGAGGCGCCTGGGCCGCCATTGAAGCAAAAGGTGATCGGTCTGGAGTTGCCTGGATGGGTGGAGAGGCGTTTGCCGTTGGGGCCAGTGGCGGCGTAATAGACATAGAAGACATCGGCCTTGACTGCGCCGTCGTCTTTAAAGACGGGGATGGTGCCTGTTTGGGCGAGATATTTGATTTCGGAGCCTCCGAGGGAAATTTGGCCGGAGCGTTCCTTGGGTTTCTCTTCTTTTTTGGGATCTTTTTCTTCGGTTTTCGGGGTGGTTTCGGGAGATTTTTCCTGAGCTTGGGATGGGCTTTGGGGGGTGGCGAAGAGGAGGAAGAGGAGAAAAGCTCCAAATGAAGAAGAGGCGGAGGGGAGAGCGATCATTTGGGTGATTTTCAGGCGAGGCACTGGGTGAGTTGCTGATGAATCTGGGATTCGTTGAGGGACTTTCCGATGAAGACGAGTTGGCTGGTCCGGGTTTCCCCTTTGACCCAGAGGCGATCCCAGAGGATGGTGAAGCGATTATTGACGCCGTGAAAGATGGCGCGTCGAGGGTTCCCTTCGATGGAGAGGAAGCCTTTGCTCCGGAAGACCTTTTCATTTTCGGAGAGTTTTTGGACAAAAAACTCAAATTTTTCTACGTTGAAGGGTTGAGTGAATTCGAAGGAGAAGGATTGGATATCGTGATGATGACGAGTTTGGAGTTCGTTGAGGAATTCTGGGTCGACGGCGAGTTTTTGATCGACATCGAAAGCGTGCATGTCGAGGAGTTCCTTGAGATTTACCTGGGAGTGGTTGGTGCGGAAGATTTGGGCACAGGGGTTGAGTTCTGTGAGTTTCTCTTCGAGTTTTTGGAGGTGGGCCTCGTCGACTAAGTCGGTTTTATTGAGGAGGAGGAAGTCGGCCATGGTGATTTGTTCACGGGCGGTTTCGGCATCACGCATTTGGGTTTCGATTTGTTCGGCATCGACCACCGTGATGATCGAATCCATGCGCACGAGTTGTTGGAGTTGGGGGATATTGAGGAAAGTTTGGGCGACAGGACCGGGATCGGCGATGCCGGTGGTTTCGATGAGAAGATAATCGAAGCCGCCTTTTTTGAGGAGATTTTGGACGCCTTTGACGAGGTCTTTGCGAACCGTGCAGCAGAGGCAACCGTTGGACATTTCGAGGATTTCGTCTTTGGTGGTCTCGATGAGGCCCCCATCGATGCCGATTTTTCCGACCTCGTTGATGATGACAGCGAACTTATAGTTGTGCTGTTGTTTGAGGATGTAGTTGAGGAGAGTGGTTTTTCCTGCGCCGAGGAAGCCGGTGAGGATGGTTACGGGTACGGGTTTCATCGTGGAATCAGGTTGGTTTGGTTGAGAAAACTGCGGGAAGGGGTGTTGTTGAGGCGATCGTGAAGGAGGAGAGTGGGATAGATGATGATGGAAAAGGAAGCGGCGGCTGAGGGAGGAATTCCCTAGCCGCCGATTAAATGCTTAGTCCCAGAGGAAAGTGAGGGAGTGTTTACGATTGTTTACCGCTTTTTTTTCAAAAGTGGCAGGCCCGTTTTGCTATTCTCAGAGAGCTCGTAACCTTCGGGGAGAGAGTCAATCGCCCCTTCTTTGGCTTCTCCGCCGAAGTAGTAGAGAGTGACTTTTTGTCCACCTTTGAGTTCCTGCAATCTCCGATGTAAAAAGTAAGTCTTCCCTGACTTGAGGCTTTTCGCGGCAAATGACATAGGTTGGGCTTTCTATCAATCGGAGGTTGCGGTTGACGGGTTTAATTCCCCATGTGAAATGGGATTACCGAAGAATTTAGACGATTCCGGCGGAGCGGAGCGTGGAAAAAGCTCCATTTTTGGAGACAGTTTTGAGGGCACGCATGGTTAGTTTTACGGTGACGAATTTTTTCAGTTCGCTGACCCAGATGCGGCGTTTTTTCAGATTGGGTAGAAAGGTGCGGGTTACTACTTTGGTGACGTGTTGACCGATGCCTCCCTTTTTCTTAGCTAGACCACGACGGTGGATTTTGCTGCCTTTGGTTGGGTGGGCTTGAGTGATTTCACAGACTTTCATAGAAGATATATAGATTGGGTGCGGACAATGATTGAGGGTTTGGTGACGGTCAAGCGGAAACTTCTGGTTATTTGGTTAGGGCTAAATCTGCATCGACCATAATGCGAACCAGTTCGGCGAAGCGGGTTTGCGGTTCCCAGCCGAGTTTTGTCTTGGCTTTTGTGGGGTCGCCGATGAGGAGTTCGACTTCCGCTGGGCGTTCGTAGCGGGCATCGTATTTGACATGTTCCTCCCAGTTCAGATCAGCGTGGGCGAAGGCGAGTTCGACGAATTCTTTGACGGTGTGGGTTTCGTTGGTGGCGAGAACATAATCGCCGCCTTCGGGTTGCTGGAGCATTCTCCACATGCCTTCGACGTATTCTGGGGCGTAACCCCAGTCGCGCTTGGCTTCCATGTTGCCGAGGTAGAGTTCTTTTTGGCGTCCTTGTTTGATGGCGGCGACGGCGCGAGTGATTTTTCTGGTGACAAAGGTTTCCCCGCGGCGCGGACTTTCGTGGTTGAAGAGGATGCCATTGCTAGCGTGGATGCCGTAGCTTTCACGGTAGTTGACCGTGGCCCAGTATCCGTAGACTTTGGCGACGGCGTAAGGGGAGCGTGGCCAGAAAGGGGTGGTCTCTGTTTGGGGGACTTCTTGGACCTTGCCGAACATTTCGCTGGAACTGGCTTGATAAAAGCGAGCGGGAACGCGGGTTTCGCGAAGGGCTTCGAGGAGGCGGATGGTTCCGAGGGCGGTGACATCTCCAGTGTATTCTGGGATATCGAAACTGACGCGGACATGGCTTTGAGCGCCGAGATGGTAGATTTCGTCGGGCCCAGTGCGATCGATGAGGCGGGTAAGGTTGAGGGAGTCGGAAAGGTCGCCGTAGTGGAGATGGAGGCGGACACCGTTGACGTGGGGATCCGTGTAAAGGTGATCGATTCTTGACGTATTGAAGCTACTGGCACGGCGAATAATCCCGTGAACCTCGTAGCCCTTGGCGAGAAGAAGATCGGCGAGATAGGAACCGTCTTGGCCGGTGATTCCAGTGATGAGGGCTTTTTTCATAGAGTGATGATGGCTGAGAATTTAAGCGGGGATTGCGAGAACGGCTTGTTGGGCGGCGAGGAGATCCGTGACTCCTTTTTTGCCGAGAGCGAGCATGGCGAGAAATTGTTCGTGAGAAAAGGTGCTTTCTTCGCCGGCGCCTTGGACCTCGACAAACTGTCCCGTCTCCGTCATGACGAGATTGAGGTCGACGGCCGCGTCTTTGTCTTCGAGATAATCCAAGTCGAGTACGGCTTCCCCTTCGACAACCCCGACGCTGACGGCGGCGACGAATTGTTTGATGGGCGATTGTTTGAACTGACCCTCGGCTTGGAGTTTGCGCACGGCGAGGGCGACGGCGACGCCGGCGCCAGTGATCGAGGCGGTGCGGGTTCCCCCGTCGGCTTGGAGAACATCGCAGTCGACCCAGAGGGTTCGTGGGCCGAGGGCTTCGAGGTCGATGACCGCTCGGAGTGATCGTCCGATGAGGCGTTGGATTTCCACACTTCTGCCGTCGACTTTTCCTTTCGAGCTATCGCGGGATTTTCGAGGGCGGGTGGAGTAGGGGAGCATGGAGTATTCGGCGGTGATCCAACCGCCAGAGACTTTCTGGGCTTTCATCCAAGGTGGGACTCCATCTTCGATCATGGCACTGCAGACGACGCGAGTATTTCCTGAGGAGATCAGGACAGAACCGGTAGCGTGCGGAGCGAAATTTGGAATGAAAGAGACTGGGCGAATTTGGTCGTGAAGACGACCGTCGTGGCGTGGCATGGCGGGAAAAGTAGGGAAGTGAAGAAGAAAGTGAAGGGTGAATTTTGGGGGTGGTGATGTTTGGGTGAGAAGGAGAGGGGAGATTAGCGAGCTGGAGGTGGCGGGTTTAGGGCGTTGATTGGGGTGAATTCGGCGGTGGGAGAAGATCGACGGGGCGGCCTTTGAGGCGGGCGTTCCAGCCATCTGGCCGTGTGGCGAGGGGTTGGAGTAAGGCGGGGAGATCTTGTTCCATGATGACTTGTCGAATGATCTCTTTGCTTCGCAATCCTCCATCCTGGAATTTGGTCATCATGAGGAGGGTTTGGCGGTGGAGTTGTTCTTTGATTGGGGCGGCGGTGGGATCGTTGAAGAGATTGCGCGTTTCTGCGGGATCGGCTTGGCGATCGTAGAGGACATTGAAAGTTTTTTTTCCGCCGGGGACATGGGCCTCGTCAGGATCGTGGAGGGCAAAGGAATAGGTGTAGCGGTGCGTATAAATGCCTCGCCAGTTGAGTGGGAGGTAGAAGAGAGGGAGGGCGTCGGTGCCATCGTCTCGGCCTGCTTGGATGGCGGCGCTGAGGTTTTTTCCTTGGCAGGTGGAGGGGACGGTTAGGTTAAGGAAGCCGAGGACGGTGGGCATGAGATCGAGGGTGCCGATGAGTTGCTCGCTGGTGGCTGGTTTGAGGTGTTCAGGCCAACGGATGATCAGTGGGACTCGGGCGGAAGTGTGTTCCGCTCGGCCTTTATTTCCGGGCCAGCCGTAGCTGCGAAGCATGTCTCCATGATCCGCGGTAAAGATCACGATGGTGTTTTTGGATAAGCCACGTTCTTGGAGTTTTTTGGTGAGCATGCCGACGGCCTTGTCGATGCTGCTGATCATGGCCATGTGGCCTTGGTACATCCGCCGATTGCGGGGATTGTCATCGACGGTTGGGCGAAGGGTTAATTTGGCGGGGTCGTAAAGAGCGAGCAGATCTGGAGGGGCGGCGTAGCCTTCTTGGGGACCTCCCCAGTTGTGGGGGGGATGATAGGCGATGAAGAGGGCAAAGGGTTTGTCGCCGTGTTGATCGATAAACTCCATGGCCTGGCGAGTTTGGGCGTAGGGTTCCCAGTCGCCGTAGAGTTGCTTAGTTTTGCCGTCTTGACTCCAGTAAAAGGCGTGTGGGGCATCGAAGAGGAGCGTGCAGTTATTGACGAGAAATTCCTGATCAAAGCCGTATCGGTAGGGGCCGGGGGGAATGCCCCGCTCTCGATCTCCGCCGTAGAGGTGCCATTTGCCGTAGTAGCCAGTGTGGTAGCCGGAGTCGCGAAGGACTTCCGCGAAGTAGGAACCGTGACCGGGAAGAATTTGGAGATCGTTTTGGATGGCGCCGGAGCGGAGCGGGTGTTGTCCGGTGAAGAGCATTCCGCGGTAGGGAGTGCAGACAGGGGAATTTGAAAGGCAATGTTTGAAAAGAACGCTTTCGGCAGCGAGCTGGTCGAGATTGGGGGTTTGGATATCGGGATTGCCCGAGGCACCAAGCATATCGGAAGAATGCTGGTCATCGATAATGAAGACGAGGTTCGGTGGAGGAGGGGGGGAATCTTTGGCGAAAGAGATGCCGACCAAGAAGTGAGTGCAGAGAATGAGGAGGGATATTCTTTCTTGGAGATTTTTTGCTAAAGTTTTGATGGAGAGTAGTTTATATTTTTTGGCAATGTTCGATGGGGTTGGGTTGTGCCATGGGCTATTGAGCTTGGAACGACCTTATTGGCTGGTGGCCTCGAGGGCCGCGTGGTCGATCGTCGTCAATCGCCGACGCTTGGCACCGAGTTGGGGGATGCAGTCGATGAGAGCCCGGGTATAAGGGTGTTGGGGATTGGAGAGGACCTCGCGCGTGGTTCCATATTCGACGATTTTTCCGCGAAACATGACCGCGACGTGATCGGCGATTCCGCTGATGATTCCGAAGTTGTGGGTGATGAGGATAATGGCCATGCGGACGCGTTTTTTGAGTTCTCGGAGTTGATCCATGATTTGGGCTTGGATGGTGACATCGAGAGCGGTGGTGGGTTCGTCGGCAACGAGCAGTTCGGGTTGACAGGAAAGGGCCATGGCGATCATGACGCGTTGTTGCATTCCTCCGCTGAGTTGGTGGGGATAATCGTGGAGGCGTTTTTGGGGATCGGCGATGCCAACGAGGTCGAGGTATTTGATGACTTCGGCGTCGATATCTTGGACATCTGGTCGGTGGAGGTGGAGGGCCTCGGCGATTTGGCTGCGGATAGTGAAGACGGGATTGAGAGAGGTGGAAGGTTCTTGAAAGATGTAGGCGATTTTGGCGCCTCGAATGGAACGGAGGGCCCGGGGGGCCATTTTCAAAATATCATTGCCGTGGAGTAAAATTTGGCCAGATCGATAGATGGCTGGTGGTTCGGGGAGGAGGCGAGTGAGGGCGAGACCGGTGACACTTTTGCCGCTCCCGCTTTCGCCAACGATCGCGAGGGTTTCGCCAGCCATCAGGGAGAAGGAGATTCCTTTGACGGCTTCTACGGTGCCAGTTTCGGTGGCGAAATCGATGGCGAGGTTACGGATTTCAAGGATGGGAGTTGTTGACATAGTGCTTTGGTTGTCAGGAAGTTATCTGAGAAAATATCGACAGAATCTTGCCATGGTGTGGGCCAGTTCTATCCTCGTTTGGGGTCGAAAGCGCGGCGAAGGGCGTCGCCGAAAAGATTTAAGCTGAGGACGAGGCCGAAGAGGGCACCGCTGGCGGCGGCGAGGTTCCACCAGATGACCGGCTCGCGGGTTAACTCGCCGCGTGCGCCATCGATCATGGCGCCCCAGCTGGCGGTTCCGACGGGAAGACCGACGCCGAGGTAGCTGAGGATCACTTCAAAGAGGACGAGGTTCGAGAAGCCGAGGATGAAGGTAATGAGGACGAGATGCATGACATTGGGGAGAAGGTGACGGGTTAAGATCCGCCAGTGAGTTTGTCCGAGGGCTCGGGCCGCGGAGATGTATTGGGAGCCCGATTGGCGCATGGTTTCTCCGCGGATCAGTCGACAAACTCCCACCCAGATGGTGAAGGCGAGGGCGCAAGTCATGGAGAGGAAACTTTTGCCGAGAACGCTGATGATGGCGACGAGGAGAAGAATCGTGGGGACGGAGGCGACGACGCTGTAGAAATAGGTAATGACTTCGTCGGTGCGTCGGCGAAAGTAACCAGAGGCTAAGCCGAGGATGGTCCCGATGGGAATATAGATCAGGCTGGTTAGGCCACCGATGAGGAGGGCGGTGCGGCAGGCGCGGAGGGTTTCGACGAGGACGTCTTTGCCGAGGGCGTCGGTACCGAGGGGGTGAGTGCCGTGGAGCTTGGTAGGTTTAGTGAGGAGGACTTTGGCGAAGGGTGCGCTGTAGGTTTCTTCGGCGGGAATGGAAGCGGTGAGGTAACTAAGAACGGATTTCCAGTCGCCTCGTTTGTCGGGCCATTGGAGGGTTTCGAGAGCGCCGATGAAAAGGTAGAGGAGGATCACCGCCCCTGCGGTGAGGCCGATGAGGTCGCGTCGGAGCCGAGTGAGGGCGCGATGCCAAACTTCGTTGCGAGCGTTGGTGTAGAGGAAAAAGGCTGTGGCGGTGAAGATGGTGAGGACGAGGAAATTTTGGAACCAATGGTTTGCAAAAACCTTTGCGATAGTGGCGGGGATGGCGCCGTCTTGGAATGAGGAGAACGATTTTGCGAGGAAGCTGAGAGCGAGCCACAGTGGATAGGCGCAAAGTGCGAGAAGGGCGAGACGACGCCAAGGCCAAGGGGTGGCGGACTCGGTTTCTTGGTGATCGCCGAGGCGGATTCGGGGATCGGCGAGGGCATAACAGATATCGGTGGCGATGAGACCTGCTTGATAGAGGAGAGCCCCGAGGAAAACCGAGACTCGGACAACGGCGAAGTCGCCTGATTGGAGTGCGCTGGCGAGGAGGTTTCCGAGGCCAGGGATTCCGAAGAAATTTTCGATGAGGAGGGAGCCGAGAATCAGAAGAGGGAGGTGGGCAACGACTAGGGTGATGAGGGCGATCAAGCCATTTTTGAGGACATGGGTGAAGAGGAGTCGATTGTTATCGACTCCTTTAGCGCGAGCGGTTCGGACATAGTCGCGGGCGATTTCCTCGAGAAAAACCGCTCGATAAATGCGGGTTTCTTCGCCGAGATTGATCACGCAAAAGATCAAGATGGGGAGGATTAAGAAGCGGACGCCTGACCACTGGGTGAGATCGAAACCAGAAACGGGAAACCATTTGAGATCGGAGGCGAAGAGGGATTGGCCAGCAAAAATATAGAGCATGGGAACGACGCTCATTAAGACGACACAACCGATCGTGCCGAGGCGATCGAGAGTGGAGTAGCGGACGAGAACGAGATAGAGGGAGAGGGAGACGGCGAGGAAGAGGCCGAGGACGGCGGCGGGAAGGGTGATGGCGAGGGAGGGACCGGCCCCGCTGGCGAATTTTTCGCGAAGAGATTCGCCGGTGATGTCGGATTTCCCGAGGCGCAAACAGGCGAGATTGGTCATCTCATTGCAAAAAATACTATCGTGCCAAGGAGCGTTGGGGGAGGTGTTGATGAGGACGGGTTTATCGTAGCCCCGTTCGTGGAGATAGTTTTGAACGGCTGCAGGGGTGGCTTTTTTGTCGAGAATTCCGCGGGCGCGTTCCTCGGGAGATTGAACGACAAAAGAGAGGACAAAAGTCAGAAGCATCACGCCGAACACGATCAGCGGGACGTAGAGGATTCGGCGGAGGAGATAGCTAAACATTCGAGCGAAGATTCCAGCGGATGGCGTAGACGATCGCCCCGAGGAGAGCGAGGAGGAGGAGAGCGATGGGCCAGTAACTGGGGCGGTTCCATTCTTGCCAAGCCTTTGAGCGAGCTTCGGGGTCGACTTGGAGATATTTTACTCCGCCTTCGAGCATCATGTTGGCGTGCGTGCGGCGAGACCAAGGTTGAACCACCACGTAATAGGCTTTGTGAAAAGTGAAGGCGACGGGGCAGTCTTCCGCGAGCAGATCATACATTTTTCGGCAGAGCGCGAGGCGTTCGGGGCCGTTATCGAGGAGGGCCATTTTTTCGAAAGCGCGGTCGAATTCTGGGTTGATGTAGCGGGCTTCGTTTTTTCCTGCGGGGGGAATATTTTTGCTGTAAAAAAGGAAGAAATAGTTTTCGGGATCGGGGTAGTCCGCGCCCCAACCCGTGCTGGGAGCGATTTGGAACTGACCGCGGTCCTGTTTTTCGAGCATTTTGGCAAAGGTATTTTCGATGACCTTGATTTTGACTCCAAGCTGCTCGAACTGTCGTTGCTGGTATTCTGCGGTTTGGCGTTCCTCCGAGCCGGTCGCCGTCACATCCATGGTGAGTTCGAGCGGTTTGCCAGTTTTGGGATCGATCCCATTGGGGTAGCCGGCACGGGCGATGAGTTCGCGGGCACGTTTTAGGTCGAAAGTATTGGGATCCTTCCAGTCCTTGAGATGTCCAAAGATGCCTGGGGGAATGATTTGGGTGGCGGGTGGAGCGACGCCATTTTTGAAAATCTCGCAGTAGCTGGCGGCGTTGTATGCGCAGGTCAAGGCCTTGCGGAGATCTCGGTTGGAAAGGATGGGATCGGCGCAGTTAAAACTAATGAAGAACGTGCTGAGTTCCGTATCTTTTTCGAGGATCATTCCGCGTTCTTTAAGGTCGGGAGAGAGGTCATGGTTTGAGCTGACAATGCGACCGAAGGAATCTTTGGCCACCGCGGTGCCGTCAAAGTAGCCCTGCCGAGCGAGGAGCCACATCGAGTGGGTTTCACGGAGAATCGGCCATTCGATTTCGTCGATTAGCGGAAGTTGTTGGCCTGCAAATTGTTGCAACCACTGGGCTTTTTCAGGTGGAAATCCATCGGTAGGAAATTTTGTGGTGTGGTAGTCTGGATTTCGGACGAGGCGAAAGCGGTGGGCTTGTTCATACTCGGCGATTTGGAAAGGACCGGTTCCAACGGGATGCCAATTAAAGTCGGGGCGTTGAATGGTCTCACCGGGGTGTTTTTTTCCATCATAATATTCGACGGCCTCTCGTGGAACTGGGGAGGTGAAAGGCATGGCCAACCAAAAAACGATCTGCGGGTAGGGTTTGGTGAGGTGAATTTTAAAGGTTTGGCGGTCAACTACTTCGATTCCTGAGAGGCGTGCGGAGTAGTCAAAGTGCCCAGTTTTTTTTGCGGTTTCGTAGAGGCCACTCATTCCTGCAATCACTGGTTCGAGTGTACCGTAGATCGGGCATTCGACTTTCGGATCACTCATCCGTAGCCAAGCGTAATGAACGTCTTCCGCTACGACTTCTCTGCCTTTCCCGTTGGGAAAGCATGGGTCATTGTGGTAGCGGATACCCGCTTTTAGACGGCAAGTGTAGGTGACGCCGCCATCCGCATCGGTAGTCCGCTCGGGCATGGTCTCAAGGAGGGCGGGCGAAAGTTCGTAGGGATCGATTTTGAGTGGGTGATATTCGAGGAGAGTGTCGAGAATCGCCTCATGAATGCGATGGGCGACTTGGTCGTAGGCGTGTTGGGGGTCGAGACCGCGAGGATCGTCGGGGAGATAAGCATAACGGACTCGCCATGGGGTGCCGTCTGGGCGAGTTTTTTGGCTAGCGGGTGGGTGCGGGTTGGTGTCGCAAGCAGTGAAGAGGAGGCTTAAAAAAAGGATCCCGATGAAATTTTGGAGGGAAATCTTGGCCAGAAACCGCCGACCTAAGTTGGTCATTGGTTGTGGAGTGAGGCTGGTCATCCTTTCTTTTTCTGGCGTTGCTGCTTGATCTGGTCGCGCAACTCTGCCGCTCTCTCATAGGCTTCGGTAGCGATGGCGTTGTCCATTTCTCTTTGCATCTTTTGGAGTTTGGTCAGTGGTTGTTTGGACCGAACTTCCTCGAGCCAGTCGCTAAGGAAACTGAGTTCTGGGCTCTGGAACGCGGACTCGGGCTTTTCGATTTTTTCGTAGAAGGATCGAATTTTTTCAGTTCCTTCCTCAATTTTGCGAGTGGCGGCGGTAATGCTTCCGCGGTCAAGTTCGATCGATGCCCGGGCGCGTGTCTGCATCATAATCACATAGGGCGTGAACTGAAGCACTGATGCCGCAAGTTCTTCTGGTTGTCCATGTTCGCCGATGAAGGCAAACATATTTAAGTTGCGTTGGGTATCACGAATTACGCCTTGGTAGTCGTGCAATTGGAAAAAGCTGATGTAGCGGTGATAGTATTGAATGCCCTCTTGTTGGAGTTCTCCGACATCGTCGGGGGTGAGGGTGTAGTGTTCGTTTTTGCGGCCGGCTCGTTTGGCCCTATCTTGATGATATTCTAAAAGTGAATCCCGATCGAAGGGCTTCACGCCATCGGGTCGACCTTCGGTTTCCATTTGGATGAGGCCAAGGTCGATGCGGAGTTGAAGTTTCTCGCGTCCGTCGCTCCCGAGAATTTTGCGAACTTTAATCGAACCTGGTTCGTGTGGCCAATCGTGGAGGAGGTCGTTCAAATCAAGGCTCATGAGGTGGGGAATATCGAAAGACCAACGATCTTTGTCAACCAGTCCAAAGGAGAAGAGATGAATTCATGGTCTTTTCACTCGAGGAGACTTTTCTGATCATCGAATGATCGACATCATCGAAGGTTTTGGGGCAATTTGCGGGATGAAATTGATTTGGCTGGCGATGGCCTTGGCGTCTGAGCAGGCGTTTTCTGCATCTCACCGATCTCTGGTGGTGGTTTCGGACATCGACGATACGATCAAAGAGACGCGAGTGCTTCGATCGTTGATCCGGCGAGATGGTTCGGTGATTTATGCGAAAAATTTTCGCCATTTGGCTGGGGATCCGTTTCGAACTTGGATTCCTGTTCGAGGGATGGCTGATCGTTATCGAACTTGGGAGGCCGTTGATTCCGTTGAATTCGTTTATCTTTCAAGCTCGCCGTGGTTTTATCGAAGAAGGATCAACCGCTTTCTTCATCAGTCGGGATTTCCTCTGGGGAAACTTTATTTGAATGCTGAATTTCCCATCACTCCCGCTGATTTTAAGACCAAAATTCTCGAGCAAATGATTCTCCGTGGTCGTGGGCAATCCTTTGTGCTGATTGGGGATACGGGAGAGGATGATCGAAAGGTCTACCAGCGAAGCGCGGAGAGGTTTCCGTCGCAGGTGAAGGGGATTTTTCTGCGGGATGTCACTCCGATGCGGAAGGCGTGTCAGCCATCGAAAGCGTCATCTCTTCGAACAGCTTTGCCCGCGGTGCTCTTTACGGAAGGGAATTCTTTGCCTGCGTCTTTACGGGCGCATTGATCGGTGGGGGTGAAGCGGCCTGCTGGAGACGTTCGCGGAATTTCTGCAATCGTTCACTGAGCGGATGCTTGACAGAAGTATTGGCTCGGCTACTCTTCACGCTCTTTGTAAAAAATCAACCCATGGCCAATACTAAATCTGCTGCTAAACGCGCTCGTCAAACGACCCGCCGCACTCTTAATAATCGTCGCGCTTTGACCGCGGTGAAGAACCAACTCAAGGGCGTACGCGAGACTCTCAAGGGCACGGATAAAACCAAGGCGGCGGAGGCGACTGCACAATGTGTTTCTTCACTGGATAAAGCCGTGAAGACGGGGCGGATTCACAAGAATTCCGCGAATCGGCACAAGAGTGTGCTGAATCGGGCTTTGGCGAAACTCGCTTAATTCTCGTCGTCTTTCCTGTCCTCAGGAAGGGGATGGTGAATCATTGGGTGGCGAACCTGCTCGCCGTCGGCATGCTTTGCTGAGAACTTTCCTCCTTGTGGAAAGTTGGCTTCATTGACCTACAATCTTTCTTGATTAGGTCGTCGAGGAGCTTTTTGTGCGTGAGTCAGTTGATGGCCGATTCTGCTGGGTTTTCCTTTGATCTGGAATGGTTTAAGGATTCGTTTTGGACAAATGTTTTTTCGTTCGATGGGGGTTGATTAAAGACTAAGGTCTCTTTGTTTGCACGACCGGATAGGTTCTCAGATGGGGGCTGATGTTTTAAAGAAAAGCTGAAACACCTCATTTCTGAAACGGGTCCTAGGGTTCGTCAGTCGGAGGTCGTTCAGACCCTGCTGGCGATGGAGGCGGGCCAGCGCCTCCACGGATTTCATCCGACCAGAACAAGGTTCTCGAGGAGCCGATTCGCTCGGAAACCTTCATCGAATCGTTTCCCTCGAAAGCAAATGGAAGTCGACTTCTACCGCTCGACTGACAGTGCCTTATCCCGCAGCGCATCCGCCAGCAAGACTGCATCCACCGATTCCAGCAACCCCGGCCCCAGT
>JBAWZW010000058.1:0-16915 GCA_037142835.1 Verrucomicrobiota bacterium
GGATCAATAATCGCCTTAATTTCGCTAATCCGGTTCGCCGGAAATCCGCCTTCCGCAGCATGCGCCCGAATCAATTCCTCGCTAGGGGCAATGTAGATGCAGTGCACATGATTCGCCGTCACATAACTCTGAACCCACTGAATTTGCGGCCCCAGTTGACGAAGCACAGAACAGGACTTTTGGGAAATCTCTTCGAGTTGCTCAACCGTTAAAGATCCCGCATTGGGAATTTCACGCTCAATTAAATATTTTGGCATCGGATGGTCTTAGTTAAATGAATGAATTAGATCATCTCCGCATGGCGATCAAGGAATCATCTCCCCGATCAAGTCGTAGACCTGCGTCCCCGTAATCTTTACATTGATAAACTCTCCCACAGGCGCAGGGCGAGAAAGAAGAATCCGCCCATCAATATCCGGGGCATCGGCGGCTCCCCGTGCAATCAACGGTTGATCAACCAACGCCCGAATTGTCCTCCCCACTTGAGCCACGCTGATCTCCCGGGCGATCCGTTGTTGCAGTTTCATCGCTTTTTTATAACGGGCGTCCTTCACTTTCTTCGAAAGTTGCCCCTCCATTTTCGCCGCCCGCGATCCTTCTTCCTGCGAATAACAAAAAACCCCCAACCGCTCAAAACGCGTCCGCTCAATAAAATCAAGCAAATACTGAAACTCCTCCGCCGTCTCCCCAGGAAATCCCACAATAAAGGTCGTCCGAATCGCAATCCCCGGAATCCCCGCCCGAATCCGCGCCAACAAGGTCTCAATGTGCTCGCTCGTCGTCTCTCGCTTCATCAGCTGAAGCATCCGCGGATGAATATGTTGAAGCGGGATGTCGATGTAGCGAACCACATGCTCACTCGCAGCGATGGCCGCGATCAACTCGTCACTCCAATGAGCAGGATGCGTATAAAGCAGCCGAATCCAAAACTCCCCTTCGATCTCGTCCAAAGCCTCAATCAATCGCGTAAGCGTTGGCCCTTTACTCGAGTCCACTTCCTGACGCGGCCCCGCTTTCTCCTCCCACAAATCCATCCCAAAATAAGTCGTGTCTTGGGAGATTAAATTAATCTCCTTCACCCCTTCAGCCACCAATGCCCGAACCTCCGCAACCACGCTGGCGATCGTGCGAGAACGATGCCGTCCACGCATCTGCGGAATCACGCAGAAGCTACAAGGGTGGTTGCACCCTTCAGCAATCTTCGTGAACGCCGTATGCCCAGGCGTCAACCGAAAGCGCGGCGTATCAAAGTCAGGAATGTAAACCGGCTTCCGCGTCACAAAATTCAACGGCTCCCACTCCGCATCCGTTAAAACATCCGCAGTCGTCTCCGCCTTCGTCGCCGGACGCGCAAAAATCTGCTCAATAATCTCCCCAACTTCCGCAACCTGATCCAGCCCAATAAATGCGTCCACTTCAGGAATCGAAGTCGCCAGATCGTTGGAAAATCGCTGCGCCATACAACCAGACACAATCAACTTTTGCCCCGCTCGCTTCTTTAACCCACGAGCTTGATGCGCCTCCAAAATTGCCTCAATCGACTCCTCCTTTGCCGTGTCGATAAACGCACAAGTATTGACGATTAAAACGTCCGCCTCTTCCGCATCACTGGTGATCTCCATCCCACGGGCCAGAATGCCCCCCAGCATCAACTCGGCGTCCACGAGGTTTTTCGCGCATCCAAGCGAAATCATCCCGACTTTTTTAGGGACATGAGTCTGAGAAAGAGAACGCGAAGATGTGGCAACAGGCATAGAAAAAGAAGGCGAAATGATTCGAGGGCGCTTAACGAGTCAAGCAGAACCCTTCACTGAATAGGCAGGCGAGGTGATTGATAGGCGATCGGCAACCCATTCTTGGTGATCTTAATCGATGCCGGATCAACCGTTTCAACGTAAAAACAAGTCCCTCGAAGCTTCAAAGGGGGAGCGGTTGGATAAATGTAGTCCGAGAAAATCGGCGAAGCCTTTGGATCATCTCGACGCACTGATACCCAAGTTTTTTTGATACTCGCCACCAAAATTTCCGTCCGCACACTATGCGCACTCACCGAGACCACTGGCTCCGGTGTCGCAATGTAAACGGGCGTGACGACGTCGTGATCAGCCGGATCACCAGTAATTGCCCCCTGAAGAGCTTCCCGATCTGCAACCGCTTGGGAAACAGATGTTTGGGCATTCCCCGGTCCAGAAGCATTCGAGTGCGGTGTCTCAAGAGCGAGGCCAATCGGTTCCGCAATCTCCGCCGTGACCGCCGGAAGAACTGGCGTGTTCACCAATTCGCCACGAACAGTGCGCGAAGATTTTTTGGGCTCTTCAAAAATGCGATTAGCAATGCTTTGCACCCACAAAAAAACCAACCCACCAGCGATCAACACCGCAACCACCAAAAGGGGCACAACTGAAGGAGCACGCATCGGTCGGCGGACTGGTTCCTCGACAACCGACTGGTCCGGTGAGTTCAGTAAATATTGATAGTCCGCCGTGCTAATCAAAAAGGTCGAGTCCAAAGATTGAAGGTCATCCGTGATGTCGACTTTCAAATAGGCCGCATAATTTTTAAGAAATCCTTTAGCGTAGGCGTTGCTCGGGAATGCCGCGTATTGATTGCTTTCCAGTGCCAGAATTTTTTCAGGACGCAACTTAATCACCCGAGCGACTTCATCAATCGATAAACCCCGTTCCACACGGATCTGAGCAAGTCTTTTACCAACGGATTCGGACATAATAATCGGGAGAGTCTAAACTTCGCTAATCAAAGGAAAAATACGCGCCACAGTGGATGATTTTAAAAAAGAGCAGAGCCTCAGCAATCGTGTCATCGGTCAACTCAAGCAACCGAATCCAGATCAACGAGAATCTCTCTCGGCTTCGCCCCATCGCCAGACCCAACATATCCTCGCCTCTCCAAGATATCGAGAATCCGCGCAGCCCGCGTGTACCCGAGCCGAAGCCGACGCTGAAAAAGTGAGGTGCTCGCTTTTTTCTCTTGTTGCATCACCTCAATACACTTTTCCACAAGGTCCTCATCTTCGTCGCTAATCTCATCCCCCTCCTCCCCTTCACCATCCCCTTGCAGGCGACGATGAATTGCCGGCTCAAAAGTCGGGGAACTTTGCGCAGAAGCGTATTCAACCACCTTGCGAATTTCCTCGTCCGTCACGTAAACACCCTGCGCCCGAATCATTTTTGAACCTCCAGGCGGTCGGTACATCATGTCCCCCTGCCCGAGAAGACGCTCCGCTCCGTTCTCATCCAAGATCACCCGCGAATCCAAACCCGAAGCCACTTGAAAGGCTATCCGACAAGGCACATTCGCCTTGATCACCCCCGTAATCACATCCGCCCGTGGTGTTTGGGTAGCGATAATCATATGGATTCCTGCCGCCCGTGCCTTTTGCGTGATCCGGGCAATCGCATTCTCCACATCCGCTGGAGCCGTCTGCATCAGGTCCGCCAACTCATCGACAATGATCACAATAAATGGCATCCGATCAGGAATGATCAGGTCATGGTCACGGATGTTTTTCACGGTGGTCATCTTCGTGATTCGCTCCTCACTGGTAAGGGTTTCAGGATCAACCTCATCGCCATCTCCGAGAGTCGCTTCAGATGCACCATCAAGGTCGACCATCAAAGACTCTCCAGAAACGACCGGCTGGACAAACAACGGAAGCTCCCCCTCTTTGACACCCGCGAGGGCATCAAGCTCCGCTTGCGTTTTCGGCAAAGGTCGATCGTTAAATGCCCCAATATTTCGTACCCCAGTTTTTGCGAAAATCGCATAGCGCTTTTCCATCTCATCAATCGCCCACCGCAACGCCAGAAGGACTTTCTTCGGATCGGTCACCACGGGAACGATCAGGTGCGGCAAAGTATTGTAAATCTGCATCTCCACGACCTTCGGATCGATCATAATGAATCGAAGGTCTTCTGGCGTAAATCGATAGAGAATCGACGCAATAATCGAGTTGATGCAGACGCTTTTCCCTGAACCCGTCGTTCCTGCAACCAATCCGTGCGGCATCGCCGCCAGATCCGCAATGATCGTTTTCCCATAAACATCCTTCCCAAGGGCGATGGGAATCCGTGCTTTGGCATGCATAAAATCGTCGCTCTCCAAGAGCTCACGAAGAGTCACTTTTTGCTTCTTAGAATTGGCAATCTCAATCCCCACGGTGTCTCTCCCAGGGATCGGCGCGAGAATCGTAATCCGCTCCGCACTCGTCGCCCGTGCGATGTCCCGCTCAAGCGCGGTGATCTTATCCACCCGCACTCCGCTGGCTGGATAAACCTCATACCGGGTGATCGTCGGCCCACGGGTGATGTCGCCAGGCGAAACATTAATTCCAAACTCGGCCAAGGTGTTGATAATCTTCTGGCGTATCCCTTCCAATTCCGCGGGATCTGCAACCTCCCTCGAATTCGGATCCGGTTCATCCAGCAAATCAAAGGGCGGGAGGTCGTAATTCTCACACGAAACCGCACTCAACGGCTCAAATTTGTCCTTCTTGTTCTTGTCCCGTTTCGGGGGCGGGGGCAACGAACTATCAATAATTTGCGGCAAGGGCCGCACCGCATCCACCCCTCCAATCCCCAACTCGAGATCCGCTTGCCCATTCACCACCAGTCCGGAGGCCCCGTCCGCCACCAAAGCTGGGACGGCCCGCCGACCAGAAGCTTTTTCAGTTTTTCGCTTTTCTTGCTCCACTCGCTCCGTCTCCGCTTTTTTTACCTGCTTCGCCGCCGCCCTTTTCGCTCGGTATCCAATCCACATCTTCCTCCAACGAGACGGAAGAACCGCGATCGCCTGCAATGTCGCCAGCGGATGCACCCCCATCAACAAAATCAAACTCAAAGAGTAAAGTAGGATAAAAAGCAACGGAGCTCCCACAGGCCCAAAGAGCTTTCCCAAAAAAGAATGCCCCACCGAAGCCCCAATCCATCCCCCTTGTCCCGCAATATTCAGCCTCGAAATATCCATCGCCGACCACGGCAGCGACTGCACCAAACACGCCCCAGAAATAATCAGGGGCAGACTCCAAAAAAGACGCTTCGTCGGTGGTGACTCCGGACTAAAAAGGGCGATCGCCCCATAACCCATTAAGAGAGAAGGCAAAATGTAGGAGGCCGCCCCCAGAAATGCGTAAATCGTACACGCTACCATCGCTCCCGTTGTCCCCAGAAAATTCAAGGTCGGTCCCCTCGACTTCGCGACACTACTCAGCCAAAACCAACCAGGGACATCCGTCGGCGTATAAGAAATCAACGCAAGAAAAAGCAGGGTTCCAAATCCAAGAAGAGTGAGGCTGAGAATCCCCTGAATTGAGTAGGTAGTTTCGGCTTGGGCGCGGGCCATGGATCGGGGATCGTAAACAGATTTTCAACACTTTCAACAAACGAACGCTCCAATCCGCAAATAAGTCTGCCCCCACCGCTGAAGCTTTCCTCCAAAATTTTATCCCGCCATTTCCTCTGGTTTCCCGAGGATTTTCTAAGTAAATCCTCCGTTCCTGTTTTAATTCTCATCTATGAAACGATCCCAATTGCTCTCGGTTGTCGCTTTTTCTCTCCTCTCCCGACCACTCCTCAGCGCCGATCTCCCCCCACCACTCACCCCACCAGAGGAAATTTTAAAAAAGGTCTCTTTTCCCCCAGAATTTGATGCCACCGTCTTCGCCGCCCCACCCAATATCTCCTACCCCATTTTCATCAGCGCCGCCCTCGACGGCACGCTCTTTGTCGGTTGCGACGAAAATGGCTCCCTCGACCGGAAACCCGAACGCGGCAAGGTCGTGATGTGTCGCGACACCGATGGCGATGGCCGCGCTGATCTCTTCACGACCTTTGCAAAAATGGACAGCCCACGCGGCGTCATCTGGGACGGAAGCACCCGGACGCTCTATTGTATGCACCCCCCAAATCTCACCGCCTATCAAGACGCCGACGGGGATGGCGTGGCGGAAAAACAAACCGACTTAATCACAGGACTCGGCTTCGGACTAGATTTCCGAGGCGCCGATCACACCACCAATGGCTGCCGAATGGGAATCGATGGCTGGATTTATATTGCCGTCGGCGATTACGGCGCGGTCAAAGCCACCGGACGAGATGGAAGAACGATGATGCTTCGAGGAGGCGGAATCGTCCGCGTTCGACCAGACGGATCAGGAATGGAATTGGCCGTCAAAGGCACCCGCAATATCTTGGCCGTCGCCGTCAGTCCAACTCTGGAACTTTTCACCCGCGACAATACCAACGACGGCGGTGGCTGGAATGATCGTCTCAGTTTCAATCCTTTTGGCGCTCAAATGGGTTATCCCTCCCGCTACAAAAACTTCATCGACGAAATGATCCCCACGATGATCGACACCGGCGGAGGCTCTCCGATGGGCTCGATTTTTCTCGATGAACCAAGCTTACCCGAACCTTGGGGCCGAGGCTTTTACTCGGTTGAATGGGGCCAAAGCGAAATCGATCTTCACCCCCTCACCCCCATGGGCGCCACCTACAAGGCCGAGACTAAGCGCTTCATGAAAATCCCCCGAGGGACGGACCTCGACGTCGACGGCTCCAACCACCTCTACGCCTCCAGTTGGGACGGCGCCACCTTCACCTACGCTGGCCCCAAGGTCGGTTTCATCCTTCGCCTCACCCCGAAATCCAACCCTCCAGCTGTCCTGCCCGATCTAAAAAAGCTCTCCCCCACCGAGCTCGTCGCGGGAATCGGCTCTGCTAGTGGAGTTTGGCGGATGGCATCTTCCCGGGAACTCCTCCAACAAGGGATCAAACCCGGCGTTCAACAAGCCCTCGAATCCCTGATCGGCAATTCCAAAAATCTCGGCGCTCAAGTTGCCGCCATCTTTACTCTCAAACAACTGCTCGCTGCCCAATCTACCCCATTTCTCGTCACCCTCACCAAACGCGACGACCTCCGCGAATACGCCCTCAAGGCCCTCGCCGATGACCCCCGAATCGCCACCGAAATCCCCACCGCACCCTTCATCGCAGGCTTAACCGACCCCAATCCCCGCGTCCGTCTCCAAGCCGTCACCGGCCTCGGTCATCTCGGAAAAACCGACGCCGCTTCGCAAATCCTCCCCCTCACCGCTGACCCCGATTACACCGTCGCCCACCTCGCCGTCCAAGCACTCCAGTGGCTGAAGGCCACCGATGTCTGCCTCCAAGCGTTGGATTCCACTGACTCCAAATTCGCCCCAGGGGCTCTCCGGGTTCTTGACTCCATCCACGATGCCGCCACCGCCAACGGTTTGCTCACCCGCCTCCCCCAAGCCAAAGGAAATCTCCTTCGCGGAATCTATCGCGCTCTCTGCCGACTCAACTTTGACGAAGCGCCCTACACCGATCCCAAAATGTGGTGGGGCACCCGGCCCGATACCAGTGGACCACTTTTCAAAACCATCGCCTGGTCCGAAACCGAAACAATTCAAGCCGCTCTCAAAGCCCAACTCTCCAACGCCGACAGCGACGATGCCGCCTTCTTTGTCGCCAATCTCACCAAACACAAAATCACCTTTCCAGGCCTCGACGAACTGATGATCGCCAAAGTGGGCAAGGATACCACCTCCCGACTCGACCTCATCCAACCAATGCTCGGAGCCAAAGGCGCACCCCCAGAGTCCGCGATCAAAGCCTTAGCCCTGATCGCTTCTTCCACCACCGAACCACCCGAAATCCGCGCCCGTGCCTTGCGCACCTTGGCCGGCGTCAGCGACCGCTCCCCCGAACCAGTCGCCGAAATCTTCGCCAAACTCCCTCCCGCAGATCACCTTGGCGTCATCGGCGCAGTCTGGGAGGAGTTCACCCGCGACGCCCGCCAATCCAAACAAGTCGCCATCTTCACCCGATTCGCCCACGACAAAGATCTCGGAAAACGCGTTCTCGGTTCCACCGTCCTCGTCCATATCGCCACCAATAATCTGGGCAAAGACGCCAACGCCAAAATCGCCGCCGAAAAGGAACTCGCCACCATGTGGGAAAACCCCGAACAAGCCGCCACCCTCCTCGGGGTCATCGGCACCACTGGCGCCAAATCCTTTGGTCCACAGGTTCGCCAGCAACTAAATAACCCAAGTAGCGTCGTTGCCGAAGCCGCGGAGTTTGCCCTCACCAAACTCGGACTCGACAAAGTCAGCGCCCCAGGAGCGAAGACGATCGCCGACATGAAATACGAGGATGTCCTCAAAATCACCCTCGCCACCAAAGGCGACCCCGCCGCTGGCCAAGCCCTCTTCCTCAAGCAAGCCTGCGTCGCCTGCCACACGGTCTCCGACCAAGAACCACCCAAAGGCCCCATGCTCGGTGGCATCACCACCCGCTACTCCCGCGCCGATCTTTGTGAGTCCATTCTCAAGCCCAGCGCCAAGATCTCTCAAGGCTTCGAGTCCGTCGGCTTTAAGGTGAAAAATCAGGCCGACGTCGAGGGGTTCGTCGTCAAAGAAAGCGGCGACTCTGTCGAGGTCCGCAACATCGCCGGCGTCACCGTCACCCTCGCTAAAGCCAATATCCTCGAACGCCAAAAACGCGAAAAGTCGATCATGCCCGAAGGTCTGCTCAATGCCCTCACCCCCGAAGATTTAGCCTCCATCCTCGCCTACCTCGAAGGCACCAAAGGAAAGTAATTTTCCCAGCCGACCTTACTTTTTCTTCGGAAACTCCCTCGCCAAGCGACGCCGAATTCGCCAGAGATCGCCGATCATTCTGAGGCTATCACGAATAATCCGCACCTTGCTTTCCGGGGAGTTCCGCCACTCCACCGGAAGCCCGCGAACCTTATACCCAAGACGCTCCGCCAGCAGCAACACCTCAACGTCAAAGGCAAATCCATCCAGTTTTTGCTCGGAAAAAATCGCCCGACCCGCCACTCGACGAAAGGCCTTAAATCCACACTGCGTGTCCAAATGTGGACTCAGACCATAGCACTGAAGCAACCAATTAAATGTCTGCCCCATCCGCCTCCGCAACCAAGTTTGCTTCCGAGTAATCCGACTCCCCTCGTGTTGACGATCACCAAACAATCCGTCCACTTCCCCGTCTCTCTCAAACTCTCTCAAAAAAAACCGCACCTCACCCAGAGGGACACTCAAATCCGCATCCATATAAATCAGCACCTCCCCACGAGCCCGAAGCATTCCCGATCGCACCGCGTAACCTTTGCCCCGGTGAACCAAGTTGTCCACCGCCTGAAAATGAGCTTGTTCCTCAGCCCAGCGGGTGGCTATTTCCAAGGTCCCATCTGTACTCCGCTCCACGATGATTAGCACCTCAAACGACCGCCCGAATTCCCCCAAAAACTCTCTCAGTCGTTCCAATGTTGCTGGCAACCTTTTCGCCTCATTGTAAGCGGGCAAAATAATCGAAATGTATGGGTGATCCGACATCGGGCGAGCCTCCACTCTATCAGCCATCTCCCCCCACGGTCAAAACCCCCCTCTATCTCTCCCGATGGTTTTCTCCCGCCATCCTCCTCCTCGCCTTTCTCCTCCGCATCCTCTGGCTCGGCGATAAACCCGCTCACTTTGATGAAGGCGTCAACGGATCGTTCGTCGATACCCTCACCCAAACTGGCTTCTATCACTACGACCCCACCAACTTTCACGGCCCCCTTCACTTCTATCTCCTCTTTCTCGCCCAAACCCTCCTCGGCCACGATCTCTGGGTCCTCCGCCTCCCCACCGCTCTCCTCAGCACCGCCTGCGTCGGCCTCGCCCTCGCCTATCGACGCTTCCTCAATCCTCACGCCTGCCAAATCGCCGCCCTCGCCATCGCCATCTCCCCCGCCATGGTCTTTTATGGTCGCTACGCCATCCACGAATCCCTCCTCCTTTTTTTCCTCCTCCTCACAGGACTCGGCCTCGCGGGCCTCAGCCAAAACGCCCAACCCCGCGACCTCTGGCGCACCGCTCTCGGGATCACGGGACTGATCCTCACCAAAGAAACGTACCTCATCCACCTCGCCACTTTCGCCATCGCCATCCCTTGCCTCCTCCTCTACGAACGCTTTTCCCCATCCACTCTCCCTCCTTTCTCTCAGAAAAATCTTCGCCCCTCTGACTTCGTCCGCGTCACTCTCGTGTCCGTTGCCCTCCTCCTCTTTTTCTACTCGGGTGGATTCCTCGACTGGCCAGCCCAGCCTCTCCCCGATCCCGACGGCCTCACCCCGCCACGCGGCGCTCTCGCAGGTCTTTACGAATGTTGGCGCCCGTGGATCCAAACCAGCAACCTCTCCGCCCATCACCTCACCGGCCACGAAAAACCCCCGCTCTATTGGCTACAACTCCTCGGCGGATTCCAACCCATCACCCCAGAAAACCTCACCCACTTCACCCCCACCATCGCCAACGAATGGCCCGCCGCTCTCGGCCTGCTCGGCTCCCTCGCCCTCCTCGCCCCACACCACTCTCGCCTCTCCAGATTCCTCGCCATCTCTGGCCTCGGCACGCTCCTCGCTTATAGCATCATCGCCTACAAAACCCCCTGGTGCTTGATCTCCATCATCTGGCCCTTCTATTTCATCCTCGGTCTCGGGATCGTTTGGTCCGCCAAAAATCTCGGGCGCCCCCTCACCGCCGTCCTCGCCAGTTTACTCGCCGCCTCCTCTCTCCACGCCACTTGGCAACTCAACTTCCACCACCCCTGCGACGAATCCGAACCCTATGTCTATGTGCAATCTCGCGAGGATGTCTCCGAACTCCTCATCCCCCTCCAACGCCTCCTCACCCAAAATCCCCTCCACCGCTATCTCACCGGCCACATCCTCGTCCCCGAACAACACCCCTGGATTTGGCTCCTCGCCGATTTCCCCAAAGTCGACTTCCCTCCACTCTTTCCACTCCCCCAACCCCTCGATGCCGATTTTCTCCTCGTCGATGACCCCCTCGTCCCCGATGTGGAACCCCGCCTCCATGACGTTTACTTCAAATCACACCTCAAAATCCGGGGCGGATCCGTCGATTCCTCCACCCTTTATTTAAGAAAACACCGCTTCCAGTCTCTCTTCCCCAACCGCTTACCTGAATTCCAACCCCACCCCACCAACCCCGAAGATTCCCCCAAATAACTCGACCCGCTCCCCGAGTTTTTCCACCTCATGCACTTCGCTCTCGCTCTCCTTTACGCCACCGCGACCTCCTCCCTCCTCGCGGTTTTTCTCGCCTTCCTCCACGGTGGCCTCAACCCCCTCATCGCCGCCACCTCCCTAGCTTTCGGCGCTCTCGTCGCCATCCGACACCTCTGGATCTCTCGACATTCCCCCACCGTTTCCACCCCGCCAAACCCTTGGGAATGGATGGCCATCGCCAGCTTCACCCTCGTCTCCGCTCGGATTTTTCTCTGGCTCGTTTTCACCGAAAAAGATTCCATCAAAGTCCTCTCCCCCAATAACCTCGGCGATCTCTCTCTCCACATCACTTACATCAAATATCTCGCCAGCGGTGTCCCGTTTTGGCCAGAAAATCCCATCTTCACCGGCGGATCGCTCACCTACCCCATCGGCGTGGATCTCCTCAATAGTCTCCTCATCCTCGTCGGCGTCGATCTCTTCCGCAGCCTCATCTGGGTCGGCCTCGTCGGAGCCGCTCTCACCGGCATGGCCCTCTGGCACTCCGGTCGCGCCTTCTCTCTCTTCGGCTTCCTCGCCAACGGTGGCCTCTTCGCTTTTCCCATTTTCTTCACCGCCCAACTCGCCGACTTCCAAAGCATCTTCGCTTGGAAAAGCCTCGCCCTCGCCCTCCTCGCCACCCAACGCGGACTCCTCTTCGCCCTCCCCGCAGGCCTCCTCCTCCTCATCAGTTGGCGCCTCCGCTGGTTCATCACCACCTCCTCCCCACTGCTCTCTCGACCCGGTCAACTCCTCCTCTACTCCTCCCTTCCCCTCTTTCATCTCCACACTTTTCTTTTCCTTTCTTTCCTCCTCGCCTGCTGGTTCATCTGCTTCCCCTCCATCCGTCGCGATCTCCTCCAATTCGTCGCCCTCGCCCTCATCCCAGCCTCCACCCTCGTCCTCCTCGTCACCGGCCATCTCCACGGCGCCAGTGTTCTCGGAGTAAAACTCGGCTGGATGTGGGACGATCCACCCTTTGTCGATTGGTGTCGCCTCACCTTCGGCGAACCCGCCCGCACTTTCGCCGGCGTCCTCTTCTGGCCACTCAACTTCGGGATTCTCCCCATCCTCATCGCCCTCCTCCTCTTCACTCTCTGGAAGAAAAAATCCTTCGGTTGGCCCGCCGCCATCCTCTTGCCTTCCCTACTCGTCTTCCTCCTTTGCTCGCTCTTTAAGTTCGCCCCTTGGGAGTGGGATAATACCAAATTAATCGTCTGGTCTTACCTCACCATTCTCCCCGTGCTCTGGTCAGAACTCCTCGCCCATTGGTCTTTCCCCGCCCGCGCTCTCACTTGCTTCGCCCTCTTTTTCTCCGGTTTCCTCTCCACCCTCGGTGGCCTCGATTCCTCACCCCAAGGCTACCCCATCGCCAGTCGCGAAGAACTCGATGGCGTCGCCTCTGCCCTCCACTCCATTCCCCCCACCGAGCGCTTCGTCGGCGCTCCCACCTACAATCATCCCCTCCTCCTCTCGGGACGCAAAATGGCCCTCGGTTACCTCGGCCACGTCATCAGTCACGGCCTCGACTGGGAACAACCATCCCTCAATCTCGATGCCCTCCTTCTCGGCCACGAACGCTGGCGCGAACTCAGTCAGCAACTCGGCGTTCGCTACCTCTTCTGGGGTCGCCTCGAAGACCAAGCCTATCCTCAATCCACCCAACCCTGGAAAGGTCAGGTCCAACTCGTCGCCTCAGGCGATTGGGGCGAAATCTACGATCTCTCCTCCCCCATCAAAAAGATTCAACCCGCTCCGCCTGAGATTCTTCCCTAAATCCCCACCATCCATTCTTCATGTCCCTCTTTTTGAAACCAGATCCCTCTTCTTCTCACCACGTCTCTCCTCAGTCTCTCCGCACATCACCCGCAGATGTTTCCTTGTTCCCAGATCACTACTGATTAGATTCGATAAACATGCACGTCGCTTCCTTTCTCCGATCCGCCTTGCTCCTGCTGAGCCTCGCCAACACCGCATGGACCGCAGTCGTCCTCAAAGAAGGCCCCGACAAAGTTCGCGTCGAAATCGGTGGCACACTTTTCACCGAGTATTGTTTCACTGGCGCTCCCCACGTGTATTTTTATCCCCTGATCGGCCCCAGCGGCGCCCCCATGACCCGCGACTGGCCAATGAAAGACACCCCAGGCGAGGAGCGCGATCACCTCCATCACCGCTCACTCTGGTTCGCCCACGGGTCGGTCAATCACCTCGATTTCTGGACGGAAGTTCCCCCAGGCAAACCACTCGATAAAACCCACGGACGCATCGAGCACACCAAGTTTCTCGAAATCAAAAGCGGCGAAAAAGAAGGCCTGATCCGCGATCAACTCCGCTGGGTCGCCCCCGACGGCACTGTGCCCGTGACCAGCGTACAAACCTTTCGCGTCCAAGAGGGCGCCCACCGCATCATCGATTTCACCGTCACCCTCACCGCTGGAGAAAAGGATGTCACTTTTGGCGACACCAAAGAAGGCACCATGGCGTTGCGGATCGCCGAATCCATGCGACTGGTCGGCGCCAACAAAAAGCCCGGCGAGGGGAAGATTGTCAATTCGATGGGCGACACCGACGCCAAAGCGTGGGGCAAAAAAGCGGCCTGGGTTGACTACTCAGGACCGGTGGAGGGAAAGACGGTCGGCATCGCTATTTTCGATCATCCAAAAAATCCGCGCCACCCCACCCGCTGGCACGCCCGCGACTACGGTTTGTTCGCCGCTAATCCCTTTTGCGAACACGACATGGACAAGACGCAACCCGCCGGAACGGGCGATTTCAAACTCCCCGCCGGTCAGAGCGTGACTTTCCAATACCGGATCATCCTCCACACCGGCGACGCTCCACAGGCAAAGATCGCCGAGCACTTTGCCGACTACGCGAAAACTGAAAAATAGCTCCCAACCTCCTCCAAACCAGCCACTTTCCTGCAATCAATATCCACACTCTGCCTACCCAAGCGCTACCTGAACCTCACCCCGCCACTCCACCCCATCCCTTCTCCTTATGATGCACACCCGCCGCAGTTTTCTTAAATCTTCCATCGCCACAGTCTCCGCGCTTTCCCTCCCCGCTAGCCTTTACTCCGCCGCCGAGGGCGCCAATGACGACATCCGCATCGGCATCGTCGGCTTCAACGGGCGAGGCCAAGACCACATCGGCAATTACCTCAACTGCAAAGGCGCACGCATCGTCGCCCTCTGCGATGTCGATAGTGCTGTTCTCGACAAAGGCGTAGCGCAACTCGCGACCAAAGGCCACAATGCGACACCTTATGCCGATGTCCGGAAAATGCTCGAAAGCAAAGAGATCGACGTTATCTCTATCGCCACGCCCAACCACTGGCACGCCCTCTCCGCGATCTGGGCGATCCAAGCGGGAAAGGATGTCTATGTGGAGAAACCCGTGTCCCACAACGTCTGGGAAGGTCGACAACTCGTCAAAGCCGCCGCCGTCCATCAGCGCATCGTCCAGATGGGCGTGCAAAGCCGCTCCGGTGCAGGAATCGCCCAAGCGCTCGAATGGGTGAAAAATGAACCCCTCGGCAAGCTCCAATACGCTCGCGCACTTTGCTACAAACGACGCCCCAGCATTGGCATGGTCAACGGTCCACAAGCCGCCCCTGCCACGGTCGACTACGACCTGTGGTGCGGCCCAGCCGCCAAACTCCCCCTCACCCGCTCCCGCCTCCATTACGACTGGCATTGGGTCTGGAACACCGGGAACGGCGACCTCGGCAACCAAGGCATCCACCAAATGGACATCGCCCGCCGCTTTCTCGGCGAAGAAGCCCTCTCGCCCGGAGTCTTCGCCATCGGCGGACGTCTCGGCTACCTCGATGATGCCGAGACACCCAATTCCCTGATCGTTTTCCACGACTACAAAAAGGCCCCGCTGATTTTTGAAGTCCGAGGGTTGCCCTCCGCCAGTGACGCCAAAGGCATGGACAAGTATCGCGGCGCCAGCGTCGGCGTGATCGTCCAATACGAAAACGGCCACATCCTCTGCCCCGACTACGACAACGCGATCGCCTTCGACGCCAACGGGAAGGAGCTGAAAAAGTTTTCTCCACCGTCTTCAGGAAGCCACTACGCCAATTTTCTCCATGCGGTGCGCAGCCGAAAAACCGCCGATCTCCATGGAAAGATTCTCGATGGCCACATCTCCAGCGCGCTCTGCCATACGGGAAATATCGCCTATCGGCTCGGCAAAAAATCCCCACCGGGGGAGATCGCGGAAAAGATCAAAGGCAACCAAGACGCCAAGGATTCTTTCGATCGGTTGACCACCCATCTCGCCGCCAACAAAATCGACCTCACCACCGAGCAACTCACTTTTGGCACCCATTTACAATTTGATCCAACCACGGAGAAATTCATCGGCAACCCCGACGCCGACCATCTTCTCACCCGCGAATACCGTGGCTCCTTTGTCGTCCCTGAAAAAGTCTGACCGCCCCCCTCCTTTAGCCTCCCCAAGATGACGCGCTGCGCCTCTCATCCGCTTTGAGAAGCATCGCACCCCAGCACCGCAAAGGAACCCATGAACCAGACCACCCTCCCCCAACAACCAGCGCGGGTCCTCAAACATTCGCGCCCCTCCCTCTGGCTCTCCTTGGCGACTTGCCTTTCCCTCGCCACGCAGGTCAGGGCGGATGATCCCCAAATCGACGCCGCCCTAAAATTAGCGACCACCTTTCTCCTCTCCCAGACCATGCCCAAAGGCGATTTCGGCCAGAAATTTCCCACCGCCATGACCTCGCTGAGCATCCTCGCCCTCGCCGCCTGCGGTCATCAACCCACCGAACCCACGCCCGAGGGTCAGGCCATGCGCAAAGGCCTCGATTTCATCCTCCTCCCCCAAAACCAGACGGAGGAGGGTTATTTCGGTAAAGGCGACAGCTCTCGCATGTATGGACACGGCATCACCACTCTCATGCTCGCCGAAATGGTCGGCATGGCGGCCGACGACCAGCAGGACGCCCGCATTCGCGAAAAACTCAAACTGGCGATCGACCTCATCTTACGGGCACAAAACGTCCCCAAAAAACCCTCATCCTCAGGTGGTTGGCATTACCAACCCGATATGCCCACCGCCGATATGTCCATCTCCTGCTGGCAGGTCATGGCCCTGCGCGCCGCCCAAAATGCCGGCCTCGAAGTGCCCCACCAAGCCATCGACAACGCGGTGACCTTTATCAAAAGCAAGTATCAGCAGGCTCCAGATCGAAAAGGCCGCGATCAAAAAGACGTCGGCGGCTTTGGCTACTCCACACGGGGCTTCGGAATCTCCACCACCGCCGAAGGCCTACTCGCCATGCAGGTCTGCGGACGATATGACGACTACCAAACCATCGCCGCGTCCAATCATCTGCTCACGGGCGATGTCAAAACCCCGCCACACCTTTTCTACACCCAGTATTACTACGCCCAAGCCATGTATCAGCGTGGCGGAAAATACGCCGAGGCCTCGAAACGCATCGTCCCTCAAGTGCTTCTCCCCAAACAGCATGCCGATGGCTCCTTTCAAGGCCAAGACGAGGGCGGAGGCAAAGTATACACCGCCTCCATGGCTATTCTTGCCCTCGCCGTGAAGAACCACTTTCTCCCCATCTACCAACGGTAAATCATCCCGAGATCGCTTCCCATCAGGGCCTTAACCCCTAGCCTCCCCCCCTCCACTCACTTCACTCAAAACCGTGGAAAAAGTCGAAATCGCCCGGCAGCTGGAAAAACTTGGTGTGGATGTGATCGAGGCCGGATTTCCGATTTCAAGTCCGGGTGACTTCGAATCCGTACAGAAG
>JBAWZW010000059.1:0-16726 GCA_037142835.1 Verrucomicrobiota bacterium
TCTTTCGCCTCCCCACACCCCCCCACCTCGACCCTCCACTCTCCCCATCCTCCTCGCCCGCCAATGGGCCATCCTTTCCTCTGATCAAAAAAACTTTCTCCTCCTCCTCGGCCAACCACTCCTCATCGCCACTCTCGTCGCCTGGGTCAGCAACGATCGATCCTTATCCCTCTTCTTCGCCTACCTCGCCACCCTCTGGTTCGGTTGCAGTAACGCCGCCCAAGAGGTCGTGAAAGAATTGCCCATCTATCGCCGAGAACGTCTCGTCGGTGTCTCCACCCTCACTTATCTCACCAGCAAATACCTCTTTCTCGCCTCCATCACCACCCTCCAATCCCTCCTCCTTTACCTCGTAATCCTCCTCGCCAGCGGGGGCCGCGACGGCTCGGTCTCCCTCCAAATCATCGCCCTCTTCGGCACTGCCCTCGCCGGAGTCGGCATCGGCCTCGTCATCTCCACCCTCGCCCGCACCCCCACCCAAGCCGTCATCCTCGTCCCCATCGTCCTCATCCCCCAAATCCTCTTCTCCGGTCGCACTGTCCCCCCCACAGAAATGACCCCCACGGTCCTCGCCGTCAGCCACCTCTCCCCCGCCTTCAGCGCCCAAACCATCGTCGATACCAGTTTCCTCTGGCAAAAATCCCTCAGCGGCCAACTCCTCAGCGACCACCACCAATCCTATCGAAACCTCGATCCCGATCGCGATTTTCATACCGGCGATCTCTTCACCCAATCCCGCCCAGCTCTCCTCGCCATCCTCAGTCACGCCCTCTGGACTCTCCTCGCTTATACCATCGCTTGCCTCAGCTTGCAAAAACGGCGCCACCTCTAATCCCCCCTTTCGCCCACAGAAGTATCTTCCACCCTTGACGAAACCCCGCTCCCCCGCTTGACTAGCGGGCTTTTTCGCAACCAACACACAATCAACCTCATCGACTCTCACAAAATATGATCAAAATCGGCATCAATGGTTTCGGGCGCATCGGTCGCCTCGTTTTTCGGGCAATCTGCGACCAAGGCCTTCTCGGCACAGAAATCGAAGTGGTCGCGGTCAATGACCTCGTCCCCGCTGATAACCTCGCGTATTTGGTCAAATACGACTCCACCCAAGGCCGCGCCAAAGAAGAGGTCTACAGCAAAAAATCCCACCCCGATCTCGCCGAAGATGATCTCCTCGTGGTCGATGGCCACGAAATCCGTTGCCTCGCCGTCAAGGAAGGCCCCACCGCCCTCCCCTGGAAAGAACTCGGCGTCGATATCGTCATCGAATCCACTGGCCTCTTCACCGAAGCCTCCAAAGCCCGCGGACACATCACCGCCGGCGCCAAAAAAGTCATCATTTCTGCCCCAGGAAAAGACGAAGATATCACCGTGGTCATGGGCGTGAATCACCAAAAATATCTCCCCGCCGACCATCACATCATCTCCAATGCCAGCTGCACCACCAATTGCTTGGCACCCATCGTTCATGTCCTTCTCACCGAAGGCTTTGGCGTCGAAGAAGGTCTCATGACCACCATCCATAGCTACACCGCCACCCAAAAGACGGTCGACGCTCCCAGCCGCAAAGACTGGAAGGGTGGACGCAGCGCCGCCATCAATATCATCCCCTCCACCACCGGCGCCGCTCGCGCGGTCGGTCTCGTCATTCCCGAAGTCAAAGGCAAACTCACGGGAATGTCCTTCCGCGTCCCCACCCCCACGGTTTCCGTAGTCGATCTCACGGTCAAAACGACCCGCGAAACCAGCTACGCCGAAATCTGCGCCGCCATGAAAAAGGCCAGCGAAACCTACATGAAAGGAATCCTCGCCTACACCACCGATGAAGTGGTTTCCACGGATTTCATCCACGATGCCCATAGCTCAATCTTCGACGGCGGTAGCGGCATCGAACTCAATAACCGCTTCTTCAAATTGATCAGCTGGTACGACAACGAGTGGGGCTATAGCAACCGCTGCGTCGATCTCGTCAAATATATCGTCAGCCAAGGCCTCTAAGCCTCTCCATCCCCACTCTTTATGCCAAAACTCTCTCTGCGCTCCCTCGACCTCGCAGGCCAACGCGTCTTCGTGCGCGTCGACTTCAATGTCCCTCTCGATAAGGTGACCGGTGACATCACCAATACCCAGCGGATCGCCGCTGCTATCCCCACCATCCAGCTGATCCTCGAAAAAGGTGGCTCAGTCATCCTCGCCAGTCATCTCGGCCGCCCCGATGGCCAGCACGTCGAGAAACTCACCCTCCGCCCAGTCAGCAAAAAACTCGCCGAACTCCTCGGTCGCCCAGTCCAATTCCTCACCGAATGCGTCGGCCCAGAAACCGAAGCCGCCTGCGCCGCCCTCCAACCGGGAGGCGTCATCCTCCTCGAAAATCTCCGCTTCCACATCGAGGAAGAAGGCCAAGTCAAACGCCCAGACGGCACCAAAGAATCCGCCGATCCCCTCGCCGTTGCCAATTTCCGCGCCAGTCTCTCCCGACTCGGCCAAATCTATGTCAACGATGCCTTCGGGACCGCCCATCGTGCCCACTCCTCAGTCGTCGGCGTCGATCTCCCCATCAAAGCCGCCGGTCTCCTCATGGAAAAGGAACTCCAAGCCTTTGCCGCCGTTCTCGATAAACCCGCCCGCCCCCTCCTCGCCATCCTCGGTGGAGCCAAAATCGCCGACAAAATCCCCCTCATCAATAATCTCCTCGATAAAGCCGACGAAATTATCATCGGCGGCGGCATGGCTTTCACTTTCAAAAAAGTCCTCGAAGGCATGGAAATCGGCAACAGCCTCTTCGACCCCAAGGGCGCCGAAATCGCCCAAGAACTCTTCGATAAAGCCAAAGCCAAAGGAGTGAAGATTCATCTCCCCGTCGACTTCGTCATCGCCGATCGCTTCGCCCCCGATGCCCAAACCCAAGCCGCTTCCGACAAAGAGGGCATCCCCGCCGGCTGGGAAGGACTCGATTCCGGTCCCGAGAGCCGCTTACTCTTCGCCGAAGTCATCAAACGCGCCAAAACCATCATCTGGAACGGCCCTCCCGGAGTCTTCGAATTCGACGCCTTCTCCGGTAGCACCCGCGCCATGGCCCAAGCCATCGCCGCCGTCACCGCCCTCGGTGCCATCACGGTGGTCGGAGGCGGCGATACCGCCACCGCCGCCAAAAAATTCGGGGTGATTAATCAAGTCACTCACGCCTCCACCGGCGGAGGAGCATCCCTCGAACTCCTTGAAGGCAAATCACTTCCTGGCGTGACCGCTCTCAACGACCAGTAAACTCACCGACGACCACCGACCACCGCTATGCGCCGCAAAATCATCGCAGCCAATTGGAAGATGAACATGACCCTCGGGGAGGCCGACTCCTACCTCGATACCTTCCTCCTCGAGGTCGCCGACGAAAAACGCCTCGATATCGTCATCGCTCCACCCTTCACCGCCTTGTCCAGAGTCTCCACTCGCTTGGACAATGTCCAAAATGTCAAACTCGGTGCCCAAAATATTCATTGGGAAAAGGGCGGAGCTTTCACTGGCGAAGTCAGCGCTGCCATGCTCCGCGAACTCTTTGTCCGCTATGTCATCCTCGGCCACAGCGAACGCCGCGCCCTCTTCGGTGAGACCGATGCCATGGTCAATCTCAAAACCAAAGCCGCCCACGAAGCCTCCCTCAAACCCATCGTCTGTATCGGCGAAACCCTCACGGAACGCGACGCCGGTCTCGTCGAAGAAGTCCTCGAAAAACAACTCCGCGGAAGTCTCGCAGATCTCGATCCCAAGACCCTCACCGAGACGGTCCTCGCCTACGAGCCCGTTTGGGCCATCGGCACCGGTCGCACCGCTTCCCCAGAACAAGCCCAAAGCGCCCACGCCTTCATCCGCAAGGTCCTCGCCGAAATCTCCGACGCCGCCACCGCGGAAAAAGTCCGCATCCAATACGGCGGCAGCGTCAAACCCGCCAACACCGCCGAACTCATGGCCCAGCCTGACATCGATGGCGCTCTCGTCGGTGGTGCCAGTCTCGTCGCCCGCGACTTTGCCCAAATCGTTAAGCTCACCGCCGCTCTCTGATTCGGCTGCCCCACAGTCGCGAGCAGTTCCTCGCTGACACCTCACCGCTCTTCCGCTAACCAAAGGCGTGTGTGCATCCCCAACTTGGAAAACGGCCGACCTCATCGACTTCGAATTACTTCTCGCCAGCCCCGCTGGCGAGACGGACGGCCCTGAATTCTTCACCGAACACCTCGCCCCCAAACTCCCCCCAGAAGCTCAAGTCGATCGCCCCCAAGTCTTTAAAGCTTGGCTCAATGCCCACCGATCCTCCGCCAAAGAGGTCAGTCTAGGCCTGCGTTGTGTCGCCTCTTGGAAAGCCATCGCCAGCCTCGGTTCCCTCCTCGGTCTCCTCCTCGGCGGTAGCCTCACCGCCACCCTCCTCCACTACAGGGGCACCGAACCCATCAATGTCACTTGGTTTCTCTTCTCCACCCTCGGCCTCCAATTCCTCCTCCTTTTCGTTTTCCTTCTCCTCAGCCTCATCCGCTCCACCACTGGCTTCTTTGAAGATTTCCATCCCCTCCGCTCCACCCTCGTTGCTCTCTCCAACCGCTTCATTCACAAACTCCCCGCCACCGATCGCGATCGACTCCGCGTTGCCCTCTCCCAGTTCGCCCAAAAAGGCAGCGTCTACCATTCGATCATCCCTTGGCCCCCCCTGATCGTTACCCAAATCTTCACCCTCGCCTTCAACCTCGGCATCCTCGCCACGCTCCTCGCCCATATCGCCGCCACCGACCTCGCTTTCGGTTGGCAATCCACCATCCAACTCAGCCCCGCTTTCGTCAGTCACCTCGTCTCCCTCCTCGCCTCCCCATGGTCCTGGATCCTCCCCAATCCCCACCCCTCTCCACCCGAAATCATCGCCACCCACTTCAGTTATATCGACGGCATGCCCGCTACTCTCGGCACCGCAGGCACTTCCTGGTGGCCTTTCCTCGCTTACTCCATCCTCTTCTACGGTCTTTTCTTTCGCGCGTTCCTCCTCTTCTTCCTCCACCGAAAACTCCAATCCCATCTCCGATCCCTCCCCTTCAATCATGGCCGGTGCCTCAGTCTTTTCCGCCACCTCACCGGTCCCCTCATCGCCACCACCCCCACCCAACCCTTATTCATCCCACCCCTTCCACCCCCAACAGATCCCCGACCTTCATCCAGTGGCTCCGCTATCCTCCTCCTCTCCAAAGACTTCTCTGCTTGCTCAGCTTCACCCACCGATTACCTCCAAAGCCGCTTCGGTTGGTCCACCACTCAGACCCTCGTCACTCCCATCGATCACCCAGGCGCCAATGCCACCATCCTCGCCACCCTCACCGCTCTTCCCCAATCCACCAACCCACCCCAAGCCGTGGTCGTCCTCATCCGCTCCCGCCGCTCCCCCATCAAAGCCATCGCCCTCTTTTTAAAAGAAGTCGCCGCCCACCTCCACCCCTCCACCGAACTCATCATCCTCCTCGCCGGACAGGACTCTGAAAACCCTCTCCAACCCGTCTCCGATCAAGAATGGTCCAACTGGAAAACTTTCCAAGCCATCCATCACCTCTCCCTCAGCCTCGAAAAGTGGAACCCATGAACGCCCCTCTCCTTTCCATCCCCACTTTCGCCGTCGTCGGAGCCGTCAATCACGGCAAATCCTCCGTTCTCTCCACCCTCGCCGAAAATGATCAAGTCCGCATCAGCCCCACCGCTGGCGAAACGGTGGTCTGCCAACTCTTTCATCTCAAAGACCTTTTCGCTTTCTACGATACCCCAGGCTTCCAAAATCCTCTCGCCACTCTCGACCTTCTTCAATTATCTCCGCCCTCCAAAGATCCCCTCACCGCCTTTCGCTCTTTCCTCGCCAAGTACCACGGAAACGATGCCTTCACCGCTGAATGCCACCTCCTCAAACCCATCGTCGAGGGCGCAGGAATCATCTATGTGGTCGATGGCTCCGAACCCCTCACCGAAATCCATCAGGCAGAAATGGAAATCCTTCGCCTCACCGGTCAGCCCCGACTCGCCATCATCAATCCCACCCACCGCCCCGATCATGTCCAAGATTGGAGACGCCAGCTCAGCCTCCACTTCAATGCCATCCGCGAATTTAATGCCCACCATGCCACTTTCGCCGATCGTATCGAACTCCTCGAGGCCCTCGCCGAAATCGAGCAAAACTGGAAACCTCGCCTCAAATCCGCTATCAAAATCCTCGAAAATCAGTGGTCGGATCGCTTAAAAAACTCCGCCCGTCTCATCACCGATCTCCTCTCTTTCTCCCTCGGCTACTCCGAAGTCGGGCGCCCCGGCAATACCTCGGCCACCGACAAAGCATCCCTCGAATCCACTTTCGCCACCACCCTCAGAAATCGCGAAACCCTCACCCACACCAAAATCTGCGCCTGCTTCGAGCATCGCTCCATCGAATCTCCCCAAGCCACTTTCGACCACGATCTCTTCAGCGAAGAAACCTGGAAAGCCTTTGGCCTCACCCGGAACCAACTCATCTTCGCCGGAGCCATCGCGGGAGCCGCCGCAGGCGTCGCTTGGGATATGCTCACCCTCGGCCACGCCCTCGGAATCCCCACCATCGTCGGCACCGCCACAGGAACGGCCGTCGCCTTCTTTACCGGGACCAGCCGCCCCGAAATCAAAGTCAACACCACTCTCCTCGGTCGCTTGCATCTCGGTGGCACCGCCCTCTCCGTCGGCCCTTACAAGGCCCTCGATTTCCCCTGGATCCTCCTCGATCGCGCCTTCGCCACTTTCTGCTACCTCATCAATCGCACCCACGCCCGCCAAGATCGCCCCGTGATTTTTACCTCCCAATTAGAAACCATCATGAAGGCCGCCGACCTCACCGTTGCCCAGTGGTCCGACGACCACCGCCAGACCACCGAGAAAATTTTTCAACGTTTCCGCTCCGAAAAAGTTCTCCCCAACGACACCGAAACCCTATCTCAGATCATCAACGATCATCTCCATAAAATCGCCACCACCAAAACCCCCGGTGCCAGTGACGCCCCACCCGAATCCACCTAAACCTAGACTCCCCAACACCTTACCGATTCCACTTTCCCCGCTCCAGATAAGCCCGAGAAAGGGCCACATACTTCTCTGCCCAGCCCTTAATCTTCCCCTGCTCCTCCAACCCCAGCGTCTTCACCACTTTCCCAGGCGATCCTAATACCAACGATCCCGGAGGAATTTTCGTCCCCCCAGTCACCAAGGCCCCCGCCCCAATAATCGATCGCGCCCCAATCTCCGCCCCATCCAAAATAATCGCCCCCATCCCCACCAAGACCTCATCCCCAATCGTGCAGGCATGCAAAATCGCCTTGTGGCCCACGGTCACCCACTCCCCCACCCTCACCCCATAATCATCCGCCAAGTGAACCACCGCCCCATCCTGAATATTCGAGTGCGCCCCAATCACAATCTCCTCAATGTCTGCCCGCAACACCGCTTGAAACCACACGCTCGATTCCTCCCCAAGCGTCACCGCCCCCACCAAATTCGCCGTCGACGCCACAAACGCCGTGGCATGGATCTTTGGCTTCTCGTCCAAGTAACGCTGTAACTGATCAGGCAATGAATGCTTCATAGGGTGCTCTTCAACTATCCTCATCGAACCAACTCCACCCCCCACCCGCCAGCCTAATTCTTCGCCATGCTTCCCTCCCACTCTCCACCCTTTTACCTACCTCCCCCACCGAGCATCCATCCACACCGCCACCGCCAACACCACCCCGCGCGCAATGAATTTCATCTCCGGCGCCACCGCTAATAACGTCATCCCATTCAACAACGCCGTCATAATCAACGCCCCCAAAAGCACCCCCATCACCGTGCCTCGCCCTCCCTTCAACGCCGTCCCCCCAATCACACACGCCGCAATCGCGTCCAATTCCATCAAATCCCCCACCGTGGTCGTCGAGGCCCCAGAATACGCCGTCGTCATCAAACCCGTCAAAGCCACCGCCACCCCCATCAACGCATACGCCCCAATCACCACCCGCTCAACCGCCAACCCCGAAATAATCGCCGCCTCCTCATTCCCACCAATCGCATAGAGCGCCCGACCAAAGGGCGTGTGCTCAGTCAAAAAATAAATCACCCCTCCCGTCGCCGACAGAATCAATAACGACAGCGGTACCCCCCGAAACCGATTCAAAATCACCACCACCCCCAAAACTGCCCCAGCCATGAAGATCGTTTGCCCCAACGCCCGCACCTCCGACATCACCGGCAACCCATACCTGCGCCGCACCACCCGACCACGCCATTGCACCCACGCCACCACCCCAGCAATCACCGCCCCCAACCCAAGTCCCACCCCCGCAGGCAGATAGTATGTCGTCAGCATCGAATAAAGATTCTCCGTATCCCCACGCGCCACCGGAATCGTGGAGTTTTGAATCACTAACCAAAAAAGCCCCTTAAAAATCAATAATCCACCAAGGGTGATGATAAACGATGGCATCCCTCCCCTCACAATCATTCTCCCCATCAGCCACCACAAAAGCATCGCCACCCCTAATGCCCCCAACATCGCCAAAGGCGCTGGCCATCCCTGCTCAAAAACCAACACCGCCGCAATTCCCCCAACCAAACCAACCCCACTTCCCGCAGAAAGATCAATCTGTCCCGTCAACAAAATCATCAACATCCCCAACGCCAAGGTCCCCACAATCGCAAATTCCACCACCAACTGTGTCAAATTCCGCGCCCCCAAAAATGCCGGCTCCCTCAACGCAAAAAATCCGCAAATCACCAAAAATACCCCAGGCAAGGCAAGCCGCTTTAAAATTCGTGGACTCATATCAATAACATCAAACTTGTCTCCCCATCGCCGCTCCCAAAAGCTTTTCCTCCGTCCACTCCCCTCGACGAAATTCCCCACCCATCTCCCCCTTCGCCAACTGAATAATCCGATCACTCATCCCCATCAACTCCGGAAGCTCGCTCGAAACCAAAATCACCGCCTTACCTTCCCCCGCCAGCCGATTGATCAACTCATAAACCTCTAACTTCGCCCCCACATCAATCCCCCGCGTCGGCTCATCCAACAAGACCACTCTCGGCTCTGTCATCAACGCTTTCCCCAAAACCACTTTCTGCTGGTTCCCTCCCGATAACCCTCCCACCCGCACATCCAAACCCGACGCCTTCACCCGCAACCCCCTGAAAAACTCCTCACTCCTCACCGCTTCCGCAACCGCGTCAATCCGCCACCCCACCCCCGTAAATCGCCGCAGACTCGACAGCGAAAGATTAAACCCAATCGTCTCCCCCAACACCAACCCATCACGCTTCCGGTCCTCGCTCACCAAAGTCATCCCCCGCTCAATCGAATCGCCAGGCGTAGAATCCACCAAAGGTTTGCCCAATAATCTCGCCTCTCCACCCAGCCGATACCCCCAACCACGAAAAAGATGCAACAAAAGCTCGGTTCGTCCCGCCCCAATTAATCCCCCAAATCCTAACACTTCCCCAGCGCGCAACTCAAAGGTGATCCCCCGCAAACATGGCGCCCATCCCTTCTTCGCCGACACCGTCAAACCCTCCGCCGAAAGCAAAATCTCTTCGCTCACCACACGCTCCCCACGAGGAAAAAAAGTCGAAATCTCTCTCCCCACCATCCGCTCAATCACCTCAGAAATCGTCGTCTCCGCCGTTTCCATCGTCGCCATACTCCGCCCATCCCGAAGGATCGTCACGCGGTCGGCAATCGAAAATACCTCGTCAAGCTTGTGCGAAATATATATCGCCGACGTCCCTTGTCTCCTCAATTCCCTCAACTGACCAAGAAGCACCCCAACCTCCACATCGCTCAACGCCGCCGTCGGCTCATCCAAAACCAAGATCTTTGTCTGCTTATCGATCGCTCGAATAATCTCCACCAACTGCTTCTGCCCAATCCCCAAGTCACCCACCAACGTCTCCGAAGAAATCTCCAACCCAAACTCCCCCAAAAGCACCGCCGCGCGACGATGCATCTCTAGCCAATCTATCCGCCATCCCAGCCGCGGCGCACGCCCCAAAAATAAGTTCTCCGCCACACTCAACTCATTCACCATCGCCAACTCTTGCGTGATCACCGCCATTCCCGCCCGCTCCGCATCCCGAACCGATCGCAACCCCACCACCTCCCCCCCGATGAAAATTTCCCCCTCATAGGTTCCCACGGGGTGAATCCCCGAAAGCAACTTGATCAAGGTCGACTTCCCCGCCCCATTCTCCCCGCAAATCGCATGAATCTCCCCGGGCCGTAAATCAAAGTTCACCCCACTCAAAGCCGCGACCCCCGAAAACCGCTTCGTCAATCCGCGAACCTCCAAAAGAGGACGCCCCACCCATTCTTCATCAGCCAACGCCACTCCCAAAAAAAGTTACTTCAACGCCTCAGCCTTGTGAAATCCATCGGCAATCACTGTCTCCGTAAGATTCCCCTTATCCACACTAATCACTTTCTCGAAAATCGCCGGCACCACCTTCGACCCATTATCCACACTCGCCGTGGTCGCAGGCGTCCCCCCCTTCGCGACCTCCACCGCAATCTCCGCCGCCCGAGTCGCCAGGTTCTTTAACGGCTTATACACGGTCATCGATTGCGTCCCACGCTGAATCCTTTGGCACGCCGCCAAGTCCGCATCCTGCCCAGTCACCAAAACTTTCCCCGCCAACCCATCCTCCGCCAATGCCTGAATCGCTCCGCCCGCCGTCCCGTCATTCGACACAATCACCGCATCAATCTCTTTCCCAGACTTCGTCAAGGCCGCGTTCATGATTTTCTTCGCCACCTCAGGCTTCCAATCCGTCGCCCAATCCTCATGCAAAACTTCCACTTTTCCCGCCGCAATCAGCGGAGCCAAAATATGATCCTGCCCTTCCTTAAACATCTTCGCATTGTTATCCGTGGGCGCCCCATAAATTCTCACAATCCGCGCCTTCCGATCCTTCGGAAATCGCTCCGCCGCATATGCCGCCTGCGCCTCACCCACTTTCACATTGTCAAAAGTCAAATAATAGCCGATCGACGCATTCATGATCAACCGGTCATAGGCAATCACCGGAATCTTCGCCTGATTCGCCGACCGGACCGCCCTCGCCATCGCCGCCCCATTGTGAGGCACAATCACCAACACATCCACCCCACGGCTAATCAACGCTTCCACATCCCGAACTTGCCGCGTGTCATCGCTGTTCGCTGACTGCACAATTACCTTCGCCCCCAACTTCTCCGCCACCGCCACAAAAGTATCCCGATCCTGTTGCCACCGCTCTTCCTTCAGCGTATCCAGCGAAAACCCGATCACGGGGCTTTGCTTCGATCCCCAAGAGAACCCAACCAAGCCAAAGAAAAGACTCAAAAAAAGCAGGCGAATGTTCATTAGAAAGAGAAAAACTTAATCCGGTGCCATCTCGGGAGATCTTCCCTCAATTGGCTAAATTCCCCCTCACATTCGCTGACCATCCCCACCGCTGTCAACCTTGAAACCCCATCGACAAAACGACGGCACCATCCATACGGCGAATCTTCTTCCCCACTCCCCACCAAAAATCCTTAACCCCAAAAAGAAAAAGGACGCCAAAGCGCAAGGCCTTGGCGTCCAGAATTTTCTGAGTCTAAGCGTTACTTAGAACACGAACTTCAAACCAGCGCGGAAAAGTCCGAACTGTGGGAGCACGTCATGCTGTCCGTCAACCCAGGTGTGACGGCCATCAACGAACGTTCCGATCTTCGGGGTGATGCGGTATTCGATACCAGCGCCGACGTGACCTTCAAAACGGCCATATCCGCCACCATAAAGTCCACCCACACCAGCGAGGAGGTATGGAGCCCAACGGCTGCTCTCATTGAGAGGAGCGCGGAGGTATGCATTGAGGGCAGTGCCCCACACTGGACGGTCGATCGCCACGTACTCGCCTTCGAGCGCGATACCGAAGTTGCGGGTGATGAAGTAGCCGAGTTCCAAATCAGCGCCCCAAGCGGTGCTGTTCGAGAAGTTGGAGTTAGGTCCAAGCGTGCCAGTCCGCGCAGCCAAGAGAGCCGAAGCGCTCAAGCTGAACTCACCAGCGTTGTAGAAGGACTCAGACACAGGAGCGACCACTGCCTTGGAAGGAGCGGCGACGCCAGCGAAAGCTGCGCCAGCGATAAGGGACATTGCAGCCGCACCCGCGGTTGCCGTCTTGATGATGGATTGATTCATTTTTGGTTGGTTTTCTAATTTTTGATTAGGGTTTGATTGCCTACATTTTTGCAGACGGGTCACTTATCTACACTTCGTTTTGCGGTGTCAATGAAAAGTTTTCAACATTTTAAAGAATTATTTCCCGGAGATTCCTCCCCCCTCAGCCCCCAACCGCATCGCCGCCACTCGCGCACGCACTTCCTCAGGCATCCGCACCAACTCCGGCCAACCACGCCGATATCCCTCCCCAGGTAGCTTGCGCGTCGCATCAACCCCCATATGCGTCCCCATACACGGCTCGGTTGTCGCATGATCCAAGGCGTCACAAGGACTTTTCACAAAGGTCGTGTCCCGCTCAGGATCCGTGTTCGCACACCACCGAAAAAGCACCTCACTCGTGTTGTGCACGTCGCAGTCCTCATCCACGACCACGATATACTTGCTAAACATCATCTGCCCCATCCCCCACAACCCATGCATGATCTTATACGCCTGCCACGGATACTGCTTCCGAATCGAAACAAACACGAGGTTGTGAAATACCCCCTCCGCCGGCAACGCCAACCCCACAATTTCAGGAAAGTTCATCCGAAAAATCGGCAGAAAAATCGCCACACTCGCCGTCCCCATGTAGAAATCTTCCATCGGCGGAATCCCCACAACTGTACACGGATAAACAGCACTCTTCCGATGGGTGATCGCCGTCAAATGAAACACCGGATACTCATCGATCGGCGTGTAAAATCCCGTGTGATCCCCAAATGGTCCTTCCGCCCGAACCTCCCCAGGTTGCACGTATCCCTCCAAGACGATGTCCACATCCGCAGGCACCTCCAAATCATTCGTCTCACACTTCACCAACGGCACCGACCGCTTCCGAATATAGCCAGCAAACATGATCTCATCCAACCCATCAGGCAACGGCGCCGTCGCCGCAAAGGTGTAAGCAGGATCCCCACCGATCGTCACCGCCACAGGCATCCGCTCCCCCCTCTCATAGTACCGCTTCCCATGCCTCGCCCCCACCTTGTGCACCTGCCAATGCATCCCCGTACTCCGATCATCATACACTTGCATCCGATACATCCCCAAATTCCGCTCCCCAGTATCTGGATCCTTTGTGTGCACGCACGGAAAGGTAATAAATCGCCCTCCATCCTCTGGCCAACATTGAAGAATTGGTAGGTTCAAAAGGGTCGCCAATCCCCCACCCCCATCACCCCCTTTCTCCTCAGAATCAAAAAGATGAATCACCTCCTTACACGGCCCAGTCCTCACCATCTTCGGCTTGGCATTCAATAATCCCAACCCCTGCATCGCCAATGCCCACGCGTGCCTCAACGAGGTCGGCGGTTTCGCTTTTAAAAGCAACTCCATCTCCTTCGCCAATTCCTCGATCGCCCCCAATCCCAAAGACATCGCCATCCGCCGCTTAGATCCTAAAGTGTTCACCGCCAACGGGAAAGGCGACACCACCCCGTTAATCGTTGGCTTCTCAAAAAGTAACGCTTTCCCCCCGTCCAACGATTTCATCTCCCGATTCGCCCACTCCGAAATCTCTAGCTCCGTCGCCACAGGCACAGCGATCCGCTGGAGCTCCCCAGCTCGCTCCAACGCTTCCAAAAAATGCGAAAAAGATTCGTAGGCCATTCCCCACTCCTAATCCTCTCCTCGCAAGTTGGCGAGCCTCACCGCCATTCATCACCTCACGCTTGCGACTCCCCCACCCTCTCCCTCATGATCTCCCCTTATGTCGCCACGACCTCCTAGCTGTGTCATCGAAAATCTCCAACCACTCGTGTCCTCTGGACGCTACCCCGTAAAACGTTCCACGGGAGAATCTTTGGTCGTCACTGCCCATATCTACAAAGACGGACACGATTGCCTCCGCGCCTTACTCAAATGGCGACCAGTCGGCGATCTCCCTTGGAACGAATCCCCCATGATTCCCCACCCCCAACAACCCTTCCTCTATACAGGAACTTTCACCCCCACCAAAAATGCCCTCCACGAATTCACTGTCGAAGCCTGGGGCGACACCTTTCTCTCCTGGCATCACGAGTTCTCCGTCAAATCCACCGCCCAAATTCCCGATTTGACCTGCGAAATCGAAGAAGGCGCCCGCCTCCTCGACGCCGCTTCCAACCTCGCTCGCTCCCTCCATGCCAAAGCCGATGCCACTCAACTCCTCGCTTACGCCAAAACCATCCGCAAAAATTCCCCCGCAGAGATCCTCACTCTATCCCACTCCCCAGAATTCCTCGCCCTCATCGAAAAATATCCCGATCGATCCCACAGCACCACTTATCTCCTCAATCTCCCCGCCATCCAACACCTCGTCGATCCCGCCCTCACCAATCTCCCCCCCGTCAAACCATCCAAATCACTCAAAAAAACTTCCGCTCCACCACCCCCATTACCATTTCAACCCGAATACCCACGGCTCTATGTCGATCGACCACAAGCACTTTTCAGCCAGTGGTACGAATTCTTCCCCCGCTCCGCCGAAGGAAAAGAGGACCGCGGCTCGACCTTTCGCGATTGCCTCCCCCGCATCGATGACGCCCAATCCATGGGCTTTGATGTCATCTACTTTCCCCCCATCCACCCCATCGGCTTCACCGCCCGCAAAGGAAAAAATAACGCCGTCACTTCCCAAGCAGGCGAGCCCGGCGTCCCTTATGCCATCGGGAATCGCCACCAAAACTGCCCGAACGGTGGCGGCCACAAAGACGTCGCTCCCGAACTCGGCACTCTCGAAGATCTCGACTGGCTCATCAAAGAAATTCACTCCCGAGGCATGGAGCTGGCCTTGGACTTTGCCATCAATTGCTCCCCAGATCACCCCTATGTCCAAGACCATCCCCACTGGTTCTACCAACGCCCAGACGGCTCCATCAAATATGCCGAAAATCCCCCCAAAAAATATCAAGACGTCTACCCACTCAACTTTCATAACCCCGACTGGCCAGCCCTTTGGTCCGAACTCGCCAGCATCGTCGAATTCTGGGCCACCCGCGGCGTCCGCATCTTTCGCGTCGATAATCCCCACACCAAACCCGTCGCCTTTTGGGAGTATCTAATCCAGCGCGTTCAACGCCGCTTTCCCGATACCCTCTTCCTCAGTGAAGCCTTCACTCATCCCAAAATGATCGAGACCCTCGCCAATGCGGGCTTCTCCCAAAGCTACACCTACTTCTCCTGGCGCAACTCCAAACAAAGTCTCACCGACTATTTTAACGAACTCACCCACTCAAAATTAGCCGAAGTCAATCGCCCACACCTCTGGCCCACCACCCCAGATATCCTCCCCGCTTTCCTCCAGTTCGGCGGTCGCCCAGCCTTCCTCATCCGCGCCGTCCTCGCCGCCACTCTCTCCCCCATCTACGGCATCTATTCCGGATTCGAACTCTGCGAGAATCTCGGCCTCGCCAAAAAAACCTGGAACGCTCCCGATCATCTCGAAGAGTTCCTTTCCCTCTGCGACAACGATTACTCCCAACTCGCCCGCGAGGAATATCTCGACTCCGAAAAATATCAGTGGAAAGCCCGCGACTGGAATGCCCAAGGCAATCTCAAAGAATTCTTCAAAACACTCAACCGAATCAGACGCGAAAATCCCGCGCTCCAACAACTGAAAAATCTCCACTTCGAAAACGCCGACCATCATCTAATCATCGCCTTCAGCAAGGTCACCGCCTATCGCGATAATGTTCTCCTCATCATCGTCTCCCTCGATCCCTTCCATGAACAAACCTCCTGGGTCGATCTCCCTCGCGATCCTTGGCACCCAGAAGAATCCCAAACTTTCCAAATCCATGACCTCCTCCAGAACCAGTCCTACGAAAGAACTGGCCCCCGAATCTGGGTCAAACTCACCCCAGAAAATCCCGCCCACATTTTTCAGATCACCCGTCCCAACCCCTAACTCCACCCAAAATTACGGCTGAACGGGCGGAGCTACCACCTCCGTTTTTACCTTCTTTCCCGCTGTCGGATAAAGAGTTGTCGGATGAGTAACCTCCCCAGCAGGTCGACGCGCGCTCGGCGATGCTCCCCCAATCTCGCCCCCCATTTTCACAATCAACGCTTGTAACTCCGCCACCACCTCAGGGTGATCCCCCGCCCGGTTCCGCTTCTCCCCAATATCCTCGTCAAGATTGTAAAGCCGCGGAGCTGTCCCACTCGCATCCGCCAAAATACCTCGCCCCATCGTTTCATGCTGAGGCATCACCGCTAACTTCCACGGCCCTTGACGCACCGCCTGTAAATTGTATCCAGAAAAATAATAGTGCGCTTCCCTCGCCGACTCCTTGCTCTTCCCCAACAAAATCCCCGAAATATCTCGGCCATCCACCACCGGCACCTCCGGCAGTTTCCCCCCAGCCAACGCCACCGCCGTCGGCAACAAATCAATCGTTCCCGCCACCGCATCACAAACACTTCCCGCAGGAATCTGCCCCTTCCAACGCGCAATCGTCGGCTCCCGTACCCCGCCCTCCCAAGTACTCCCC
>JBAWZW010000060.1:0-16540 GCA_037142835.1 Verrucomicrobiota bacterium
GAGGAGGGTGGAGGCGTGGGGAGGGTGGAGACTGGCGAGATGGCGGGGCCCGAGCCGGAGGGGAGAGAGGGCGAATCCGCGGCGCGGGTGAAGCCGAGGAGAATGAGGAAGCAGAGGAGAAGGGTGAAAGGTCGCATCGAAGGAAGGGCAGTTGAGGCGGATCGAGCGGTTGATTAGTAGAGGAAAGTCACGGCCATAAAGCCATTGTAGAGCACTTTATCGACTTGGCCTGGATCGCTTTGGGATCCGAAACCGGGAACGGGAATGGTATTCCGACGATAGATATCGCGGTAGGCGCCCCCCGGCATAAAGAGGCCGACGCCTAAGGAGACGACGATATTATCGGTTAAAAGGGGGCGAAACTTGATGCCGACGCTGGCGTCGAGGCCGAGATCGTTGCGGATGCGATTGGTTTGGAGGGCGTATTCGATCGGCTTGGTTTCGGCGAGCCAGATGTAGTTTAGATTAACGAAAGCTTTGAGTTTTGGGGTGACATCGATGTCGGAGCCGAGGCCGACGATCATCACCCCTGGGTTGACGAAATTGGATTGGCCTTCGGTTTTGCTGGTGCGAAGGTTGGGGATGAGGGAGTCGCGCTGTTTCAGGCCGACTCCCGTGCCCGCGAGGTTGAAGCCTTGGTGGACATACCAGCTAAAAGGACCACCGACGAAGAGGGGATGGTCGATGATGGAATCGAAGCCGCGAGCGACGTCGTCGGTGGGGTTGCTATCGCCGCTGGCATAGAAGCCGGAGAGTTTGAAGCGGACCCAATCGCGATCGTAGCTGAGTTCGAGAGCGGCCATTTGGGCGTTGATGGAAACCTCTTGGCCGGCGAAGGGGTTGAGTTCGTCACGACCGAAAACTTGATAGAAGGCGTGGGTGAGATTCCAGCGTCCGATGTGGCCATCGCCCGCCCAGCCGAGGTAGAAGGCTTTGACATCGTGGCCTGCGGGACCGCCTTCATCGGTGAGGGAATCGCCGCCTGCGGGAACTGTTCCAAAAGGTTCTGGGCGAGTGAGAAAGCCGACTTTGTCATAGTGCGTGCTCCCGCCGTCGAGGTTCATGTGGAAACTGGCTTGGGCGGTGTAGCCTTTCCAGAGGAAATCTTGGCGGTAGAGATTGGCGATGAGGACCTGTTGGTGTCGGGAATCGAAAGTATTGAGATCGGAGTAGGTGTCCTTTTCCCACATGTTGAAAAGGGCGAGATTGTATTGGAGGCGATTGTTGTCGGCGTTGCCGAAAATGCGGGCCCCTAAATTGGAATCGGCGAAGATGAAGCCTCGGAAATCGGAGACAAAGGGTTGGGTGCCGACGCGAGCGGCGATGAAATCGTAATTATCGGAGAGGTCGGTGATATGGACTTCGGCGAAGGCTTCTTGGAGGGCGGTGAATTCGCGATGGCGCCTCGTGTAGCGGGATCCCGCGAAGTCATTCTGGTTTTTGGTTTTGTGGGGAGGCTTTGGCTGGGTGTTGGCGGGGGGATTGATGGGGGTGAGAGGTTGGGCGTCGCCGAGAGGTTGGAGTTGAGGAGCGAGGTAATTAAAGAGGTCTTCGGGGTTGACCGTGGAGGTAAAGCTACCGGGGTTGCCTCCGACGGGGTTGACGCTATTGGGAGCGAGGGGAACGGCTTGGATGGTGCCTGTTTTGGGCGGGGGAGAAGTGTTGAGGTTATCGGTTCCGAGTGGGGAGACGTTGACGAGATTATTTTCGCGAACGCGGAGCCAGTTTTCGTTTTGAACGAGATTGAGGCGAACGAGCCAAGTGATTGGTTTGAAGGCGGTTTCGCCTTTGAAGATATCTATGGAGAGGGAGGTGTCGTTAGAGAAGAAGACTTGTTCGCCGCGACCAAAGAATTCGGAGCTATTTGGTTGGGCGGTGCTGACGCCGCTGGGAACTGGGAGGCGACGGTATTCAAAGATGGAGAAATTTTTAGCGGTGAGATTGACAAAAATGTCCTCGCCGTGGATGGGGAGATCGCCTTTGAGAAGGCTTTGTTTGTAGGGATGCCAGAGGCGAGGCGTCTCATACATGTAGGGGGTTTCCCTACTGGGGTCATGGTAGCGTTGCCAATGGGGGAAGGGAACTTGCCAGCGACTTGGCCAAGCTTTGCTCTGGGGGAGTAATCCGAGGCCTTCGCGACCGAGGGGATACTCGCGATAAGTGAGGGTATTTTTGATGGGATCGAGGCCGATGACGCGATCTCTGGGGAGGCGGAGGCTGGTGGGAAGGGGTTCGGTTCCGTAGGCGGAAGAGCCTTCGGGGAAGAGCGGGTTGGCGAGATTATCTTCGACGGTTTGGGCTTTTGGGTTGTTCCACTCGCCGGGATCGGGATTGAATTGGGCGGGAGATTGAGGGGGAATCTCGGGGAGAGGTTGTGGGGAGCGGAGAGTGGGAGTGGAGCGAGCGAAGCGTGGCGGAGTAGCAGATGTTGGGGTGGGGGAAGAATCGTTGGCGATGGAAGTAACGCTCACTAGGGAAAGCACGGCGCTAGTTGAAAGAAGATGCCGACGACTTTTTTTCATCTAAAGTGAATGGAGAATGAGAATGAACATGACCATTAATAAAGCGGATTCAATTGGGGGATTGTGATCGACTAAAGGAGGATTTGACAAACAGGAAAGAGGAAAGGTGGCGATGGATAATTCTTGACTGAAGAGGAGCAAGCGATTTTCAAAGAGGGGTGAAAAATTTTTACTTTCTCGGATTGTTTATGGGGTTTCTTCCACACATCCAGGCGGCGGAGCAACTCACCTTGAGTGATGTGCAGCAAATTTTTGCGCAGACGATTACCCGAGCGGCCCAGATTGATCCTCAGGCGGTGATCTCGATTGTGGACCGAGAGGGATTTGTGTTGGGGGTTTGGAATGTTAAAGGGGGAGCAACGCCCTCGGCAGGGGTGATTGCGGGGGCGGTTTCGCGAGCGGGCACGGCGGCATTTTTGAGTAGCAACCAGCAATCGTTTACCTCGCGGACGGCGGGGTTTATTATTCAGCAGCACTTTCCTCCTGGGGTGAGGGGGACGCCGAATGGGCCTTTGGTGGGAGTGGGGTTTTCGAGTCTTTTTTATTCGGATGTGAATCGGTTTAAGACCGCCCCGCTAGGTTTTTTGCCTTTAAGCTTGTTGCCGACGCCGAGTGCGATCGGGGACGCGAGTACGGGGTTAATTTCGCCGGGAGTTCGTGGGGGAAACATTCTGTTGACCTCATTGAACGATTCGCCCGGGGGGGTGCCGCTTTATAAGAATGGGGAGTTGGTGGGTGGGCTTGGGGTGACTGGCGATGGGAGTCCGACGAACCTGAGTGCGGCGGCGGCGATTTTAGCGAACCAGGTGCAGAATGATGCGACGACGGGGTTTAAGGCTGGGCCTGATCTTGATGAGGATGTGGCGTTATTTGGGCAGACGGGATTTCGGCCGAGTGAAGCGATTTTAGCGACGAATGTTTTGATCAATGGGATTCGGTTGCCTTATGTGAGTCAGGCACCGAGTCAGTTTCCGGTGGCGACAGGTACGCGTTCACTGGGAAGCATTGGTGCGGTGGTGGCGGGTTATCCGTTGATGGCGTCGCCGGCAGTGTATCCTTATCCGACGGCGACTTTGAATGGGGTGGAGGGGCAGGTGAGAAATCCGATTCGGAGCGATCCGCTTCCTGGAAAAGTGAATGGGGTGGCGGACCGGTTGACGGCGAGTGAGGTCACGCAGATTTTGGGGTTAGCGGCCTTGCGATGCAGTCAGACGCGGGCGGGGATTCGTTTGCCTTTGGGGACGCGAGCGAAGGTCTTTATTTCGGTGGTTAGTAACCCAGCTAAAAATGGAGTGGCGCCGCAGGTGTTGGGATGTTTTCGGGTGGGTGAGGCGACGATTTTTAGCTGGGATGTTTCTGTCCAAAAGGCCCGGACGGCGGTATTTGTTTCCAACGCTCAGTTGGCGGAAAGTGCTCGGACAGTGGGGTTTCTGGCGCAGCGATTTTTTCCACCGGGGATTGACGGGCAACCGACTGGTCCGCTTTTTGGATTTCAGGAGGCGGTGAGTTTAAAGACGAGTCCGTTGACGGGAACTTTTCCTGGGAATGCTAATTTGCCGAATGGGTTGACGATTTTTCCGGGGGGCTTTCCACTGTATCGGAATGGGCAAGTCGTGGGAGCGATAGGAGTTTCTGGAGATGGGGTAGATCAGGACGATCTCATTACGGCGAGCGGTTGCGCCAATTTTCTTCCTTTGGACCGGATTCGTGCGGATAACTTTAGCTATCGGGGGGCGAGGTTGCCTTACGCGAAATTTCCGCGCGATCCGATGGAGTAGGGGGAGAGGCGAAGTTACTGGGAATCTTTGGCTTCGGCGATTTGGAGTTTGGCTAAGGCGTTGGCAAATTGGGAAGGGTTGAAATCCTTTCCTTGAGACGAAAGGATGCGAACTTCTTCGAGGGCGATGCTGAAAGCTTTGTTGGCAGAGGCTTTACCAGTATTTTGGGCGAGGCGATCGATGGCGGGAGTTAAGACTTCGGCACGTCGACGGAGTTCTTTTTTCTCCGCTTTGGGATCGGAGAACTCAGCTTGTAGGCTGACATAATGTTTGAGCAAAGAGCGGACTTGATCCGTAGTCCAGAGGGTTTTGGCGGAAGTTTTGGCGAGTTCATCGGCGGCGACTTGCATGGCCGCAAATTCTCCGCGATCAGGGAGCGTTGCTTTTCCCGCCTCGGTTTTACGGAGTAGCCAGTGGAGGGCTTTCCAGCGAGGAACGAGTTCTTCTTCGCGCTTGGTGGCGAGTTTCCAACTGAGTTCGCGAAGAGCGGTGGCTTGGCCAGTTTGCCATTGGCGAGGACCGAGGGAAGGGCGGGCGTCGGTGTAGTGGGGTGGCTCGTCGAGGAGTTGGCGATCGAGTTCGAAATGAAGTTCGGGGTGACCGGCACGAAGGAGGGAATCGTCGAGATTCAAATGACAAGCGACGCAGGAGTTAGCGCGCCCGTAGATGGAGTTCATATCGCGTAAGCCGCTGGCGACAATTTGTTCAAAGTTGACATCTCTGCGGGTATGAAAGCGCAACCAATTTTCGGCGGGGCCGTGGCAGGATTCGCAACTGACGCCTCGATCGGGGCGAACATCCTTGGTCAAGCGATCGAGGGGCACGCCCTGCATGGGGGAGTGGCAAACATTGCATTGGGTGGCTTTCGCGAGGTCGCCGGTGATGCCGAGGGATTCCGCCATGCGGAGTGCGGTGCCTTTGGCAAGGATGCCCGCGGCGAAGGCGTGGCGATCGTGGCGTTCGTAGACCAGAGATTCGTTATGGGCGGATCCACCGCCGTGACAGCTGGTAGATGCGCAGGAGGATGCGGTGGTAAACTTGGCGGTGAGGGGATTTTCGCTGGCGCCACTATGGGTGATGAGCGCCACGGAAATCAGTCCGAAGAGGGAGCGAGCCGGTAACTTGAATACTTGCATGTGACGCTAGTAGAATTTGGAGTCGGTAAAGTCCAGAAGACAACGCGAATTTTTTCTCGTCAGTTTGGGGTAGAAAGATAGGCTGAAGGGGTTTATTCGGGACTTTTTACTGATGCGAATCGATCGATCTCACTTACCTTGGTTTATCTTGACGCTGTTGTTTTCGGTGGGGTGCGTTGCCCTTTATTTGGCGAATCATTGTCCCGAAGTTCTGCCCTTCCCCTTTCCATTGCCGAGTTTTTTGGGGAGTATCCCGCCAAGGCTTCACTCGCAAGGGGCGACCCCGTTGGGTTTGATTTTCGGGTCGCTGGCCTTGGGGATTTTTCTTTTTGCGGCGGCGTTAGGGATCCGGAAAAAGCGCCGGCGGTGGTCGATAGGGAAGACCCGATTTTGGTTAAAGGCTCATATTTGGTTGACTATTTTTACGGTGCCACTGGTCTTGTTGCATTGTGGCTTTCGTGTACAAGGTCTTTATGCCCAGTGTTTAATGTTCCTTTATGCGGTGGTGATGGTGAGTGGTTTTGTGGGTTTAGGGCTCCAGCATTTTCTTCCTCGGATGATGAAAGACCAACTTCCGCGGGAGGTCGTTTTTGAGCAAATTCCTTATTTGCGTGGGCAAATCCTCTTAAGGGTCCATGAATTACGGGAGAGTCTTCGCAGTGGACATGGTCCGCAGGTTGCCGATGTGCGGGGGGATCAATCGGCGAAGGTCCTGGGAGAGTTCCTTGATGCGGTGGCGATTCCCTATCTGGATGCGCGTTCGGGGAGGAGTCACCGACTTGGTTCAGATTTGCGGGCCAAGGGAGTGTTCGCGTCGGTGCGGGTGGGAGTGGGGGCCGAGTGGCGGGTGGCGGTTGATCGAGTGGAGGGTTGGTGTGAGGAGCGGCGATGGATGGATCGGCAAACCCGGTTTCAGCATTGGTTGCACGGGTGGTTGATTTTCCATGTGCCGACTTCGTTTGGGTTGCTGGTGGTGACGATTTGGCACGGGTGGTCGTCTTGGCAATTTTTGATTTTTCGTTAGTTTAATATGGCCGAAAAAAAACCCAATCAGAAGCAGATTTCGTCCCGCTATTCGGGGGTTGTGGACTATTCGCAGCGCCCGCATTACTTACGGACTTTGCGGGGGCGAATCTTTCTTCTGGCGGTGATTCTTTCCGTTGGGGCGACGGTTGCGGTGCGTTTTTGGGGGAAGGATGAGATTTATAGTCCGGGGGCGATATCGAGCAATCACGCGAGTTTTTCCAACGATTGTCGGGCTTGTCATCAAGAGACTCCCCAGAATCTGGCGAAGATGACGCAATTATTTACGCACGCGGTGAGAGGGGGTGACCAGATTTCTAAGGTGGGTGCGGGAAATTTTTCGTCGATGGACATGGCATGCCTTCGATGTCATGGAGGTTCCTCGTTGCATCTTCCGCAGGCGATGAGTTTGCGGATGCAGACATGGACGAAGGAGTTGACGTTGGTGCATGCGACCGGGTGTGCCAGTTGTCATCAGGAGCATGTGGGGGAGGGGCGGATGGCCGTTCCGAGTGAACAGACATGTATTTCCTGCCATGCGAGCACTCAGGCGTTAAAAGGGGCTCAGCAGACGATGGTTTCGGCGGCGAAAAGGGAGATTCCCTCAGTTGGAGAGAATCGGGATTTGGGTGATGGGGTGGTGCGATTTTTAACGCCCCCGCGAAAGGCAGGGAGTTTGGCGGCATTTGCTAGCTATGCTAAGGGGCATCCGCCATTTGCTTATGAGAGTGAAGTGGCGAAGGATCCTGGAGTGATTCGTTTTAATCACGAGAGACATCTGCGGGGAGATTTGCCGAAGCTCCATGATCACCAGTTGAACTGTGCGGATTGCCATCGGTCGGGGGTGGATGGGGCATTTATGCAACCGATTCAGTATGAGCAACACTGTGCGCCTTGCCATACCTTGCAGTTTCAACCGAACTTAGGGAACTTGCGGATTCCGCATGGGGATGCGGAGAAAGTGAGGCTTTTTCTGTCGAGTATTCGGGTTTCTTTCGAGAGGAGTTTCAGGGAGGAGGGGATGACGGATCCCCTAGAAATTGAGCGGGGTGTGGAGCAGGAAGTGAAGAAATTGGATCGGCGGGGACTGGCGGATTTGAACGCGATGGAAAAGCGGGTATTCTTTGAGGGGGAACCGGCCTCGCGTGTTGGGGAAGAGGATCGTCCGAAGTTTATGACTGAGTGTTCAAAGTGCCACACGGTGGCGCCCGGTAGTTTGAGTCACGCGCCGAAAATCACCCTTCCTAATTTTGCGGATCGATGGATTCAGCACGGACCATTTACGCATTTACCGCACGGGCACATGGCGTGCATAGACTGCCACGGAGCGGCGATAAAAAGTAAGCGGACCAGCGATATCCTTCTTCCAGCGCAGGCCTTGTGCGCGGAGTGTCACCGGGCGCCGGAAACGGTGGCAGGTGAGGATCCGCAGAAGTCAATGAAGCGGGGGGACGTCCATCGGGACGCCGCGATGCAACGGTTGAATGGAGGAATTCAGTGGGATTGTACGTCTTGCCATCAGTACCACGCGCCTGCGGATGCGGGAGAACTGATCAAGGCGAGGTTTTCTGGGGGAGTGGAGGGAAAGCATCCGATCGTTCCTGTTGCCTCGTCAATCGAGCACACCGAAAGATTCCAGACTGACGGCAAGTCAGTGACCAAGTGATTGGGTAGTAGTTCTTTCAATTTCACGGTGGCAGTTGGTTTTTGTATTGATCAAGGATGGGTTAAAGGATGGTTCTTTTGAGGTGTTTATTTTTGATTAAAAGAGTGTCGATTTTGAGGGGAATGGCTCTGGAGTAGCAGAGTCGCAAAGTCGGTCTCGCAGAGTTTCCGCAGGGCACTGAGGCGAGCGGGCCTAGGCAAAGCGCCCTTCATTGCGTTGTGCTGGTCGCGATCGGTGTCGCTTCGGAATGGGGAAACTGCTAGGTTATCCACGTCAGCGGGACAGAATTTTCAAAGCGGAGCTCTGCTTGGCCCGCAAGTAGATCTCCCCTCCACGTCAGCCCTGCGGTCCTGCCGAAGTCTCTAGCCAACGGGTGCATCGGTGAGCGTGAGATTCGCTTCCGCACGCACTGGAAACCGCTTATTCGGGTTCGCTGACCGTAAAGGTGACATTGGTAATTCCTGCGACGGCGAGAGCATCAAGGACATCAACGGTGCGACTGTATTTGGCGTTGGGTTCGCTCAGAACGGTCACCAATGTGGGCGTTTTCGACTGATCTCCAGCCTGTTTCAGTCGAGTGAGGGCGTTTTTGAGCATCGGTAATTCCCGACTTTCAGGTGTATCGATCGGATCATCATTCAGGGTGACTTCGCCGGCCTCACTGATCCCAATGACCATTTCATCCGCCATCTCAGTGGATGCGGATGTTTCAGCATTACCCGGGAGTTGGGAATTTAGCTCCTTCTCCACCTTCACCGCTCCCGCCATGACCATGAAAAAGAGCATGATGACAAAGACGACATCAATCATCGGAGCAATCTGAAAACCGACCATCCCCTCGTTGGAGCTTGGATCAAGACGCTTCATGGGTTAATCTTTGTTGGCTGCAGAAAAAGAAATGTCGCTGATTCCCGCTTCTGCAGCGGCGTTCATGGCCAAGGAAACACTCAAGGCAGAAGCATCGCGATCACCGCGAATCACCACCCTGAAGGAGGAGTTGTCAGAAGTTGTTACCTTGGTTTCCCCAGTTTTTTTCGCGCCGGCGATCGCTTTGCTGAGGTCCGCTAGGTCTGGGAAAACTTGTTCGTTCAAGACGTACTCGGCCTTTTTCTTTGCGGGATCCCATCGAATATTGATGATCACTTCGTTGCGCGTGCTGTCTTTTTTTAAAGCATCTGGAGCCAGAGGAAGGGCGATCGACTGATCAACCTTCAGTACTTGGGTGGTCGTAATGCTCATGAAGAAAATTAAGAGCACGAGGAGCACATCGATCATGGGGGCGATCTGAAACTCGGGTTCGCCTTCGGCTCCTCCTCCTCCACCTGCCATTTTAGTAAGTCCCCCTGTTCGCTGAGTTTGATTGTGTCATCGGATGGATGGGTGGGGTTGATTATTGCTGACCCGTCGGGCTGGAAGCTTCTTGTCCGATCCAATTGGGCGTTCCCGCATAGAGTTCTTCCGTCCCGATGTTGGCCCCAGCAAGTTGGTCGTAGGGCATTTTCCGTAAGAGGCCCGCCATTTTATCTTGAATTGCATGAATACTCTTAATCGAACGATTCCTGAGCACATAATAACCAAAGAACGCGGGAATCGCAATGAATAGACCGCTTGCTGTGGCGACGAGCACTTCACCGATCGCTTCGGAAAGCTTCGACGGATCGCCAATGCCCGAACTACCTAAAGTGGCAAAGGCTTTGATCATGCCGGTTACCGTTCCGAGAAGACCGATCATGGGAGTACAAACACCCATCACCGAGAGGTAACTGATTTGGGTATTTAATTGGGAGTTTTCCTTGGCGAGTTCCCCGACTAATCCTTCCTCGACGGCTTCTTTTCCTTCTCCAAGGAGGCTGACTGCCACTCCGCAAACATTGTTGAATGGGGAGGGGTTGGCCCGACAATAATCGTAGGCACCCACATAGTCTCCTTGCCGAAAATAGTCCTTCACGGCACTAACTTGATCAGGCGGAACCATCTTCTTGGCGCCTGTTTTGATCCAGCCATCACCAATCAAATAGAGTGTGGCGACCGAGCAGAAAGCGATCGGCACCATGACCCATCCGCCCTCGGCGATTTTTTCTCCAAGTGTTTTGGTGTGGGATGGTGCCCCCGGTTTGCCTGCAGTTTCTGGTGCGGCTTGAAGGCTGGCCACTGCACAAAAAAGACTAGCGGCGAGGAGGGTGAGGAGGTAAGCGTATTTAAATTTCATCGGTAGGTGGTTTCGTGGGTTCAGTGGATAAAAGTGATTTCAGTCAGCCTATTTGGGTTCTGCTAAAGCTTTTTCGCGTTTAGCAATTTTTTCAAGTTCCTCTTTGGCGTCGGCAACTTGAGGTGCGCTTGCATAATCTTTGATTAAGTCTTCAAGAGTGCTCTTGGCTTTTGGAAGGTTCTCCATCCCATAGTAGGCTTTCGCACACCCGAGAATCGATTGAGTCAGGAGCATTTTTTGTCGCGGATAAAACACGGGGATTTGGAGAAAGGCGAGGAGCGCAGACTCGTATTGCTTCAGGCCGAGATAGCTTTGGCCCATATTGACCGAGGCCGTCGCAAGGGTCATCGGTTTAGTCGACTCCTTCATTACTTGATTAAACATCTCTAACGCACGGGCGTAATCGCCTCGCCGAGTTAATTTTGCCGCGACGAAAACCTTGGCCGCACGGACGGTTTCTGGAGCGGTGGCGACTCTTGATAAATTGTCGATTAATGGGTCGGCATCTTTGAAATTTCCCATTGCCTGCAAGGCCTCGATTTTTAGGAGGAGCGATTCTTCCCACCAACTGCCTGGGGCGTCCCGAAAAGATTCATAGAAGCGGACGATCGGCTCGATCTGGGCGAGTGCTTCAGGGAGTTTTCCCGTGGCAATCAACTCTGGGACGGTATAAAGTTGCGGAGGTTCAGGGAAGTCGAGCTTGCTGATCACCGAAAGCGAGTAGCCGATTTCCCCAGCCTGGACGCGTGCGGGTTTTCCGGCGAGGGCTGGAATGGGAATATCCACCGTCGCCATAATAATGTCCCCCTGCCTTCGGAGTCCCTTGCTGACAATGGTTTTTCCATCTTTGAGGAGAATGTTTTGGGCAGAAACTGGGAGGGTCGTGATTGCCATCAATCCTAGGGTAAAGAGGAGTTTAGTGTAATCACTCATAGCTTCTCTCCCCATTCAATCAGTTGTCGGCGAGCCTGTTCGGTTTCTGGAAAGTTTTCGAGCTTAGGATTGCGGACCATCTCTTGGAGGTTTGCCGCCGCGTCTTTTCTCTTCCCCATTTTTTCAAATGCTTCTCCAGCACCTAGATAAGACTTTGCCACCCAAGGAAGAAATTTTTGATAAGCGACAAATACCCGCCGATAAAAGGCGATGGCTTCCGCGTAGTGACCTAGTTCGAATTCAATTTTTGCTAAGGAGTAGACGGCCATGGGGGTGGACTCGCCTCGCCATTCTCGCACAGAAGCCACTTGCTCGAAGAGTTTTTTTGATTCCGTATACTGTTTTAGGGCCATCAAAGTCTGGGCCTTCCCGATGGTGGCTTCTTTCAGCTTGGAGCTCGCTCCGATTTTGTCCAGGGCATCGGTGAAGAGTTCGAGTGCTTTGGGATAGGCCTTCTTTTTTAAGGCTACTTCACCCAAACCGACATAGGCATAATCAAGGTAGTCGCTATTGGGAAAATCCTCTTTTAACCGATTAAAGAAAGTCACCGCATTTTCCTCGTCCCCAGCAGAAAGTAAATAGTCGCCGACTTGGGCAAGAATCACTGGGCTGAGATCCTCAGGTTTGAAACGCGTCGCCATTTCCTTATAAATAGCCTCCGCATCCGCCGGCTTTTTCATTTGTTTGAATAGTTCTGCTTTCGCGTAGAGAAGTCGAGCCTTGGCAGTTTTATTCGTATCGGTTTCCAGCGGAAGGACTTGCTTTGCTAGCTCCGCATAGGGATCATAGGGTGGCGGAGGTGGAGGGGGGGGCCGTAGGGCGAGAGCCGTTGGGCGCGGTCCGCGAACTGGCGCGGGGTCGCGTGGTGTTCGGGTCGGACGGCGCGGGGCAGGTGGCGATGGTGTTGCCGCCCGAATTGCGCAACCGTATCACCCGGTTCGAGGTTGCGGGCCAGCGGTCAGCCGGCACGGTCAGTCTGACTGATGACAGTCTGAAGCGTCGCAAGGTGGCGCTGATCGGCGATGGTGCTGACCGCGAGGGGCTGCAACTGCTGTCGCCGCTGCATTACCTGCGGCAGGCTTTGGCCCCGATGGCCGAGTTGATCGAGGGCGGGGTGACAGATGTGTTGCCCGCCAACCCCGATGTGATCGCGCTGGCCGATGTGGCGCGCTTGACTGCCGCCGAGGCCGAGGGCCTGCAGGCATGGGTCACCAAGGGGGGGCTGTTGCTGCGCTTTGCCGGGCCAAAGCTGGCGGCGGCGGACATGGGGGCGCTGGCCGCCGACAACCTGATGCCGGTGCAACTGCGCCAAGGCGGGCGCACGGTGGGCGGCGCGATGAGTTGGGATGACCCCAAGACCCTGGCGCCCTTTGTCGAGGGCAGCCCGTTTTACGGCTTGCAGATACCCGCCGATGTGACCGTGACCCGTCAGGTGCTGGCGCAACCGGACCCCGACCTGAGTGCGCGTACGATTGCCGCGCTGACCGATGGCACGCCGATGGTGACGCGCAAGACGCTGGGGCAGGGGCAGGTCGTGCTGTTTCATGTCACCGCGAATACCGATTGGTCCAGCCTGCCGCTGTCGGGCCTGTTCGTGCAGATGCTGGAGCGGTTGGCCGTCTCGACCCGGCCTGCCCTGCCCGAGGCGTCAGAACTGGCCGGGCAGACCTGGGTGCCCGACCGGGTGCTCGACGGCTATGGCAGCGATCTGAAGGCGGATGCCGTTGCAGGCGTCGCGGGCGCGGATCTGGCGGCTGCCTTGCAGGACGGACCCTCGGCCATGGTGCCGCCGGGGCTGTATGCAGGCGCTGATCGGCGGATCGCGGTGAATGCGGTGGGGGCAAAGACAGTGCTGACACCGGCGGATTGGCCGCCAGGCACCCGGATCGAGGGCTTGGCGATGGCAAGGGAACAGCCTTTGAAGGGCTATGCGCTGGCCTTGGCTGTGCTGCTGCTGTCGCTGGACATTCTGGCGGCGCTGCTGGTGTCCGGGCGGCTTGGGCGGCTGGCCGCCGCGCTGGTGATCGGGTTGGCCTTGATGCCCGCGCCACCCGCAGAGGCGCAGAGCGACGCGCAACCGGGCGATGACGCGGCGCTTTTGGCGACCGAGGGCGTCGTGCTGGGCTATATCAGGACCGGGGACGCCGAGGTGGACGCGGTGTCGAATGCCGGGCTGACGGGGTTGAGTGACCAATTGTGGAACCGTACCGCGGTCGAGCCGCTTGCCCCGATCGGGGTGGATCTGGAAAAGGACGAACTGGCGTTCTTTCCCTTTCTGTACTGGCCGGTGACGGCGGATGCCGCGCTGCCCAGTGCGATGGCCTATGCCAAGCTCAATCGGTTCCTGCGGACCGGCGGCCTGATCCTGTTCGACACGCGCGACGGCGATGTTGCCGGGGCAGGCGGCACCTCGCCCGAGGTGCAGGCGTTGCATCGCCTGGCGCAGGGGCTGGACATTCCACCGCTTGAGCCCTTGGCCGAGGATCATGTGCTGACACGGACCTTTTACCTGTTGCAGGAATTTCCGGGGCGCTTTGCCGGCGGTGCGCTGTGGGTCGAGGCGGCACCCCCCGATGCCGCGCAGGCCAAGGGCATGCCGTTCCGCAATTTGAACGATGGCGTGACGCCGGTTGTGATCGGTGGCAACGACTGGGCAAGCGCCTGGGCGGTGGATGAGAATGGCATGGCGATGTTTCCGGTTGGGCGTGGCGCGGCCGGCGAAAAGCAGCGCGAATATGCCTATCGGTTCGGCGTCAATCTGGTGATGTATGTGCTGACCGGAAATTACAAATCCGATCAGGTGCATGTGCCTGCCTTACTGGAAAGGTTGGGCCAATGAGCCAGACCGTGATCTTTGATCCGCTGCTGCCGGTGGCGGTGCTTTGGGCGCTGGCTGCACTGGTCGTGAACCTGCTGGCCATGGCCTTGTGGCGCGGTATGGCGGGTTGGTCGCTGAGGGCGCTGGCGGCGGCTCTGTTGCTGGCCGCATTGGCGAACCCGTCGCTGCAGGTCGAGGATCGCAGACCCTTGACGGATATCGTGGTGCTTGTGGTGGATGACAGCGCCAGTCAAGCGCTGAGCGACCGCGCAGCCCAAACGGCGGCGGCAGTGGCCAGCATCAAGGCCAAGGTGGCGGCCTTGGGCAAGACCGAACTGCGCACAGTCACTTTGCGCGATGGTCGCGACAATGCCGGAACACTGGCGATGACCGCGCTGGTCGAGGCGCTGGCGCAGGAACCGCGCGCGCGGATCGCGGGGGCCATTCTGGTCACCGATGGCCAGGTGCATGATCTGGGCATGGTGCCTGCGCTGCCCGCACCCCTGAATGTGCTGCTGACCGGGCACAAGTCCGATTGGGACCGCCGTCTGGTGATCAAGACCGCCCCCGCCTTTGCCATCATGGGCGAAAAGGCGGTGATCTCGGTCCGGATCGACGATCAGGGGCAGGTGCCAGTTGGTGGCGGCGCGGGTGGTCAGGTCGATTTGACCGTGGCGCTGGATGCCGATGCGCCGCTGACTTTCTTGGTGCCAGTGGGGCAGGATCTGGACCTGCCGGTGCAATTGCCGCATGCCGGGATGAACGTGCTGCAACTATCGGTCGCATCCGTACCTGGCGAGTTGACTGAACATAACAATACCGCCGTGGTACAGATCAACGGCGTGCGTGACAGGCTGCGGGTTTTGCTGGTCTCGGGCGAGCCACATGCCGGGGAAAGGGTCTGGCGCAACCTTTTGAAATCAGACCCTTCGGTTGACCTGGTGCATTTCACCATCCTCAGGCCGCCCGAAAAGCAGGATGGCATACCGATCAGCGAGCTAAGCCTGATCGCCTTTCCGACCAAGGAACTGTTCGTCGACAAGATCAAGGATTTCGACCTGATCATCTTTGACCGCTACCGGATGCGGGGCATCCTGCCGATGAGCTATATCGACAATGTCGTGCAATATGTGAAGAACGGCGGCACGGTGCTGGTGGCCGCCGGGCCCGAATTCGGTGAGGTTGACAGCCTGTGGCGCAGTCCTTTGGCCGAGATCTTGCCGGTCGAGCCGACCTCGATGATCCTTGATCAGGGGTTCCGCCCCATGGTCACTGATCTGGGCAAACGCCACCCGGTGACCGAGGGGTTGGAGGCTTTGGCCCCCAAGGGCGGCTGGGGCCGGTGGTTTCGGCTGATCGAGGTGGTGGTGCGGCAGGGGCAGGTCCTGATGTCGGGCCCGGGCGATCGGCCATTGCTGGTGCTGAACCGGGTGGAAAAGGGGCGGATCGCAGTGTTGGCGTCTGATCAGGTCTGGCTTTGGGGGCGCGGTTACGAGGGTGGCGGGCCGCAATTGGAACTGCTGCGCAGGCTGGCGCATTGGATGCTGAAAGAGCCGGATCTGGAGGAGGAAAACCTGACGGCCTCGGCGGTTGGGCAGGTGGTGACCTTGACGCGGCGGTCTATTCTGGATGTGCCGCCGGGCGATGCGATGATCACGGCGCCAGATGGAACCGTCAGTCGGCAGGCGCTGCCGCAAGTCGGGCCGGGCACCTATCAGGCGGTGTGGACCGCGCCGACGCTGGGGCTGTTCCGGCTGCAGCAGGGCGATCTGGCGCGGGTGGTGGCCGTCGGGCCCTCGGCGCCCAAGGAGTTTGAGCAGACGATTGCCAGTGGCGCCGGTCTGGCCCCGCTGGTCACGGCCAGCAGGGGCGGTATTTTGCCGCTGGAAGCCGGGATGCCCGACATCCGGGCCGTGCGCGAGGGTCGGCCTGCCGCCGGGCGCGGCTGGATCGGCATCGTGCCGCGCGGGGCCTATGTGACGGGCGATGTGCAGGTCTCGGATCTGTTGCCGCCATGGCTGTGGCTGGTGCTGTCGGCGCTGGCGGCAATTGCGGCCTGGACGGTCGAGGGGCGGCGGGGCGGCAAGCCCGTCTAAAGCGGAGTGCACTTGATCTGAATCAGATTGAGTGCAATCCAAGACAGGCAAGCCGTTGGGAATGTTGCGAGTTGCCTTGGGTCAGGTGAACCTGACCGAACGCAAATCGCTCTAGGTCTGCCGCCTTTTGGCCGGTTTGTGCCGCAGACGGAATGGAAAGGTCGCAACCGGGGCGTGACCTTTCCGGCGCATGGCCCTATGTCAGCGCAAGATCAGGTAAGGCGGCGCGACATGGGTTACTTTCTGGGGGTCGATACCGGTGGCACCTATACGGATGCCGTCATTCTGGACGAGGGTGTCGATGCGGTCATCGGCTCGGCCAAGAGCCTGACGACGCGGGGCGATCTGGCGCTTGGCAT
>JBAWZW010000061.1:0-16495 GCA_037142835.1 Verrucomicrobiota bacterium
ACAATCAAAATTCATCAATCATCACTCATCAATCTCCCCAAAATCCCCCTCCGCAAACAGGCCCCCCGCAACCCCTTCCCCTCATCCCTCCCATTCCAGCCTCTTTATCCGCCACGCTTAAGAAGCCGTGACGCCCGGCTCGCCCCAGCAACGCTCTGGTAAAAAATCGCTTTCCACTCGGTCGAGCCAATTGACAGTAAGAATTTTACACCCCAGATTACCTCTTCTGCTCGCGGAATTCCCCCCAAAAATCAAGTCGACAACCGGCCGACTGAGCGAGCATTTCACTCTCACCCAAAGCAAGAAACTTGTCACCAGCCCGTTTTTTGACAAAGATCATCGTCCCGCTATGAAAATCGTCGTCGCGCCCGATAAATTCAAAGGCTCTCTTTCCGCACTTGCCGCCACCGCAGCCATCCGCCAAGGCCTGCTCGCCGTCTGGCCAGAAGCGACCATCATCGACGCTCCGATCGCCGATGGCGGCGAAGGCTTTGCCGAATCCCTTTCCAGCGCTCTCGGTGGACTCTGGGTGGAAACCTCCGTCCTCGATCCCCTCGGACGCCAAGTCGTCGCTCGTTACGCCTGGGTCGAGGCCGAGCAACTCGCCATCGTGGAAATGAGCGCGGCCTCGGGCATCTGGCGGTTGACCGCCGAAGAACTCTCCCCCTTGAGCGCCAACACCTTTGGCACGGGACAACTCATCGCCCACGCGGTGGCCCGAGGTGCCAAAAAAATTCTCGTCGGGCTCGGCGGTAGCGCCACCACCGACGGCGGGATCGGCCTCGCCAGCGCCCTTGGCTACGAATTTTTGACCAGCGACGGCGAAGACCTCGCTCTCCGCCCAGATCATCTCATCGCCCTGACGCGGATCAACTCCGACAACGCTCTGGAACTCCCCGAAATCATCGCCGCTTGCGATGTCCAAAATCCCCTCCTCGGCCCGCGCGGATCGGCGGCCGTCTTCAGCCCCCAAAAGGGCGCGAACCCCGAAGCCGTTCGGATCCTCGAGGGTGGACTCAGCGCCCTCGCCGACTGCGTCACTACCGATCTGGGCTGCGATTTCCGCAATACCCCAGGGGCAGGAGCCGCGGGAGGTCTCGGCTTCGGGCTCCTCACCTTCTGCCAAGCGAAGATCTGTTCGGGATTTGATCTCGTCTCCTCCACCCTGCATCTCGAAAAACACATCGCCAACGCCGATCTCATCGTCACCGGCGAAGGCCGAATCGATGCCCAAACCCTCGAAGGCAAAGGTCCTGCGGGAGTCGCCGCCCTCGCCAGACGCCACGGAAAACCCCTCCTCGCCCTCGCAGGCTCCGTCGCCCAAGACCCCGCCCTCGATGCCCTCTTTGACGTCATTTGCCCGATCATCGACGAACCGATTCCCCTCGAAGAAGCGCTTCAGCGCGCCGCAGAACTCCTCACCCGCACCACCACCCGAGCCGCCCGCCTAATCCAACTTGGAACTCATCTATGAAAAATCACCGCATTGCCGTCCTCTTCTCTGGCCAAGGGGCCCAAACTGTCGGTATGGGAGAAGATCTTTGTTTCCGTTATCCCGAAGTCGCCCATCTTTATAAACGCGCAGATACGATCCTCGATCGCCCTCTCAGCTCTCTGTCATTTGGCGGTCCAGAAGCGGAGTTGACCCAGACAAAGAACTGCCAGCCCGCTCTCTATGTTCACGGCCTCGCCTGCTTGGCGGCTCTCCGCATGGAAATCGGCCACTTCCCCATCACCGCCGCCGCCGGTCTCTCACTCGGCGAGTTCACCGCCCACGCCGCCGCGGGAACTTTTGACTTCGAAACCGGACTTCGCTTAGTGGCCAAACGCGGTCTCTTTATGGAAGAGGCTTGCTCCAAAACCAGCGGAGGAATGGCTGCGATGATCGGGGGCGAAGAAAGCGCCGTCCGCGCTCTCGCCGCTGAAACCGATGTCGATGTCGCCAACCTCAACAGCCCAGGCCAAGTGGTGATCTCTGGAGAAACTGCAAAAGTCGGCCTCGCCGTTTCCTTGGCCAAAGAACACGGCATCCGCATGGCAAAACTCCTCAATGTAGCAGGCGCCTACCACTCGCGCCTCATGAACTCCGCTTATCTCCAACTCGGCGATGAACTGGAGCGAACCACCTTCAGCACCCCAAACTTCCCCGTCATCTGCAACGTCGACGCCACCCCAGTTGCCACCCCCCAAGAAATTCGCCAATCACTCCAAGATCAGGTCACGGGAACCGTGTGCTGGACGCAAACCATCGAGTATCTCATCGACGAGCTCAAATGCGACCTTTTCATCGAACTCGGTCCCGGGAGCGTCCTCGCGGGGTTGCTCAACCGCATCCGCAAAGGCACTCCCTGCCTCAGTATCAGCGACAACCCCAGCCTCGCCGCTGCCCTCGCCACCCTGCGCGCCTAGACTGCATTCAGGCAGATTTTCCTCCTTCCCAAAAGCAGGCAGTCCAGTCAATCTCCGCCACTCATTTCACCTTCAACACCTTCTTCCACTCTTTAATTATGCCACTTCCCATCGGTTCCCTAGCTCCTGATTTCTCCCTCAAATCAAAAAATGCCCAAGGCTTAAAAGATGTCTCGATCAGCGATCACCGTGGCCAAAAAAATCTGGTCATTCTTTTTTTCCCCCTCGCCTTCACGGGACTTTGCACTCAGGAAATGTGCGATATTTCCAGCGGCTTAAGCACTTACAGCGATCTCGGCGCCGAGGTGATCGCGATCAGCGTCGATAGCCCCTTCACCCAAGAAGCTTGGGCTAAACAAGAAGGGATTACCATCACCCTCGCCAGCGATCTCAACAAAACCACCGCCGCGGCCTACGGCGTCCTTCTCCCCGACCTCATCGGCCTCGGAAGTGTTTCCGCCCGAGCCGCTTTCGTGATCGATAAAGCCGGGGTAATCCAATACAGCGAGCAAACCCCAACCCCCAAAGAGTTGCCCAACTTCGAGGCGATCAAAGCCATTCTCGCCACCCTCGCCTAAGCGAACCACAGCGAACCAAAGCCCTTCAGAACAGGATCAAGCGGATGGGGATTTCTCAGAGGTAAAAGTCCATGCCTTTTCGAATAAGCCCCAACCTTCCCCACGATCGGCGCTGAAGCCTCCTCCCACCAGTTGTCGCCCGCCAAGGTCGACGATCATCTCAGTGACCTCGCCCGCTTCTAAACAACTCGAGGAGTTCTTCTGTAAAAAAACTGGAGCGTGCCTGCACGCCCCGTCATCAAAAAGAATCTTGGCGGGAAACAGAACTTCCAAGCCAATGCCTACGCCGCAGGGCGGAAGAGCGAAAGCCCCCCATGGTTCCCCCTCCATCCCGTCCTTTCATGAGCTTTCGCAAAGCTATTCACCCCCAAGCAATTTCCTCGTATTGAAGACGTTGCAGAGGATCACCGATTGAAGATGAAATCCGCAAAGGATGGCGACTGGTTGCCCCATGAAATCAGCTTTGCCATTTTTTTGGGAGTAACGTCCGTCCGTTTGTTCGCAAACAAAGGCGACGGCCTTTTCTGGGGGCTGATTTTCTCCCTCCTGATCGTGTTTGTTTTTGGATTGAGACGCTGGGCAATCGAAGATCCGCAAGCAAAGCGCCAACGAATCCGCCTGTTGCTCTACTTTCCGCTCATGCTGGTTTCCTACAAAGCCTGTGGCTGTGCGGTTCCCATCCTTCATCCTGGTGCCACATTTATCTTGGCGAATGCCGACCAATGGCTACTGGGAAAAGACGCCGCGCTTTTTTTAGAACCCTGGGTCAATCCGCACCTCACAGATTTGTTTTACAGTCTGTATCTTCTTTTCTTTGTCTATCTAGGAATCAGTCTCTGGCATTATGGGCGTGGTGATCTGCCAACCCTTCGGCGGTTTGTTTCAGGTCTTTTTACGGTCTATGGAATCGGGTTTCTTGGTTACACGCTGTTGCCAGCAGGCGGACCGTATCTGGAAATACCCAGCCATTTTTTAAAAGCTCTCACCGGAAGCTGGGTGACAAACTCCGCCACGACTCTGGTCGTTGGGGTCAGCAACCGGGTGGATTGTTTTCCGTGCCTTCACTTGGCCGTCTCATTTTTCATCCTCGGTTTTGATTTCTGGCACAGTCGGCGGCGCTTTTTTTGGATGGCTCTGCCCTGTATTGGTATTGGGCTTTCGACGATTTATTTGCGCCAACATTATCTGGTAGACTTGCTTGGCGGCCTAGTTCTGTCGGTCTTGGCGCTCTGGTTGGCTCACTCCCAACCGCCGACCGCTAGCCACATCGAAAAAACCGATGGAGCCCAAAAGATAATCAATTAGTTAATTTCCTCCGGACCGCCTAATTTCCCGCCATGCAAACCCTCCCCGTAAAAATTTTGGGAACTGGCGTTTATCTTCCCAAGACCATGGTCACCGCCGAAGAAATTGATCGGCGCGCCTGCCTGCCCGATGGCTGGACAAAAAAGCATTCCGGTGTTTTGACCCGGCACTTTGTCGCGGACGAAACCGCCTCGTTGATGGGCGCGCGGGCCGTAGAAAATGCCCTGGCCAGTGCCGGGCTGGATCTTGCCGATGTGGATTGTCTCGTCTGCACCAGTGGCACCGCGGAACAACCGATTCCCTGCACCGCCGCGCTGATCAGCGAACACCTCAATGCCCAGCAAAATTTTCCCGCGTTCGACATCAACGCAACCTGTCTGAGCTTTCTTACGGGACTGGACACGCTGTCCTATCTGGTCGCCAGCGGACGCTATCAGTGCGTGGTCTTGGTGGCGTCGGAAATCGCCTCGTCTGGCTTGGATTGGAGCAACCCTGAAACCTCCAGCATTTTGGGCGACGGCGCGGCGGCGGTGGTCATCGGACGGAGCCGTAAAAACGAATCTTCCAAAATTCTCGCGGCGCGCATGGCCACATTTCCGCGTGGCGCCCATTTGGCAGAAATTCGTGGCGGCGGCAGCGGACAGCACGCCAAGCACTTTGCGATAAATAATCGTGCTGACTATTTATTCCACATGGATGGCAAAGGCATATTCAAAATCGCCTCGGAAATTCTCCCCGATTTCGCCAAACAACTCCTCGCCGAAGCGAAGCTCGGCTGGGCTGATTTCACAATCGTCATTCCCCATCAGGCAAGTCTCCCCGCCTTGCGCTTAACCCAGCGACGACTGGACATTCCCAAAGAAAAATTCTTCATCTTTGCCGAGCGTGTCGGCAATACCATTGCCGCGTCTTTGCCAATGGGAATTCATTTTGCCGTGCAGGAAGGACGGTTGCGACGAGGCGACAAGGCGTTATTACTCGGCACTTCAGCGGGATTTTCCGCAGGCGGACTGGCGTTGGAATTCTGATCAATTCCCACTCCCGCAAGTGACCAAGCGGAGGCCTATCCCCGCTGAACTTCCGAAAAATTTTTCCTTTATCTACCTGCGACGAACGGGGCGGGTGCCGTTTGGATTGGCGACAAATAAATCAAACCGAAATTTTGGCGCCCGCGGGCAGTAACCACTCTGCCTCAACAATTTCGCAGAGTGTGTGGAGAAGAAATTTGTGGGCCTCTTGAATCCTCGCAGTCGTTTGTGCGGGAACAATTAACTCCAAATCTGCTCGGCCTCGGATCTTCCCGCCGTCACGACCAAGAAAGGCAACCGAGTCGATGCCCAGCGATTTGGCCGCGTCAATCGCCGCCAGAATGTTCTCCGATTGGCCACTGGTAGAGATGGCAACTAAGACGTCTCCAGGTTGCCCAAAGGCGCGGACTTGGCGAGCAAAAACCTCCCCAAAGGTGTAGTCGTTAGCCGTCGCCGTAAGCAAACTGCCACAAGCGGCTAAATTAATCGCAGGGTACGGACGTCGGTCTGTGATGAATCGACAGGTAAACTCCGTAGCAAAGTCCGCCCCATCAGACGCACTTCCGCCATTGCCGCAGACGAGAAGCTTTCGCCCATCAGTCAAAGATTTTCCAATGAGGACAGCCGCCTGTTCAAGGGTTGAACGGAGCGGGGAAAGTGATTCGATAGTTTTAACTGCTTCTTCAAGGGCAGTTTGGAAAGTACTCATGAGGATTTCTATCCTATGGACGACCAAGAATCCTGCCAAGGGGATTGTCCGTTGGGCCTCCAGATACCCCGCAATTTGGCCATCTCAAGGCCACTAAGCCCTTTCCTTTGCACCCGACGAATTCTTTTGACGGTCAAGCAATTTTGAAGCTACTCTTCTCCATCTTAGTCAGGGAGTTTTGGCGAACTTTAAAGAGGCGAGAATAGACTTCTCCCCTGCGTCCGATCCCCCAGACAAAAGTTCATCCGTCAAGACACAATTTACGATTTAAGAAGAGGATTATTCTGAATGTTTAATGGAATTTTTGGGCTGTTTTCCAAGGATATTGGCATCGATCTCGGTACCGCCAACACCCTCGTTTATGTCAAAGATCACGGAATCGTGCTTCGTGAGCCTTCGGTGGTTGCCGTCAGAGCCGGTACGACCCACGTTCTCGCCGTAGGAGATGAAGCCAAGCGGATGCTCGGTCGGACTCCAGGAAATATCGTGGCCATTCGTCCGCTCAAAGATGGGGTCATTGCCGACTTTGAAATTACCGAAGCCATGCTTCGGCATTTTATTGGAAAAGTGCATCCCAAACGGCCCTTCTTTCCTCGGCCACGCCCCCGAGTGGTGATCGCGGTGCCCAGCGGGATTACCGAGGTAGAAAAACGGGCGGTCAAAGAAAGCGCCCTCTCTGCGGGAGCTCGGGAAGTTCACCTGATTGAGGAACCGATGGCGGCGGCCATCGGATGCGGGTTGCCTGTCCAAGACGCCGCAGGAAACATGATCATCGATATTGGAGGAGGAACCACCGAGGTCGCTCTGATCTCCCTTTCAGGAATCGTCTTTTGTCGGAGCGTTCGTGTGGCAGGCGATGAGCTGGATGAGGCGATCATTCAATACATGAAGCGCGCCTACAATTTAATGATTGGCGAGCGGACTGCGGAAGACATCAAGATCAAAATTGGTAGTGCCTATCCCATGGAAAAGGAGCAAACCATGGAGGTCAAAGGGAGAGATCTGGTCGCCGGACTCCCCAAGACCTTAACGATCACTTCCCAAGAAGTGCGAGAGGCTTTGCTCGAGCCGATTTCGACGATTGTCGACTCTGTGCGCGTGACCCTCGAGCGTTGCCCGCCAGAGCTTTCCGCGGATTTAGTTGATCGAGGTCTGGTCCTAGCTGGAGGCGGAGCATTGCTCCGAGGACTCGATAAACTTCTTGCTGAAGAAACGGGACTCCCAGTCCATGTCGCCGAAGATCCACTTAGTGCAGTCGCTGAGGGAACGGGACGCGCCCTGAGCGAGATCAAGTTTCTTCGCCAGGTATCCACCACCGACACCCGACGCCCCTAGAACTCGCAGGCATGGATGCCTTCGCCGATGCCTGCAATGACTGGCGACTTCTCCACGGATGAATCAGCGTGTCGTCATTTCAGCAGCCTTCGCGTTTGTCGTGGTCACGGTCACCTTGCTCCTGATCAGCCCACACAATATGCGGCGGATTCAAGGAGGATTTCTCGGGATGATTTCGCCATTTTTAAAAACAGGATCTTCTTTGGAGAAAAAGTATCACGACTTCCGAGAAGGACTCAAAACATTGGACCAACTGGAGTTAGAGAATAAACAGCTGATCATTTCCACCAAGGAACTCAGCGCTATCAACCAAACACTCCGAGGACTGGAGGCGGAGAACAATCAGTTGCGCAAGGCTTTACAATATCGAGAACGAGCGATCTTCTCTTTAAAACCAGCCAGAATTATTAGTCGCGACTCCTCAACTTGGCACAACAAGATCATCATCGATCGAGGAGCAAAAGACGGACTCGATGTGGGAGGTGATCAACCCGTCTTGACGGAAAGCGGCCTCGTGGGAAAGACCACGGTCGTGGCGGATCACTCGGCAGTTGTCGTCCTCATTTCTGACGAAACCTGTAAAGTAGCCGCCACGGTCGAGGGAACAAGCGCCCAAGGCATCGTCAAGGGCGAACGAATTTCTAACGGAACGATTCCCGAGGTCGGGCTCAACTTTATTTCCAAGCAATCTCGACTCCAGCCAGGGCAGAATATTTTCACTTCCGGAACCGGCGGAGTTTTCCCCTCGGGAGTCCTCATCGGTCGCGTCAAAGAATTTAAGGTCAGAGAACTTGACGGACACGCAAGCATTACCCCCGCGGTCGATTTAGCCACCCTTGAAGATGTTTTTGTCGTCATCGGAAAGACCCGCTGAAAGCCGTTTATTGATGCGCTTCTTCCTTCTCCTCCTCACCCTGATGTTCGCCGGTTTGGTCGGCCAATCTTTCATTGCCCCTATCCCCCCCTACGGTGCACGGGTGCTTCTTTTACCCATCATTCTGTTTTACGGTTCGTTGGCTTTCCCTTTGCCGGGAACTCTCATTTTAGCGCTTTGTGGGGGTCTGATGTGGGATGCCTTGCATGTCCAAATCGCCCTTGCCGATGGCGAAAATACCGAAATGGTTTTGGGATGGTCGGTTGTCCTTTATGGCGTTCTGGCCGCTTTGATGAATGGCTTTCGTCCCCTCTTCCTTCGGGGACGGTGGGAGATTCACTGCGGACTTTGCGGACTCTTCACCTCACTGATCGTTTTCAGCGAATACTTAGTTCTCACCTTCCGCCGCGAACCCGTCGTCTTTCTCTTCAATCGTGAAATTTGGTGGAGGATCGGTGGCGCTGGTCTGATCGCCACTCTGCTTTCTCCCCTGCTCTTTCTTGCCTTAAATTACCTCGCGGATCTTCTCGGACACCATATCCGACCACGCCGAGAAACCTGGAGTCACCGCTAAGATGGCCCACCCGTTCTCCCGTCGTCCGGTGGCCGAATGGCGGATCCTTTTTCTGGGTTTTGGAATGCTCGCTTGCTTTGGAATATTGATTACCAAACTTTGGTGCGAACAGGTCTTGCACGGGGCGAGTTGGTCAAAAAAAATCGCCAATAAGACCGAGGTTACCGTGAGAATTCCCTCCCTTCGTGGAGAGATTCGCGACCGCAATGGGATTCCCCTAGTCACCAATCGCGCGAGTTACAATGTGGATTTCTATCTCCCAGATATGGTTCGGGGTTACCGAATCAGAAACAAAGGCATGGTCCCTCGCGTCGAATTCGAAGCCACCATCAAGCAAATGCTCAAAAAGCGCATGGAGCCTGATCTCGTCAGAATCGTCAACGAGACGGTGATGCCAAGGCTCGACCAACTGGATCTCGCTCAAGATTACAACTCTGAGCGACTCCAACGACACTATCGAAATGATACCTTGGTTCCCTTTACTTATCAGGAAGACTTGCCGCCGCCGACGGTGGCAAAATTCTCCGAGCATGACCTTGGACTCCCAGGAGTCGAAATCGCGGTCAAACCCGTCCGCTTTTATGTCTATGGAGCCATGGCCGCCCATTTACTCGGCTACGTGGGCGCCCCCCTTGATATCGACGCCTTGCCGGACATCAAGAAGTACACTTTTTACCAACCAGACGTAGACGGCAAATCCCAGATCGAGGCCAGCATGGACAAATACTTGCGCGGAACCCCCGGAACCCGAGTGCTTCGGAAGAGCGTCAAAGGCGTGATCGAGGGAGAAGATCGGATGATCGCCCCCAAACCAGGCAACAATGTTTACCTCACCATCGATGCCCGCATCCAAATGATTCTTGAGCAGGCGTTGCGACACCCGTCGCTCGGCCGAGCGGCCGCAGTGGTGATTGATCCGAATAATGGCGACATTCTGGGGATGGGATCAGTGCCCTCTTTTGATCCGAATACGTTCATCCCCAGCATTAGTTCAGAAGCTTGGAAATCTCTCAATGATGATGAAGCCGTGCCCTTGGTCAGCCGAGCGGTCAGCGGATTCCCCCCCGGCTCCACGTTCAAAATCATCACCGCCTTAGCTGGTTTAAAAAAAGGCCTCGGCAAGGCTTCGTATAATTGTCCGGGCGGAGTGACCTACGGCGATCATTACTTTAAGTGCTGGATCGCAGAAAAGGGCGGTGCCCATGGAACCCTCGGACTGGCGGACTCGCTCAAGGTTTCTTGCGATTGTTTTTTCTACCAGTTCGGCAACGCCGCCAGCATCGAAACCATTGAGCACTTTGGCAAACTTCTCGGGATCGGCCAGCATTACGACCTGGGATTAGCCGACGTAAAAGACGGAACCATGCCCGGCCCCGAATGGATGAGAATGAAATACCCCGAACTCAAATGGAGCAATGCCCACACCGCCAATGTGACGATTGGACAAGGCTATGTTTTGGCCAGTCCGTTGCAAATGGCGATGGCTTATGCGGCGATCGCCAACGGCGGAGTCATTTATGAACCACGGCTCGTCCGCAAGGTTCTCACCCCAGAGGGCCAACCTTTCCACGATGAAAAAGGCCAAATCGCCGTTCCCGATCAACCCAAAATTCACGGCGACTTGCGCGATGAGGTCACCACCGAACAAATCAACATCATTCGCCAAGGATTGTGGAAAGTCGTCAACGAAAAGGGCGGACCTGGAGGAGGCGGGACCGGAGCAAAAGCGAAACTCGCCAATGTGGCTGTCGCCGCCAAGACTGGGACCGCTCAAGCAAGCGATCGAGGAAAAAAAGATACCATCGCCTGGTTTTGCTCTTTCGCTCCATTTGAAAAACCTCGCTATGTCATTTGCACGATGGTTCAAGGGGGTCGACACGGCGGAAGTGTGGCTGGGCCAATTGCCGCAAGGATTATGGAACAGTGCCTCGCCATGGACCAAGGCACCTATAAACCAGAAATTTTACCACTAACTCCCGCAAAAAGTGCGAATCCCTTTGCCTCTATCGAGACACTCAGCGATTACAAGGATGCGCAAAAGGTCATTGTCAGTTCTGATGAGGATGACGCGAGCGCTCGCGAACCTTCGACAGCGAAGATCGACCTCAAGTCAGGCAGTGCCAAACCAGACATCCGTCTCGGCACTGACGCTCGGGGAAAGGTCAAAGGTCAAGGACTCTCTCAATCATCTCCAAAGCCCATTCACTCAACAACAACCGAACCCAAACGAAACTTTATCGATCGGATATTTGGACGTAAACCCGCCCAAACTCCTACAAACAACCAACCCAGTGCGCCACTTAAACCTGCCGCGCACTGACCCTACACCACGTGCTTAGTAAACTTTACCCCAAACTCATCTCCATGACCGAACGCGTCAAACGCCTCATCGGATTGGCTCCGCGCCAAACCGGCAACAAACTCATCATCAACTGCGAAAAACTCGAGCGGCGGGTCGCCCTCCTCGAAAATGGAATTCTCGAGGAGTACTCGATCGAACGCCAAACGGATCGCAACATCGTCGGAAGTATTTTTAAAGGAAGAGTCCGAAATATCGAACACGCCCTCAAGGCGATGTTCGTTGATATCGGCTTTGAAAAAAATGCCTTCCTCCATTTCTGGGACGCTCTCCCCGCCGCCCTTGATAGTGGCGTCGAACAAGTGGAACGATCCAATAGCAAGCGCGAGCAAAAGCGCATCACCGCCAAGGATATCCCTTCCATTTATCCAGTCGGAGCAGAAGTGCTCGTCCAAGTAACCAAAGGGCCCATCAGCACCAAAGGCCCACGGATCACCACCAATCTGAGCCTCGCAGGCCGCTACCTTGTCCTCATGCCTTACAGCGATCAGTGCGGAATTTCTCGAAAAATCGAGTCTTCCAAAGAACGAGATCGTCTTCGCACCATTCTCAAGGAACTCGATATTCCCGAAAATATGGGCGTCATCGTCCGCACTGTCGGAGAGGGACAGCGGGCACGCTACTTCGTCCGTGATCTCAGCCTGCTCGTCGAACAGTGGAACGCGATCGAGGCCGCCATGAAAACCAAACAGTCTCCGACTTGCGTGTTTGAAGAACCAGACCTCATCGAACGGACCGTCCGAGACTTTTTAACTGACGAAATCGACGAGGTGATCTGCGATGACGAACACGCAGTCCAAAGGATGAGCGAGATGGTCGGCCAAATCTCCAAGCGATCAGCCTCGCGAATCAAGCACTACTGCGGTCCACAGCCCCTTTTTGAAAACTTCAATGTCCAAAAACAAATCGATGACGCTTTTCATCGCCAAGTCTGGTTGCCCTGCGGTGGCTATATCGTCATCGATGAAACCGAGGCACTGATCGCCATCGATGTGAATACAGGTCGAAATAAAGGGGGAAAAGACATCGAGAAAACCATCCTCCAAACCAACCTTGAAGCCGCCGACGAAATGGCAAGACAGATGCGCCTGCGCAATATCGGGGGCCTAATCATTGGAGACTTTATCGACATGAAAAGTCGGCGCGATCAGCAAGCCGTTTTCCAGCGAGTCAAGGACGGATTACGCCGCGATAAAGCCAAAACCCATGTGCTTCCAATCTCGCCACTTGGCCTCCTCGAAATGACTCGCCAAAGAGCCGCCGAGTCAATCAGTGGGGCAGTTTTTGACACCTGCCCTTATTGCCATGGCCACGGAAAAGTCAAAAGTGCCATGACGATGAGCGTCGAGCTGCAAAGGGCTCTCCACCAAGTAATGCGAAAATATCAAGACACCATTCACGAGGTCAAAGTGATCGTTCATCCACACGTGATGGAGCGTCTAAAAACTGCCGACGAGGAACTCCTCGTGGAGATCGAGCGCAAATACGCTGGCCGACTCACCTTCCGTAGTGACCCGAGTTTGCATCACGAAAAATTCAGCATCACCGATGCCAATACGGGCGCCGAACTCAAAGCCTAGCCTCAGGAATTTACGATTATTGCTCTCCTTAACCGCTGGGAAACTTTCCCCGCGGTTCTTAAAAGATCCAGATCTTCGTCCGCCCACTTCCCTAGGGCAACCAACTTCCGTTTGAATACTCCGGCGTGACGGACTCTGCTCCACCCTTGGGGAACGATCCCGTCAGTTTGGAAAGCCTGCTTGCTGGACCAGATCCCATCCTCGCATTAGCCCCGATGCAAGATGTCACCGATCTGCCATTCTGGGGACTAGTCCAAAGCTATGGCGGAGCCGATCTCTATTATACTGAGTACTTTCGAGTTCACGGAGATTCCCGTTTAGAAAAGTGGATTCTCGAATCCATCACCCACAATCCAACCCGAAGGCCAGTCATCGCCCAAATGATCGGCAACGATATTCCTTCGCTCGTTCGCACGGCCAAGGAACTCCAAAATCACCCGATTGCTGCCATCGATTTGAATCTCGGTTGCCCAGCCCCAGTGGTCTATCGAAAGTGTGCCGGTGGTGGGTTGCTCCGCGATTTACCCCGGATCGATGCCATCCTCGGCGCCCTCCGCGACGCTGTGCAGATCAAGTTCACGGTGAAGACGAGGATCGGGTTTGACGACCCTACCATTTTCGAGGCGCTTTTGGCGATCTTCGCCCGCCACTCTTTAGACCTCCTCACTGTCCACGGACGAACGGTTGCAGAACGCTACCGCAGTGGCGTCCATTATGCCTTCATTGCTCGCGCGGTGGAGCAACTCCCCTTCCCTGTTTTGGCCAACGGGAATGTTTGCTCAGCCACCAAAGCCGCCGAAGTCTTAAACCTGACGCGGGCCCGTGGCGTCATGATCGGCCGAGCGGCCATTCGCAATCCCTGGATCTTCACCCAAATCCGCCAACAACAAAGCGGGCAGCAGATCTTTCAACCGACTGGCCATGATGTTTTGGTTTATATCCGGGCACTTTATGAGACTACTTCAGGCGAAATTCGCCAGGAACTTCAACGGGTCCAAAAGATGAAAAAATACCTTAATTTTCTCGCATTGGGAGTCGAGCCCACCGGACGGTTTCTCCACGATATTCGCCGGGCCATCACCGAGGCAGACTTTTTCCAAATCTGTAGCGATCATCTCGCCCACGGCTCCCTGATGCCACTGGAGCCATTTTCAATCACCATGCCAGATCACGACATGCTGGCAGGGGAACACGGCTAAGACCCTCCAGAAATGCCCTGACTCAAGAGTTTGCGGGCATCGCTATCGCCTCCCCATAAATCGCCTCTAAGTTCCCTATTTGCCTCCGCAAATCAAAACCAGCCGCCACATCTTCGGCGGCCGCCTTTCCCATGGCCGCAAAGCGCCTAGGATCACTAGCTAATGTCTGCATCGATTCCGCTAAAGCGAGAAAATCGCGCTCTGGCGTCAGTAGTCCGCTCCGCCCATCCTCGACTGCTTCAGGAATCCCTCCATGGTCCGACGCCAAGATCGGCAACCCGCTCGCCATCGCTTCAAGCATCGCATTAGGGACGCCCTCCTGGTTTCCATCCGTCCCAAGTTGACTAGGCTGAAGAAAACAGTGCGAACTTGAGTAAAGGTCACGGAGCGACGATTGATCAAGAAACCCTGGAAAGGAAAGCGAATCAAAACAGCCGAGATTCTTGGCAAGTAGCTGAAGATCAACCAGAAGCGGACCTTCCCCAGCGATCGTCAATTTCGCACGCGGGAAAGTCTGCAAAAAAAGGTGGAAGGCTCGCAGACTCGTTTCGATGCCCTTTTTCTCGATCAATCGGCACGCTTGAACAAACCGCCAACCCCCATCAGGCGGAGCAATTCGCTCGGTAAAAAGAATGTCATCCAAGGGAATGCCCGTGCGCTGAAGACGAATTTTTTCGGGGGAAGCTCCCATGGCGATCAGCCGATCCGCAAGAGACTGCGAGCGCACCAACAGGAGGGTCGCTAAACGGAATACCCGCTCCATCGCCTGAGAGTAGACCGGCTTGTGCAGGTCAATTTGGGCATCGGCTCCGTGAAAACTGACCACAAACGGCAAGGGCGAAATCTCCAGCAGAGGAAGGAGATGAACGGCGATGTGCCCAAAGTAAATGTGCAGCAATTTCGCCTGCGATCTTTCAATCGCCGATAAAATCCGCCGGGCCTCACCCCTATAAATAGTGATCGGCCGACCAAGAATTTGCTTCTGCATCAATCGGCGCAATGGATGACTTCGCGGCTTGGGAATGACCACGACGCGTTCAAAGGGAAACGCCTGAGGATTTTCGTGCTTCTGACAAAAAACTACTGGAATAAAATTCTGCAAACCAGTGACTTGCCTGTAAATATGCAGCATTTCTGGCTTCAGAAAAGTCACGATATATTGGGCGACTATTGGAGGAGAATTTGGTGCAGAACGAATCACAGTTAAAATCATTTATGTTCCCTGGAGACCTCAGAGAAAAGTCCAAACCGCATCTCCAAAATACCACGAAATCTCAACCACCTGCAGATTTTCACCTGTCGCCAGACCGCCCGCTTCGCTTATGCTGAGCACCGAATGGACTATCTTGAAAAAGCCCGCCGGGTTGTCTCGTTGGAAATTACCGAATTACAAAACTTGCTCGGCCGACTTGATGCCTCTTTTACCAACGCCGTGGAGACGATCCGTCATTGCGTAGAAAATCGTGGCAAAGTAGTGGTCATTGGGGTTGGGAAGTCTGGGCATATTGGAGAAAAAATTGCTGCTACCCTCACGAGCACAGGGTCTCCAGCCGTTGTGCTCAACTCCCTCAATGCCTTGCATGGAGATCTCGGCGTCGTCGCCGACGGCGACGTGATTCTCGCCCTCAGCGCCAGCGGTGAAACCGACGAGCTGATCAATATCCTTCCTGCACTCGGACGGTTTAATGTCAAAACCATCGCGATGACCGGCCAACCGGGCTCATTTTTAGCGAAGCACTGCGATATCCATCTGGATGTCCGAGTCAGCCAAGAAGCCTGTCCGCTCAATCTGGCTCCCACCTCCAGTACGACCGTGATGCTGGTACTCGGTGACGCTCTCGCCATGGTCCTCCTCGAGGCGCGTGGCTTTCAAAAAGAAGACTTTGCTCGTTTCCACCCTGGAGGCCGACTTGGCCGCACCTTGCTCCTCAAAGTCGAGCAAATCATGCGCGGAATCGAACAAATGGCGATCGTTTCACCCAAAGTTTCCATTCGCGCAGTTCTGCACGCCATGGCCAAGGTTCGAGCGGGCGCCGCGGAGGTTGTTGACCCAGAAGGACTTCTCCTCGGCATCTTTACCCATGGTGACTTTGGCAGGCATTTTCAAACCCATCCTCATCTCCTTGAGCATCCAGTCGGTGAATTTATGACCACCAATCCCGTAACCATTTCTGGAAACCGACTCGCCGCCGAAGTCCTCCACATTCTGGAAGCCCACCGAATCGACGACTTGGTAGTTGTCGACGAATTCAATCGTCCCGTCGGGGTCATCGATTCACAGGATTTGGCCCGCTGTAAACTTCTCTAAGGAACCGCTGATTTAATCGGGGTCCATGCCTTTGACCTTGGCGCGAGTCGATTCCCCGACCCGAAATGGGTTCCCGCCAAGGCCGCCAAGCTCGCCAAGTCTTAAAAAGGCGATCACTAATCCATTCCTTGATCATCCAGTTCCTTTTACAGGACCAAACGCACCCTCCACCAAGACCCACGCCACTCATCATCCTTCATGCCTTTAACCTTGGCGTCCTTAGCGTCCTTGGCGCGA
>JBAWZW010000062.1:0-15775 GCA_037142835.1 Verrucomicrobiota bacterium
TGGTGGGGGTGGGGAGATTTTCACGGGGGCGGTGGAGGATGTGCGGCTATACTCGGGGGCGTTAGCGGCGAAGCAATTGTTGGCGATTGCGGAGTTGCCTGATTTGCGGCCGATTATTGGGAAGCCGTTTGAGGAGCGGACGCCTGAGGAGAACCAACGATTGGGGGCTTTTCAGGCTACGGACGATCCAAAAATCGCCGAGTTTCAAGGGCGAATTGCCGCACTGGAAAAGGAGAAGACGAGCATTCAAAAGCGGAGTCCCGTGACGCATATACAGATGGAAAAGGGCGGGTCCCAGCCGATGGCGCGATTGCTCGCCCGCGGTCAATATGATCAACCGAAAGAGGAGTTGAAGGCGGCGGTGATCACCGCTCTGCACCCGATGCCTGAAGGGGCTCCGGGGAATCGTCTGGGTCTGGCCCAGTGGTTGGTGGCCAAGGAAAATCCTTTAACCGCGCGGGTTACGGTCAACCGATTTTGGCAGGAAATCTTTGGCACTGGGCTGGTGAAGTCGGTGGCTGACTTTGGGATTATGAGCGATCCGCCGTCGCATCCTGGGTTGCTTGATTGGTTAGCGGTGGATTTTCGCGATCACGGGTGGGATGTGAAGCGATTGCTTCGCTTGCTTGTGACCAGTGAGACATACAAGCAGAGTCCATTGGAAACCAAGGAGTTGTTGGCGCGCGATCCTGACAACCGGTTGCTGGCGCGGGGGCCGCGATTCCGGATGGATGCGGAGATGGTCCGCGATTACGCGTTGGCGAGTGGCGGATTGCTTTCGCCGAAAATTGGTGGGCCGAGTGTGCGACCGTATCAACCGATCGGGGTTTGGGAAGCGGTGGCGATGCCGGAGAGTAACACGCACAATTACAAGCCTGATACTGGGGAAGCGCTCTATCGGAGAAGTCTTTACACCTTTTGGAAGCGGAGTGCGCCACCCGCATCCTTGGAGGTCTTCAACGCGCCGAGTCGTGAGGTTTGTTCGGTGGGTCGGGAGCGCACGAATACGCCGCTCCAGGCTTTGGTGACGCTGAACGATCCGCAGTATGTAGAAGCGGCGCGAAGTCTTGCTCAGGCTGCCCTTCAGGGCGCGCCGAGCGAGCCGAAAGTGACCCTTGATTTTATGGCGCGGCGAGTTCTGTGCCGACCGCTGCGTCCGACGGAGATTCCGATTCTTGAGGCGAGTCACCGAACCCTTCTTGGGCACTACACGAAGGTTCCAGCCGATGCTACGGCATTGCTCAGTTTTGGTGAAAGCAAGGTCGACGCCAGCCTTGCGCCAGCCGAGCTGGCCGCTTGGACGATGGTCGCCAGCCAGCTATTGAACCTCGACGAAACGCTAAACAAGTAACCACCGATGCATCCACTCACCGACTTCGCAAACTTACAAACGCGGCGGCAGTTTTTTTCTAATGGCACCAACGCGCTGGGAATGGCGGCACTCGCCACGCTCCTCGGTCAGGAGGCGAAAGGCGAGGGGGCGCATCCGATACAATCGGCTCTCCAATTTGCGCCTAAAGCGAAGCGAGTGATCTACTTGCACATGGTCGGGGGACCGTCGCAAATGGATCTTTTTGATTACAAGCCTGAGATGGCAAAGTGGTATGACAAGGACTTGCCTGAAAGTATTCGTAAAGGCCAGCGGCTGACGACGATGACTTCCAATCAGAAGCGCTTTCCGATTGCGCCGTCGAAGTATCAGTTTGCCCAATATGGTCAAAATGGGATGTGGATGAATTCGGAACTGCTTCCGTGGTTTACGAAGTGCGTGGACGACGTGGCGTTCATCCGCTCCATGCACACGGAGGCGATCAACCACGAACCGGCGATCACGATGATGCAGAGTGGCAACCAGCTTGCGGGTCGGCCGTGTCTTGGTTCGTGGACGAGCTACGGGTTGGGTTCAGCGAATGAGGATTTGCCGACCTTTGTGGTGCTGGTTGCGGAGCCGACCAACCGCGAGCAACTGCAGGCGATTTCTGGAAAACTTTGGACGAGTGGCTTTCTTCCTGGGCAGCACGCGGGGGTGGCATTTCGGAGTAAGGGCGACCCGATTCTTTACATTAATAATCCGCCGGGCGTGACTACCGATGTGCGTCGGAACACGCTGGACGGGATTAGGGCGCTGAACGAGCAAAACGCCGCCTTGATTGGTGACCAAGAAATTCGCACGCGGATTGCGCAATATGAGATGGCGTTTCGGATGCAGGCGAGCGTTCCCGATCTGACCGATTTCAGCAGTGAACCGGCATCCACATTTGATCTTTACGGAGCGGACGCCAAGAAGCCTGGAACCTTTGCGAACAGCGTCCTGCTTGCTCGCCGACTGGCGGAGCGCGGGGTGCGTTTCACCCAAATTTATCACAACAATTGGGATCATCATTCCAACGTCAATGGGCGAATGCCCTCGCAATGTCGGGACATTGATCAGCCGTGTTTCGGTCTGATCCAGGACTTGAAACAGCGTGGGCTACTCGACGACACCCTCGTGCTTTGGGGGGGCGAATTTGGTCGGACTATTTACAGCCAAGGCGGGCTTTCGAAGAACAATTACGGCCGAGATCACCACCCGCGATGCTTCACGATGTGGGCGGCGGGTGGAGGGATTAAGGGTGGGGCTGTCTATGGGGAGACGGATGAATTCAGCTACAACATTACTGAGAACCCTGTGCATGTGCGGGATCTTCACGCCACGCTCCTCCAGCTTCTGGGCTTTGATCATAACCGATTCTCTTTTAAATGGCAGGGTCTAGACGCGCGCCTCACTGGGGTGGAAGCAGCGAAAGTGGTGCAGGGAATTCTTGCGTAACCCGTTGAGCGGAAAGTAGTTCATCTCGCTTAAAAAAGTGGAGTCAGTGGTGATTTGGAATGCCTCGAAGGGCGGAAGGCATTCCGCGGCGGTCGAAAAACTCCGGGAAGCTTTGCTTTTGGCTAGGCTGACGGGATTGGGATTGGCGAGTCAGGGTGTCGGCTTGGGGGAGGTTTCTTTGGGGAGCGGACTGGCTTCGGTGGCGGGTTGAATTTCATAGTGCATCGTGAGCGGGTAGCCGAGGGGATCACCTGTGGCGTCGAACCGTTGCACTTTCAGAGTCGTGGTGGTGGTGAGGCGAAGTGGCGCGTCGCAGGCGGCGGATACTGGCGAGGGGTCCTTGCCGTCGAGGGTGAAGCGAGCGGTGCCTTTGGCTCCTGGGGTGAGAGAAACGGTCACGGTTACTTCACCACGGAACTTTTGATCACCCGCGATGCGCGGGCCTTCTGCGCGGACGCTGAGTTGGTGGATCAAGGCATCTAAAATGCGATCGGTGGATTCGAGTCGGCGGGTGAATTCTTCGTAAGTGCCGCCCGCGTGGGGATTCCAGACGCGCTCGCTCATGGTGGCGAGACGTCGTCGCAAGTTTGGTAGTTCCACGGTTTCCTTCTGCTCCCAAGCGCACATCTGGGCACCGAAAAGCGGGGCTTCTGGGGGGAGGATCACCCCGTTGTCATGGGGTTTGGCGCCGAATGGTTTGAACTGGCGGGTTTGCCAGGCGAAGATTTCTTCCGTTGGGTGGCCGCCGTTGACGACGTAGAGTGGTGTCCACGAGGTGTTGATGACTTTGTAGCCGTCTTTGACCAATTGATCTGGCTGGTAGAAACGGACTTCGTAAGCCATGACGATGACGTCTTTGGGAATTTGCACTGGCGAATCTGGTTCGCGTCCGAACCCTTCCCAAACGAGCATTTGCTTGCCGTTTTTCTTGACGATCTCGTTCATGTCGACGACGAACTTTCGGTAAAGTTGGTGCTGATTTGGCAGATGATATTTGGCGAAGGCGGCTTTGAACTCCTCGTTCTGATTGGCGAACACGAGGTCTGCTTCGTCGCCACCGATGTGAAAATACGGGCTGCTTTTAAATACGGCACACATTTCGCCCACGATGGTTTCGAGTGCCTGCATGACCTCTGGCTTGGCAAAGTTGATGGAGGCGTGGTGTTCGTAGGGCTTCGTTCCTTTGATCATGAAGAGGTCGCGCATTGCCCGGTTCATGGCGGCGGAGTGGCCGGGCACATCGAGTTCGGGAATGATCGTCACGGCTCGTTGATCGGCGAAAGCGACGAGCTCCTTGAGTTCTTCGAGGGTGTAAGTTTTTCCGCCGTGCTGATTTTGAGTGGCGAGCTTGGGAAACGCTTGGGATGGAAACATCACCGACTGGTCGTCGGTGAGATGCAAGTGGAGGTAACGGATTTTGTAGAGTCGGCAGAGTTGGACCATTTGCCGGAGATTGGAGAGTGAATGATACTGCCGTGCCACATCGACAAAGAGCCCCCGATATTCCGTCTGTGGTTGGTCTTCTACGGACATCACGGGCAGAAAAACTTTGCCATCGTGCATTTGGAGCGATTGCAAGAGCGTCGTTGAGCCGAGGGCAACGGCGCCGTAGTTCCCACCTTGGATGACCGCGCGATCGGTGACGACGAAAGTATGGGCTTCGTTTGTCAGCGCTGAGTTCAGGGCAAGAAAGATGTCGCCGGCGGAAGCCTCGCCGACTTTCACGGGAAGTTTTAGGCCAGTGGTCAGGGAGATTTCTGCGGCCAGCACTTCGGCGAGCGGACGAAGTTTTTCATGGTGGGCGACGATGCAGTTTTGCGGGCCCATGGTGATGCTGGTGCTCGCGACTTGGATTTTCTGGGGCCATGGAACCAGTGCTGGAGGTGGGCTGGCTGGGGTTGCCGCTTCGGAAGTGAGGAAAAAGGTTTCGCAAACTAGGGTGAGGACGAGAGCGATGAGGGTGGTTTTTGGGGATGATTTCATGGTGACTGTGGAGTGGTTTTGGTGGTGGAGAAGACGGCAAACCTGCGGATGAGGGGTTCGGCGGCAGATTTCAGGCAACGCCAGCGGACTTTGATGAGCAAGGTGGGCGTGAATTTGTCGATGCGTTGGTGGCCGATGGAAGAGCCTCGGGCGAGTGGTTTCCACTGATCGCCGACCAGACCTTCGATGAGGTAATCGCGGACGCGTTCGCCCTGAAGAATGTGGTCCATGGCGATCGCGTGGTCGAGGGTGGTGCAATGATTAAGCGGAGCGGGTTAGGGCGACTCATGGTGACTACGAAATTCACAATCATCAGGGTCGCTTGGCGATGGTGACGATGCCTTGCGAATTGGTTTCGCCAGCGGGCAGTCGGAGGACCGCCCGCACCCCGAACGATTTTCCCAATGCGGTGATCGTGAGGGCGTAGCGCTCGGCGGCATCAGGTGATGCCCGCTGGACGAACCCCGGCACGATCGTGCCTTCGTAGACGAATTGGAGTGATTGAATTTCCAGCGATTTGCTTCCAGTGGCGGCGCGAAAATCCAGCTGATAAGAGGCGGCGTCTGGGCAGTGTGGGGTGAGATCGATGTCGATGGTTTTCCATTGGTTTCCCACGTCGTCCGGCGCCCACTGCCAGACTTTCTTCGGCGGGTCGTTTTGTGGTGGCGTTGGCGAGGTTTTTTCGGTGATCGCGGTTGATGAAAACGCGGCGAGTTTGCGGATCAGGGGTTCGGCTGAGGACTTGACGATGCGCAGTCGGACCTTGCTGACTTCCACTGGGGCGAAGCGATCGATTCTTTTGTGGCCGATGGCTGTGCCCTTGCAGAGTTCCTTCCAAGTGTCGCCCATGAGTCCTTCGAGGACATATTCGCGGACGCGTTCGCCTTCGAGAATCTCCTCCATGGTGATGATGTGTTCGATGCGCTGGGGTTGTTTCAAATCGAGTTCGAGAGTTGATCCTTTGCCGGAAGATTCGGCCAGACTTTTGCCGAAGCGCCGCCGCACTTCTGCGCCGAACTCGCTCATCCGTTGCACGTCCTCATCGCCAATCAGTCCGTCGGGATGGGGCGCGACATTGAGGAGAGACTGGGCCCCGCGACCTACGGATTGGTAGTAAATCGTCAGGAGTTCATCGAGAGACTTCAGGTGGTTTTTTGGGTCTGGCGACCAGAACCAGGCGGCGACTCGGGTGCGGGTGTCGCACTCGTTTGGCAACCAAACGTCGCCGTCTGGGCGACCGTCACTGGCTGTGGCGATCCCGGTTTTTGCCTTGGCCAGTGGCACGGCATTCCAGGCGGGATAGGGAGCGACGCCGCGTTCGGTTCCTACCCAGCGGATGGTAGCGTGGGTTGTTTGGAAAACCATCGCCTGTGGGCAATGCTGTTTGAGGAGATCGCCGATCTCGGCTACCGTGCTACCGTCGAACCAGACCTCGGAGATTTCGCCATAGCGGGTGAGGAGTTCGGTGAGTTGTTTGCGATAGACTTGGTTGTAGATTTCCTGCTCGGCGGGAGTTTTGCAGACCCCGTGGACGGCGGCGTGAAAAACCGCATCACCGGGGCTAAGATAGATCCCGAACTTCATCCCACGCTTGTGGCAGGAAGCGGAGAGTTCTTTGACCACATCGCCTTGGCCGCTGCGCCAGGGCGTGTGCTTGATGCTGAAGGGACTGGTATCCGTTTGCCACCAGCAGAAGCCGTCTTCGTGCTTGGCGACGAAGATCAAATACTTGGCGCCCATGGCTTCCGCGGTGCTCACCCATTGATCGGTATGGAGCTTTGCGGGGTTCACTTCCTCGAGTTTCGGTGGGTGGCTGAAGTGGATGAACATCCCGACCTCGTCATCCTGCCAGATGGCCTGTGCGGGCGTGGGTCGGGCATCGCCGGCGAGCGTCATGCTGGGGAGGGCGCTGGGGAGCAGGGCGGAGAGGGTCAGCGCTCGGAAGAGGAGGTTGGAGCGTGAGAGAAATTTCATCGGCTGTGCGGGAGTTATTCGCCGCGAGACATCCCGAAGTGATCGAGTGCCAACCAGACTTCGCCCTTTGTGGATCGCAATTCGAAAACTAATTCCACCTCACCGCCGGTGGTTTCAAACTCGGAGGAAACGGACTGTCCTCCCGCTTCGCCTGAATGAAATCCCCCGTCGCCTTCCAGCACATTGGAGCGTTTTGAGGCACCGGCGATTCCCAAGCCGCCCCCGCGACCGTGTTCGTCTTCGACGGGTTCAACGCCCCGGACCCCTACGATGCTTCCCATACTATATCGGCCTGGTTCTAGGGTGATTTTTTGGCGCCACGAGGGTACGCCTTGGCCCGTGGAGACGAGGTGTAAGCAGGTGCGACCGTCGAGTTTTACAATGTCGCCTTTCCCTCCCGTGCTGGTATCGAGAACCCAGGTTTTGGGGACTTTGACGGCTGATTTGCTGATGAAAAATGGGCGGATGGGCTCGGCGAGTTGGCGTCCGACATTGGCAATTCTGCGGGGGATTCGGAGTGCCGCCTGTTTGACTGTCTGCTCGTAATACTGGGTGGCCCGTGCGGGATCTTTTTCAGCGATGGCATCGCGGAGCCGCGATCCCACCGCCTCGACGCGGGCGCTCCAGTCTTGCTTCTTTAAGGTTTCGTAGGCGGTTTTTACCGCTGCCCAATACATCGGTGGTCCCTGTGGGCAGCTCATGAGCGCCGCCCCGACCATGGGGCCGCGGGGCAGTTGGAAATTTGGCCGCATCGAGAAGTTTTCATCACCGAAACAGTTGTCCATTCCGTGCATGATGAAGGAGAACTTCCCTGTTTCTGGGTCGCGGTAGATGCGGTAGTTGTTGTGGTTGAAGTAATTGTAGCCGTCCCAATGGCAGACAATGGATTCGAGGGCGGTGAATTGCAGGTATTTTTCTACGTCGACAATTTTGTTCAGTCGTTCCCAGCGCTTTGCGGGATCGGGGTCTTTGTCTTGGCAGGCGGCGATCAGTTCTTTGAGTGCCAGGTTATCCTTCGGATCGCCGCGATCTTTTTCCATGGCTTCGTGAATCTCCTTGTAGGATCCGCCGTCGTAGAGGTCGCCGTTGGTATTTTTGTAAAAGGCGGAAAGGAAATCTTTGGTGAACGCCTCCTTGGCGAGATAGATGCCGAGGTCGCGGCCGTTGAGTTCGAGAAAGACGTGGGTGCAACGCGATGCGGGGACGCCTGCTTTCCTTGCCACCTCACCAGCAAGGAGTTCGCTCAAGTAAGTGATGTCTTGGACCTCATTGTTGAGGTGGAGTTTTTTCATTCCATGAAACCGCTGACTTCCATCGGGAATGTCGAAGTTGAGGGTGAGCGAGGGCTTGGCGCCGAGGTGTTGGAAAGTTCCCGTGGAGCCTTTCAATTTCACCATGACTTTCTGCGCTGCCGAAGGGCCAACTGCGGTGATTTCGGTGATTGTGCCATCGGCGTAGTGGCGCTCGTCCTTGCGGAGTTTCGCAAGTTGTTCGGGAGTGATGGCGATCTTGAAGCGGAGAATAGGGCCCGCAAAAAAATCAGCCGCGAGCTTTTGATGATGGGCAGATTTATCGGACTTCGATGGCTTTACGGGTGGGGAGTCCGCTGCTGAAAGGGGAGGGATTAGTGGATTGCAGAAAGCGACCGCGAGGAGGATGGCGGGGAGTTTTGGCATGCGGGGCTAGTTCGGTAGGGGAGGCTGGATCGATTTGAGGGGATAGGTATCGAGTCGCCGGAAGGTGGCTTCACCGCCTTCGACGGCGATTTGCAAAGGGGATTTCTCGTCGAGTTTTTTGAAGTTGCGGCCTTTGATGATGTAGTGTTCGCCGCCGTTGGTCGTGACTTCGACCGAGGGAATATCGAGGAGGAGGTGGAGTCGAACCCGCCCGTTGACTGGAGCGGCTATCACCTTGCGGGCGGGCGTCTTGCTATCGGCCGCCATTTTGAAGTTCTTCACCCGCTGGACCTCCACGGTCTGAGTTTCTGCATCCCATTGCACGTCGAGTTCCGCCCCCGTGAGAGACACGCGTGTGGCGGTGCCGGGTTCAAATTCCACATCAATTTCCATGGGCTGAGACACATCCCCAAGACTGATGGGGGCATCTGGTTTGATGACCACGTCCTTCCGGCTCTCGCCACCGTTGCGGAGTTTGGATAGTTCGGGAATGAACTCGGCATAGAGTCGCGGGCCTTGTGGGGTGCTTTTTAAACTGAGCTCCATGGGGAAGGTTGCCATCTGGGTGAATTCGGTTTTGTAGTTACACACCCATCCCCAACCCATCTGGATGATCCGCCCATTGGGAGCGTTGTCGAAAACCTGCGAGGCGTAGTAGTCGCCGTGGTGGGCGAGGAGCAGATCGTCGTGGATGGGGGTGAATTTTTTCCCGTCGAAATTGCCCACGCGATATTCTGTGGACGCGCCCCAGACCACCCACAACGGTTTGCTGGCGTTGCCGTCGAGTGGCATCTGGACGAAGTTTGGACACTCATACATATTTTCCAGGACGCTGGTTTCCGTCCAGGTTTTGAGGTCTTTGGACTCAAAGAAAAAGAAGCTGCGTTTTGCGCCTGGCGTTTGGGCCTTGTTGTAAATGAGGAGGATCCATTTCTTTTCTGGCGCATACCAGCGGATCATGTCGTCGCGGCTTCCGTCGCCGCGTCGTTCCTCTTCTTTTGGCAGTGCCTTGAACATCATTTCGGGATCGATCTTCGCGGTCATTCCTTCGTCGGTGCTGACGAAGAAGCATTGGGTGAAAGGATTGGGGACATCGGAGGCTTGATTGCAGGCGAAGACCACCGCGGGGTGGCCTGGTTTACCGAGGCCGGTGGCGTTCTCCACGTCCACCGCTGCGGAGCCCGTCCAGTAGCATTGTTTCCCGCGAATGATCGTGTGGAGCATGGGTTCTTCCTGCCAATGAAGCAGGTCGGTGCTGACGGCGTGCGACCAGTTGTTATTCACGCCAGCCATGAGGTTCCCAAAGCGGGTATTCATGTAGTAATAGTGCCATTTTCCATTGAGATAAAACATTCCTGAAGAATCATTTAGCCATCCGCGCAACGGTGAGAAGTGGACTTGCGGGCGACCGGGTTCGTGATAGAGCGGAACTTTACTGGGGATGGTGTCGCTCATTTTCACGAGGGCGATTGCATCGGCATTTGGGCCCGTGGTGGTGACCGTCACTTGCGTGCCTTGGTGGAGTTTGAGGTCGATATAAGTCCAGAAATCGGGATCTGAGCTTGCGAGCACCGCGTCATATTCAGCGAAGAAAAGTTTTCCATCGAGCTTCACGGAAACTTTGTTTTTCCCTTTGAGACCATTGAGGCGAGGGAAAACGAGGTAGCGTTTGTCGGCTTTGAAAATCCGACTATTGGCGGCGTTGCCAAAAGTATCTGGCTTGCCTTCTTCGTAGACGCGGACCTCCTCGATTTGGACGGCGTTCTGCAGGCTATTTTTCAGCATATTCACGCGGACATAGCGGGCCTTGGTTGGTGCAAAAATGTGAAACTGACCTTGTCCCGTGGCGGGTTGGGCGTTCTCGCTTTCATCGACGACCTTCGTCCAGGTTTTTTCATCGGTGGAAAGTTCGACGGTGTATTGGAAGGCGCGTCCGCCTTGAACATAAAGGAAAAGCTGGACGCGATCTAAAGTGAACTCGGCTTTGAGGTCCACCTGCCACCATTGTGGCGGATTCCAGGCACCCCACATCTTGCCATTGCCGACCCAACCATCGGCGGCATTTTCAGGGACTTCGGCGTCCTTGCCGGTGCCCGCGATGCCTGATGACTTGACGGGTTTTCCGGTGGTCAAATTTTCTTCGTAGTCCTTCCACTGGTATTTCTCGGCGAAGGTGTAGCCACCGACGGCTTGGCCATCTGGGTTGAACATGGCCGCTCGGACGCGCAAGTTGCCGATGGCCTGGAGGGGCTTTTCGTAGAGCGGGGATTGGGCGTTCGGCTCCGAGCCATCGAGCGTGTAATGGATTTCGCATTTTGGTGGCAGAGTGGCGGACATGGAAATGGTCGCTTGGCCAGCCGCGGGATCGCGTCCGTATGGGGCTTGGGGGGCTTTGCCTGCTTGGACTTCGATTTTCACGGGACGAATGATTTTTGCGAGGCGTTCGGCGAGGGTTTTCTCTCGTGCCTTGAGCTCATCGAGACTGGCGGTCACGGTATCTGGCGCCCAAGTGCCTTCCTGCCTGATGGCTTCATAGATGCAGGAGTTGATGTAGCTTTCGGCGCTTTGCTCCCAGGCCACGCGGGCTCCCCCGAGAACACTGGCGTTCCGATTGAGCTGGTCGGCGTTGGCGCTGTAAATATTCCACTTCTCATGGGGGCCGCGAATTTCCCAGGGCACGGTGATGATCGTGAAGCCTGCATCGATGGCCTTTTGGGCACCGATATACCACGAATAGAGGATTAAATCTTTCATGGCGGGATCGGTTGGCGGTCCTTGGTAGCCGCCCCAGAAAATCGTCTTCTTCCCATACTTTTTGACAAGGGCATCCATTTTCAGAACGTGTCGTTTGAGCAGCTCATCCTTCCCGCCCTTGTCTTTTTCGGGCATCCCCTCCTTCTTCATAAACTCCTTCACGTGAGGGCGATCAATGAACCAATCCCATTGGACCTCGTCGCCGCCGATGTGAAAATAGGGGGAGCTTTTGAACACTTGGCAGATCTCTCCGATCACCTCATCGAGCACGGGGTAAATGTCGTCGTTAGCGATGTCCATGATGTGCATCGCGGGATCGCCGAGCAGCCACTTGTCACCCACTTTTAAATCCTCCATGAGGGCCTCGCAGTGCCCTGGCGTCTCCAGTTCTGGGACGAGGGTTACGCCGCGGGCATCCGCGTAAGCCACGGTCTTTTTCAGTTCTTCCAAGTCCCAGGACTTGAAGGCGTCGCCGTTGTTGATTGCCCCGTTGTGGGAGCCCGCTTGCGGATATTTTTTGAGCGGAAAGTAGAAGGCGCTGCCGTCGTGAAAGTGGAGGTGGAGGTAGCGGACTTTGAAATAGCGCATTGCCTCGATGGCATCTCGGAGGCCCATGAGGGGCATGCCTTGCCGGGCGATGTCCAGCATGTAGCCCGTGTAATCGGCGTGGGGCCAGTCTTTTAGCTCCATTTTGGGGAGCGAGACGGCATCGCCCTTGAGCTTGAGTGCTTGGAGGAGAGTTGCGGTTCCTTCGCAACAAGCGCGGTAGTCCCAGCCTTCGACCACGGCCATTTCGCCTACTTGGATGGTGTGGGCGTAATCGCGGACTTTTTTGACGTCGCGACTTTGGACGGTGAGGATATCGGCATCGGCGCGGAGGAGGGGGTTGATTTTGAGGACGATGTCGCCTGGCTGGGGGGTGCCGTTGGTGGTCTTGAGTTTTAGTTGAGTGGCGAGTTGGATTTCTTCGGAGAAAATTTCTGCGAGAGGTTGGAGTGAGGGGTCGGTGGCGACGATCCGAGTGGTTTTAGAGAGGGGCATTTCGCCGTTGATCCAGCGCACCGACTTTGGGGTTGGCAAGAGATTGACGGGTGCGGGATCGGCGAGGGAAAAGAAAGGAGCGAGGAGAATTTCGCCGTTGATCCAGCGCACCGACTTTGGGGTTGGCAAGAGATTGACGGGTGCGGGATCGGCGAGGGAAAAGAAAGGAGCGAGGAGAAGGATGAGGAGGAATTGGGCGAGCGATTTCATGGAGATTTTGGAGGTGGGGTATGAGCGGGAAGTGGAGTGTGGAGAACTGCGGAAGGAAACCAAGAGTGTTGGATAAACTTTAGAAGAAAACCGCAGTGGGGGAAGAAAGGTGGCGGAGGATGGGGAGTTTGCGGGGATGGATCTGTGTGGTGGGGTGAAGTTGTGCAAATAAAAATGAGGAGGAAGGGGTGAGTTATGCGATGATGAGAAACATTGAATGCGAATGAGACATTGATCGTGGAGAGGCAAACAGGGTTTCAGCGTATTCGGATTATGGAGAGCGGGTGGGGATGTATTTCGGTGTATTTTGGGGATGGGGACGCGACCCAGAGTATCATATCGGTGGAGGAGCCTCGTTATCTGGGGTTGCCCTATGTGCGGACATTGTTGGCGGCTTTAGCGTTTCAGCCCAATCCTTTACGGGTATTGGTGGTGGGGCTGGGTGGGGGAACGATTCCGCGCTATTTGCAGAGTTGTTTTCCTGAAGTGATGGTGGAGGTGGCGGAGATTGATCCTGTGATGGTGGAGTTAGCGCGGGAGTATTGTGGGTTGGTGGAGGGGGAGCGGTTGCGGGTGCTGGTGGGGGATGCGCGGGATGTGATTGAGGCGGCGGAAGAAAAATATGGGGCGATCTTTTTGGATGGGTTTGGTGAGGATTCGATTCCGAGTCACTTGAGTACGGGAGAATTTTTGGAAGGGGTGAAGCGGGCTTTATTGCCTGGCGGGGTGGTCTTGGCGAATATTTGGGGGAGCAATCGGAATCGGCTGTATGGGAGGATGTTACAGACCTATCGGGAAGTGTTTAAGGATTTGTATGTATTGGATGTGCCGGTATCTGGGGCGAAAATTTTTGTGGGGTTAGATGAGTGTAGAGAGGTGGACCATGAGAAATTTGTGGAGTGGGTGGAGGTGATGTCGGAGGAGCATGGGTTGGATTCGGATCTGGAGGAAGCGGTGAGCGGGCTTCGGAAGGGGGCGGACGAGCGGCCCTATTTTGAGGAGAGGTTGCGGGACTGAGGAGGGGAGGACTTAGCGGAGGAGAGGGGAATTTTCGGGGAGATCGAGGAGGAAGATTTGGTTGATTGTTTTGAAGTGGGCGTGGTCTTCGAACTGCCAAACCACTTTTTTATCGGGGGTGACCTCGAAGAATTGGGGTTGTTTGCCGACGTGTCCGTGGCCGAGATAATTACAGAAGACGGTATTTCCGTTGGGGAGTCGTTGGCAACCGGCGATGAGGCGTAAGGGGTTGCCGGGGAGATCGTTTTCGTTGAGTTGCCAGACGATTTTTTCGGTGGGATCGAGTTCGATGACTTGGTGGCCATCGCCGCAGGTGATGAGGAGATTTCCATTGGGGAGGGGGACGACTTCGTGGGGGTCGCCGGGGACTTTGATGGAGCGGAGGAGGGAGCCCGAGGAATCGAGTTCGACGATTTTGCCTTCGCCTTTGAAGCAGATGAAATAGTGACCTGCGGGAGTTTTTCGGGCACCGCGGAACTGGTTATGGAGGGCGATGGCGGGATCGGTGGAGAGTTTAATTTCTTTGGTGACCTTGCCGGAGCGATCGACTTCTACGAGGCGACTGGGGCCACATTCGACGATCAGGACCGAGCCATTGGGGAGGGGTTGGCAGCCGTGGACTTCGGTATGGGGTGGCGATTGGTAGGACCAAGCGACGATTTTTTCGGGGGTGACTTCTTTGGCGCCGTTGAGTTCGGTGAAGAGATAATTGCCATTGGGAAGAAGCCAGCAGTCTTGGGGATTTTTGGCGGGAAACTCCCAAGTGATAACGCCTTCGGCGGAGACGGCGGCGACCTTGTTGCCGTTGTAGTCGGTGCAAAGGAAAGGGTGGGAGGCGGAGGCGAAGGAAGCGGAGGCGAGGAGGATGGCGAAGAGGCGAAGGGAGAGAGAGGATGGCATGGGGCTAGGGTGAGGAAGGGGTGGAGGGGAGTTTGAGGATGCGGAGGATTTCGGCGACGGATTGTGGGCAGTCGTAGGAGTCGTGGGATGTGGGGACGATGATTTCGGATTGGGAGAAGGAAAGATGAGAGGACCAGTAGGGGACCACGCCGTCCGAGGAATCGGCGAGGGGTTGATCGTTGTGGCCGCGGTTGCCGATGATGGAGTTGCAGGGGACGGTGATGGGGAGGGGGCTGAGGCCGAGGAGGAGGGGATTTTTGGGGGAGAGACTGGAGATGCTGGTGATATTGGAGGGAAGTTTTCGGGTGGGGAGATTGATGGCGTCGAGGATGGCGGGTTCTACTTTGGTGAGGAGATTAGTGGGTAAGCGGATGAGGCTGGAGATGAAGTTGGCGATTTTGAGGTTGGCGAGGTCGCTACCTTGGTGGGGAGTGGAGAGGAAGATCACCCGAGCGATGGCGGGATTGGAGTGAAGGATGAGGGCTTCTTTGGCGGGGCTGTTGGGGCTGAGGTGATCGTAAACGTAGGATGATTTATCGGTGAAGATGGTTTTCCAGATGGCTAAGCCGGAGTCAGTTACCTGCATGCGGCTGATGATACCGCCCATGCTGTGGCCGACGAGGACGAGGGGTTTTGTGTGGGGGTAATGGGTATGGAGTTCGGCGAGGGCTCGGTGGAAGCGGAGGGCGGAGCCGGCGATGGGGGCGCCACTGGGGTAGAAGAAAACCCAGGGTTGGTAGCGTTGGCGGAAGGAGGGGTTGGCGTTGAGTTCATTGATAAAGTCCAGCCAGATTTGTGGTGAGGACATGAGGCCGTGGACGAAGATGACGGGAATTTTTTCGGGGTCGTAGGGTTGGCAAAAGTAAATCCCCGCGCGTTTGGCGGATTCGTCGGAGCGAAGCATTCCCGCGATCCCGAGGAGATTGTCGTGCTTTTTTTTGTAGAAGGAGAGGGGGGCGGAGAAATTGGATTGGAGGGGGAAGGAGGAGTGAGGGGTGGAGAAGGAAGTGGAGCGTTGGGGATCGAGGAGGGAGAGTTGGGTGGGGACGGGGTGATTTTTGGTGGAGTGTCGGAAAGTGGCGACGGCGGTGATGGGGACGGCGAAGCCTGCGGCTCGGGCATTGAGGGCGGCGATGCCGGTGGGGTGGATGATGCCGACGAGAGGGGCGCCGAGGCCTGGGCGGGTGACTTGGGGGAGGATGTCGTTGATGGGGATGGAAGCGGCGTTGAGGAGTGAGGCGAAGGAGCGTGGGTCTTTGGTGGCTGGGGAACCGTGGGATTTGAGTTGGAGGGAGTAGGTTTGGGTGGGACCTGGGAAGAGGCCGGTTTGGGAGTCGATGATGTGGGGGAAATTTTGGCGGAGGGAGAGGGTGGTGAGGGCGAGGGCGGAGTTATAAACGAGGGATTGGGT
>JBAWZW010000063.1:0-15377 GCA_037142835.1 Verrucomicrobiota bacterium
GTGGAGACGCGCGACTTGCCACATGTAGCCAGCGCCCCCGCGGGTGGAGTGGCCGACGGGGTTGGCGACGGCTGCAGCGAGAAGTTCTTCTGCGCGAGCTGGATGACCGAGGCGCTGTTCTTCGAGGGCGCAATAGTAATTAGCGAAGAAAAGGATTTCAGAATCTTTTTTCAGGCCTCGCCGTTCGAGGTCGGCGAAGACCTCATCGGGGGTCTTTTGGCCTGCAAACATGGCGTAGAGGAGGGGAAACGGTTCACGATCGAAGCGTGGATAGGTGAGCATTTCTGCGCGGGCGCGTTCGACGCCATCGACGGGGACTTGAGCGAGAAACTTCCAGATGCCATTTTCGCGATCGCGTCCATCGTAGGCGTGATACTTTTCGAATTGGCGAGCGGATTTGGTGAAACTGCCGACGAAGTAGTAAGCGATTCCGAGTCGCCAGTGTTTGGGATCTTCGCTGGGATCGAGGGCGATCATTTTTTCGAAGTCGGCGATGGCTTGGGGGAAATTGCCGAGGAAGAGAGCGGCATCGCCGCGATCGGAGTAGGCGCGAATCGAGCGGGGATCGCGACCGACGGCCAACTCGCTTTCGAGGAGTTGCTGTTGAAATTTTGAGCGGAGGAAGTCGCGTTCGTTTTCGGATAACCCGCCGGTATTTTCGGCGAGACCCGAGGTGGAGGAGGCGAAGTAAGCGAGGAGGGAAGCGGTGGAAATTCTCAGGAAAGCTTTTGAGAGGTCGGAGATGGATGTCATTGGCGGAGAGAAATTAGCGAATCAATGAGCGGTTCAGTTTTTGGGTTGGGGCTTGATAAAAGCTTGATACTCGGCGGTGGCATCTTGGCGAGACTTGGCGATTTCTTCGGGCGAGGGTTGGCCTTGGCGGGCGGGGGCGAGTTCGGTGAGGAAGCGATAATGGACGGTGCATTTTTCGCCTTGTTTGAGAGCTTTGGTGAAGAAAAAGCCGAAGCGCCCGTAGTCGCGCCAGGAGAGTTCATCGATGGGGTTGGTTGGGGCGTTGAGTTCGGTAGCGTGATACCAGCGTTCGCCGATGGGGAAAGTATAGCGGACCCATTGGAGTTCTTTGCTGACGACCTTTCCTTCGCCTTTGGGGAGGTCGGGATTCCAGAGGTACGAGGTATCTTTGGCTCTGGATTGGACGGTCGCGGAGGCACGAAAGTGGATGCCAGCGTGTTGGAGGTCGCCCCCGAGATTGAGGTCTCTGGCGGCTTCGAGGGTGAACTGGGCATCGACTTGGGTGGTGTGAGGTTGGGGGCGAGAGACGATGAGTTGGCGGGTTTCGGTGAGGAGGAGATCGTTGCCGTCGGGGTCTTTAGAGGCCCCTTTCCAGGCGATGGTGGCGACGATGGTGGCGGAGTTTTTGCCTCCTTCGAGTTTGTCGAGTTTGGTGATGGTCATGGAGCCACCGTTATTGAAGTGCCAGAGATCGAAAGTGCCGAGATTGGAGCGGATTTGGTTCCAGCCGATGAAGATCCCTCGGTGATGGGGATAGGTTTGTTTGGCACTCCAAGCGTTAAGATTGTCGCCTTCTTCGCCTTGGAGGGTGAGGTAGGGTTTGATCTGTCCATCGCCGTAGATTAATTTGGCGCGGACCACGCCGTCTTGGAGGAAATCGACCGAGCGACCAGGGCGATCGGGGCTGGCTTGATCCTGAAGAGTCCAATCAGCGAAGGCGAGAGAGGAGGCGGAGAAAAGGGCGAGCGTGGTGAGGCGAATTGGCATGGGGTGGGAGTTTAAGGATAGGAGAGTGGCGGAGGTTTTTTGGGAGATGAGGTGACAAGTGCCTCACTTTGGGTGGAGAAGCGAGGAATTTTCGTGGGGCGGTTGTGGGGAGGCTTGACGGCGGGGGTAGGATGGAATTTTTCATGGACAAAAGCCCCAAGCGTATCGTGGTCAAGTTCGGGTCAGGAATTCTGGCGAACCCGCAAGGGACCTCGCTGGACGACGGGCAAATTCAGCGGTTGTCGGCGGAAGTCGCTGATTTAGTGAAGTTTGGGCATGAGTGTGTGATTGTTTCGAGTGGGGCGGTGGCGGCGGGGTTGGGGGTATTGGGATTGAACGAGAGGCCTGAGGATTTAGTGGCGAGGCAGGCGTGTGCGGCGATTGGGCAATCGAAGTTGATGCAGAGTTACACCACGCATTTTGAGAATTATGGGTTGAATGTGGCGCAGTTGCTTTTGACTTACAGCGATTTGGATAGTCGGACGGCCTCGCACAATGTGGCGAACACTTTAGCGAGGTTGTTTGAGCGTCGGACAGTGGTGCCGATTATTAATGAGAATGATCCCGTGGCGGTGGAGGAGTTAAAGTTTGGGGATAACGATCGTCTGTCTGCGGAGGTGGCGTTGTTGGTCAAGGCCGACTTGTTGATTTTGCTGACGAGTGTGGATGGTTTATTGGATGAGCAAGGGCAAGTGGTTCGGGTGGTTGAGGAAGTGGGTGAGGTGGCGTCGTTGGCGCGCCAGGAGAAGGGGAAATTTTCGGTTGGGGGCATGATTTCAAAGTTACAAGCGGTGAAGTCAGCAGTGGATGGAGGGATTTCCACCTATATCGTGAGTGGGACAAAGGCGGGGCAGATGGGGGCAGTCGTGGAGGGGCGAGTGGCTGGCACGCGATTTTTGGGGAAGGGTGAAACCCGTTAGATTTTAAAAGATGAGCGAATTAAAAGAGCAGATTGAGGTCTTTGGGCGGCGGGCGAGGTTGGGGGCGCGACTTTTGGCGAAGCTGAGTCGGGCGGAGAAGGATTTGGGGTTATTGGCGATGGCGGAAGAGATTGAAGCGACTGCGCCGGAGATTCTTCGGGAGAACCAGCGGGATTTGGATGGGGCGCGTGCGCAGGGTCTTTCTGGGGCGATGCTTGACCGGCTGACCTTGACTGAGGGTCGATTGCGGGCGATGGCGGGGGGGATTCGGGAGGTGGTGGCGCTGGAGGATCCTGTGGGGGAAATGATTCGGGACTGGACGCGGCCGAACGGATTACGGATTCAGAAGGTGCGAGTGCCGATTGGGGTGGTGGGAATCATTTATGAGTCGCGGCCGAATGTGACGAGTGACGCGGCGGTTTTGTGTACGAAGACGGGAAACGCGACGATTTTGCGTGGGGGGAGTGAGTCGATTCATTCGAATATGGCGATTGCGGGGGCGCTGAGCCGTGGGGCGTCGCGCGCGGGTTTACCTGCGGACAGCGTTTTGCTGATACCGACAACTGATCGGGAAGCGGTGAGGCATTTGTGTGAGATGGATCGGTATTTGGATGTGATCGTGCCGCGTGGGGGGAAAGGTTTGATTGAGGCGGTGATGAAGTATGCGCGGATGCCGGTGATTAAGCATTACGAGGGGATTTGCGCGATTTATGTGGATGGGGAGGCGGATTTGGTGATGGCGGAGAAGATTGTCATGAATGCGAAGTGCCAGCGGCCTGGGGTGTGTAATGCAATTGAGACCGTCTTGGTGCATCGAGCGGTGGCGGGGAAATTTTTTGCGACCACTGGACGGGCACTTTTGGGTGCGGGAGTGGAATTGCGGATGGATCGTGGGGCGATGGAAAGTGCGATGGCGGAGGGGTTTGGAGGATTGGACCGGATGATTTTGGCGAGTGAGGCGGATTTTCGGACGGAGTTTTTGGATTTGGTGCTAGCGGTGAAGGTGGTGGATTCGGTGGGAGAAGCGATTGAGCATATTGAGGAGCACGGCTCGCATCACAGCGATGCGATTGTGACGGGGAACGCGGTGACGGCGGAGCGATTTTTGGCGGAGATTGATAGTGCGACGGTCTATTGGAATGCGTCGACGCGATTTACGGATGGCGGGGAGTTTGGGTTTGGGGCGGAGATTGGGATTAGCACGGATAAGTTGCATGCCCGTGGGCCGATGGCCTTGGAGGAATTGACGACCTATAAGTATGTGCTGAGGGGGGACGGGCAGGTTCGGGGGTAAATTGGGGTGGAGGAGAGGGTTAGTTGTCGCGGCGAATGCGGAGGAAAGAGGGGAAGCGGGGGAGGCCATTTTTGGTGAGGCCATGGAAGCGATAAGTGATGAGGGTTCCGAGGGGTGGAGGGGTGGAGCGTTGGGCATCGGAGAGGCCGCTGCCGATGGAAAATTCGATGCCCTCGGTGGTTTTGACGCGGAGAGAGCCGAGTTTTCCTGTGAATTTCCCTTTACCTGGGAGATGAGCGATGACCGTGGCTTCGGCATCGTCGTAGGGTTTGACCTTGAGAAGGGTGGGGGAGCGTCGGGGATCGTAGGCGGACTCGGGTTGGCGGAGCATCAGGCCTTCGCCGCCGAGGTTGACGATGCGGTCGCGTTCGGCGATCAAGTGGGAGCGGCCTTTGCAGGGGTATTGGACGACTAATTTGACGTAAGGATTTTCGGTGGAGATGGTGGATTGGAGGAATTTGAGGCGTTTTTCGAAAGAGCCTTTGGCGGCAGGGGCATCGAAGACCATGAAGCGGATTTTTTTCCAGCGATCGTCTGGGGAGTGGGCGCTGACTACGCTGAGAGTGGCTTCGAATTGGCCTCGTCCGAGCCAGAGTTCGCCATCGAGGGGGATATTTTGGGGGAGTTGGGCGAGGAAATAGTCTGGGGCGATGATGGGGTTGCCGTGTCTGGTGAAGAGTTTGTGGCCATCCCAGAAGCCGCGTTGGCCGTCGTATTTTTCGCTAATCCACCACCCTGTGGGGTCGATGGAGGGGTTCCAGACATTGGCGAGAAGGAGTGCTGGCGGAGAGACTGCGGTGGTGGTTTGGGGTGGAGATGGGGGAAGTTCGGCGAGGGCGATTGAGGTGAGGAAGGTGGAGAGGAAAATGGAAAGGAGGGTGAGGAGAGATCGGGTAGGGGGAGGTGTGGGGGTGAGCATTGCTGATTTCTTCGGGGAAGCGACGGAAGAAGTCAACGGCGTTGATGAGGAAAAGGTGGTATCTTTATCAATCGTCCGCGAGGTATGGGCTTTTTGTGATCGCCCGACTTTCCAAGACAACGATTCGCCACCTCCAAACTTCGGGGAGGTTTTCTAAAACTCCGAGTGCCACTCGGACCTGTTCCTTTGGGCATTTTTCGGGCGATCGCCTTGCTACTCATCGCCTCCAAAATCACTGCGTCCTCGGCACCATCTGGGAACTTTTCGGGCATGCCCGCGTTACCACCAACGAAATCGAACCGCACGGCATCAAGCGGCCCAGTCGCGGCGTCCGCAGTCTGCGAGATGACTAAACTGGATCGGTGGAAAGCTGCCTGCTGGAAGCTCCCATGACATCGGGACACCACCGCGTTTGCTGATCTCTGCTGACCCTCGAGGGATCGCTTTTCGGTGTCGGACTCCACTGGCGGGCGCCGCATACACCAGCCCGTGAGAAGAGCGTTTCACTACCGGCAATTGTTCGTATTGACGGAGACGGAACGAGTATTATATATGGGATCTAGCTAAGGTTTGCTTTTAACTGCAAGCCACGACTGGTCGCTTTACATCACGTCTAGTCACATAATAAGACGCCTTTCGGCAAAACTTTAATATGCGTATTCTTCTCTGCCTCGTAAGTCTGCTCTTTGGAATGACCGTTTATGGGGCAGTTCCGCCCGATCCTGAATTGGAACGATTGACTTCAGTATACCGGAAAGCGCAGACGCAGCGGGAGATGAATTTTACTTCAATGGAGATCTGCGAATACTTGGATGCCAAGCTCCTTCTGCTGGAGAAGAAGCTTGCGACGAAGTTTAGCGCCACAGATCGGAATAAATTCGAGGATCTGAAGAAGTGTTGGATAGAATACCGAAGGAAAGGGGTTGATTTTCGTGCAAGCTTTTTTGAAGGTGGATCCATTCGGCCTACAGTCGCCAATCAGGCTTACGCGGAGATCACTAAGCATCGTATTACGGATTTGGAATCGCTCTGGGATCTGCTCGGGCCTTTTGATGTAAAAGAGTGAGCAAGGGCGGAAACAGAACTTAGCGAACCAATTGCAGAGAGCATGGCACACGCCCCCACCGCGAACGGTTCCGTCTGTCGTGGAGCTTCGGACCGTTCGCTGGGGATGAAGACCTTCTCCATCAGTCTCGCGATCGCCCTTTGCACGGTTGGGTGCCAAAAGCAAAGTCCGCCAAACCCAACCTCGGCGACTCAACTCGTCACCCAATCGGACCACTGGGACTACGCCTATTCCAGCGTCTTTGGTGACGGCGGATCTTTTGCTTACGGATTCATCAACCATGAAGGTTTGATCGTCTATTTGGTGGCCCTCAGTCCGATGCAATCTTCCGAGAAGCGGGTGATTTCCCTGCAGCGGAGCTTTAATGACGGTGAAGCAGTCGTCTTAGTTCCGGGCTCGAAGCTGGAGGCCCAGGTTCTCAAACTCGTTGAGAATGCCCATGAATTTCCTTGGATGAAGGATCATCTGCCAGCGCTGGAACAGCTCAAGGCCATGCTCAGAGACAGATCCTCTCCTTTTCTATGAGAACCCAGCGAACATTCTTAGATCGCGATTCTGTTTGCCAGCACTTAGGTGTTCGCTAGAAAAACCCATGCGTTTCGGAGCATTCACCTTTCTGCTCATTCCCTTTTTAATCGGATGCGCAACCCCCATTCCCCGCCACGGAAAGTCTCCCACCTCGGCCGAGTGGAGGAAGGGTGATTTTCACGTGCGCTTTCAGGCGGGACCGCAAGGACAGGCGGGCAGATCCTACTCCTTTTACGAGATCACTTACACCGCCGCAGGCCAAGAAGAGCGGAGCGTCGTCATGGAGAGTGCGCACAGCCTTGGAGGATTTGGGTCGGTGACGAATGGCGATCCGCGAAACTGGATTCGCATCGTTCAAGACCCCAGCGGTCGGGCGCTTCTCATTGAAGAAGAGATCCCGAATGACTGTGGGCCCTGCTCGAATTATTTGTGGATCCATCTGGATTTCAATCACTTCGTTGAAGGGGAGTATCTGCGGCTTCCGTCGAGGGGGACCGGTTCTCCCGGAGGGATTGACTACGAGTATCCCAAGGTGCGTTCCCTTGAGGGCGATGTGCTGCGCTACGAATACAGCAAAGGGGCTGGCGTCAACAAACGGTTGGACCAGATGGAAAAGGTCGATCACCCCACGCCACCCGGATAGGTTTCCAACCATGAATCCCAAGGTGAACATGTCAGTGGTGGCAACGGCGGACAACGCCCCTCGTTCGCTGCGCTTGGCGTTATCCACGATGAGCGCGCGCTGGACTAACCTCGCTGCTCTATTCGTTCTGATGGCGGGACTTCTTCCTGCAGGATGCAAGCGGCAGGATCGCGACACCATCTCGATCATGCTCAAGAGGGGAACCTACGAGAAGTGGTTGAAAGAGCAGCGCCCAATTTTGGCAACACTGCCCAAATCCGCGATCATCGATGCCGATTTCGCGACGTATGAGAACGGCGGGACCGTCCTTCCGGTGATTGAGTATCATTTGAAAGCGGGAGACTGGGATGGAATTCTTGAGTTGTGGTTCATCCTCGAGCTCGACGGCCAGGGGAAGCCGATTGGCATGCACGAGGAGACGGTCACATACATTCGACTGCCGGCAAAAAACACCATCACCGGTGAAGGAGGTAAGCCGCGGAACGAGTATTATGGACTAAAGCTGGAGCCTGCCGAAGCCGCCGTAGCCATCCGACGTCTCATTGCAGGCGAGGATTTCAACGATTATCGCCAGCGAACGGACGAGTCTGGAGACTTTGCCCACAGCTTCTTCGACGACAACGATCCATGGAAGAAGCTGAGAAAACAGTGAAGATGAAGCATTGCAAGAGTGTTCGAGCGAACCGCCACCTCGCATCTCCTTGTGTGGCCCCACGGCAATTCGGGAGTGGGGCGTTCGCCCCTTCGTTCCGATCGGTGGCGGTCGGTCACCTCCGTGATTAGGCAGATGAGCACGCATCCCGTGAGAAACGCATCTTCAACCCCCGATTCCCAGGTTCACGACACTGGTTGGCGCCGCGCGCTTCAGATCGCGGCGGCGGTTTTTTGTTATGGTGGCGGTTTCGTTCCGCTCTGCTGGCTGCTGGCGTTCTACGGATTCATCGTCCGAGTCCGATTTACTGGAGGCGTCTGGCCCACGCCCTTCTCCGACTTCGGCCACTCCTCGTTTCCCTTTCCGCTTCACGGGATGCTTGTCGGCGACGGCAGTTTCTTGCTGCCGTTTTTCTTCGTCTCGTGGGTTGTCTCGTCCGTTGGCCTTTCTCTCATTGCGCCAGCCGTCATTTCGTTTCGTCGTTTCCTCTGCCTCCTTGCTATCTGGCTGGCTTCCGCCGTTCTCGTCTTCACAGACCCAGGCCAGTTCATCGATTGGTATTTCTTCTATTCCAACTGACCGCAGACTCCCAACATCGCCCCACGCTCCGCTCCCTCGTGAGTCCAGCGAACTGGCCCCGCTCAACAAACGCAAAGCAGCATCGATGAAAAAAGATTTTCAAAACTTCCTGCGCCCATCCTCTCCGCTCATACTTCTAGCGAACACGCGGGGCCGTCGCTCAGCTTGAGGTCATTCGCCTAAATCCATGATCCGCCGCTTCAAAATTGCCTTCTTGAGCATCTTCACCGTTCTCGCGCTTGCCTATTTCGGGGCTGGTCAGGCCTTGCTCATGCGGTCACGCAAAGGAGTGGGCCATCCGCCGAAGAGCCTTCCCGTTGAATCCGTCCAGATCACGACCTCAGGGAGCGACTTCATTTCGGGATGGTTCATTCCTGGAAAACCAACTCGTGGTGCGGTGCTCCTGCTTCATGGAGTCCGTGGAAATCGACACGATATGGTCGGGCGGGCGCAGTTTCTTCATCAACTGGGGTATTCTGTCCTCCTGATTGATCTGCCTGCACACGGAGAAAGCACGGGCGCACACATCACCTACGGCCTGAACGAAGCGGAGGGTGTCAGAGCTGCACTCCAATATCTCCGCAAGCAACTGCCCGAGGAAAAGGTCGGGGTCATCGGGGCGTCGCTGGGGGCGGCATCGCTGGTGCTTGCGAAGCCCGATCCCGCACCGAGTGCCGTGATTTTGGAGTCGATGTTTCCAACCATCAGGGAGGCCCTCTCCGACAGACTGGATCTCTACCTTGGGCGAATCGGCGATTTACTGGCCCCCATGCTCCTCTGGCAGCTGCCTCTGCGGCTGGGCATTTCTCCCGATCAACTGCGTCCCATCGCCGACATGGCTTCGCTCAAGTCGCCGGTGCTGATCATTTCTGGGGCGTTGGACCTCCGGACCACTCTGCCCGAGACAAAGCGGATTTATGCGGCGGCCAACTCTCCCAAGGAACTCTGGATTGTCGAAGGAGCGGGACACATTAATTTGTATCGGTTTCAACCCACCGAATATGAGGCTAAAGTCTCAGCGTTCCTGGCAAAGTACTTACGCGATGAAGGCTAAGCAGTCGCGCCAGTCCGACACCGGGCATCGTCTCTTTTCCAGTTTACCTCAGCAATCGGAGGACGGACTGGGCCTTCTGTAAAACATGCCTCCTCTTGGAAGGTTCACCATGATCAGCGGACATCTCGGGGTGATTTTCTTTGGAGTTCTTGGAGCTGCCCGTATCCTGCCCGTCGTTCTCCTCACCCACGGCGTGCTCTCTGATCTTGGTCGCCTTCTCTATCAGGCGGAGAGTGTTGATCGGAGGCCTGTCGATTTTTTGATTCACAACGGAGTCAAAGAATCGTGGCCCATAGCCCTGGGAGGCTGGGTGCGAAGTTTGAGGATGATTCATGAGCTGGAAAGGAGGCATAACTTTCTCATCTGGAATGGAAAAGGTCTGTCCCGATCTTCATTAGCCCAGTTCTCCAGTCCGTAAAAATTCTCAGGCTTGCCCAAATGCCATTCGTCCCTAAGTATCGTCTCTCGCCCTTTTCTGAGCCTTGCCATCCCTAGCAACCACCCCAAAGAATTTCATGCAAAAAACTTCATCCAAACCCAGTCCGGCCAGCGATCTCCCCAAAACCAATCTCTGGGGATTCTTTCCATCAGCTTGGGCGCCGCTGCTTTTGTGCGGATGGACGCTGATCCTCCTTAACGCCTGCAAAAAGGAGGAAGCCCCCAGTCAAATTACTTCAGTCACCGCTAAGCCGACGCCCCCCGCCACCCGTGAAACTTCTCCAGTCCTTGTTTCTGCCGAACCCAACAGCTTCGATGAAGTCACTGCACAACTTGACCGGGGCGGCTCTTTTTACGCCTATGTCAGCACCGAAAAGTGGTTGGCAGACTTAACCTCGCAGCTAGGCAACTGGCACAACTTCCTTCAATCCACCTCAGGAGCCGCCACCCCTCTTGACCAAAAGACCTACCAAAGTTTGATCAAGTTTGCCGACAACCTCTACACCCACAGTGGCGTGCAACACTCCACAGGCGTGGGCGCCAGTTCTTTCGCCATCGCCCCCAAGGTTTCGAGAGACAAACTCTTTGTCCACCATCGCACTGGCCAAGGCGATCGTCCTTTTTGGTCTGCCTTCGGTAAAACTCCCCAAACGCTCTCGGCGCTCGACTTTCTTCCTCCTCATACCGCCATCGCGGGCTTCGCAAACTGCGACGCCAACGCCATTGTGGCCTTTCTCCAAAAGGAGGTCGCCCAATCCGACATTCCTGAGGCCAAAACGACTCTTGAAAAAGCCCTCCTCCAATTCAGCACGGAACTAGGTCTGAGTCTTCAAGACGCGCTTGGTTCACTTGCTGATTCGGTGGGGATTATTATTACCCTTGATTCCGACAAACCGATTGCGCTGCCGATTCCCGATCAAAAAGTTTCCTTCCCTGCCCCTCAAGTCGCCTTGCTTTTTCAAGTCAAAAGTGAGCGGATTTTCCGCCAAATGGACAAGTTGATTGAGTCCCATGACCACCTCACGAAAATCGACCAAGCTGATCTTCACCTGCGGATTCTGCCACCCTTAAACGATCTCCCTCTAGAAGTCTGCCCCACGATCGCCCAATGGGGTGGCTACTTGATTGTGGCCACTGGAGAAAAAATTGTCCGAGAGATCATTGCCGCCAAGACCACCGGCCAAGGATTCAAGAATACCTCCGAGTTTAGCCAACTCGCCAGTGGACTTCCTAAAATGGGCAACGGATTTTTCATCGCCACCGCCCTCGCTGGCAACCAAGTCGTCCGCCTCCAAAAAGAAATGATTGCCACGCAACCAAGCACCACCCCCGCACAGTTGACGCTCGTCAAAAAGCTCCTCGAAGCAAATAAATCGCATTCCTTTTATACGGTCATCTCTCATTTGCCCAATGGCTGGCTCGCCATCAATCAATCGATTCAATTGGAGTCCCCAACCTCCTCCACCCCAGCCAACTCCGTGGCCACTTCCCCCATGGTCACCTCGCTCCGCAGCAAGGCCCAAGCTGCCGCATCTCTTTCCCACGCCCGCCAAATCGCCATGGCCTGCAAATTGTATGCCGACGATCATGGAGGCAAATTTCCGCCGTCACTGCAGGGCCTCGTCCCGAATTATTTGCCCGACGCCGCTACCTTCGTCTCACCGTTTGCTCCGAGCGAGCCCATCGGCTACGTCTATCACCCCAATGCAAACTCCCTGGCCGACCCGAAAACTGTTCTCCTTGAAGATCAATTCTCCATCCGGGAAAATTATCTCATCGAGGTTGATTCCGGTGGCAACGGCAAGTTTCGACTGTCTAAATAATCGGGTCTGAGTGGATCGGAGCGACTCCGTGGATCAGTTCGGCACGGGTGGCGGCATTAGTCGCACGGCAATGGGCGTTCGTTTGTTTCTCGTTCGGTGCGAGGCATCTGGCTATTGCCCGTCGGAGGCTCGCCTTCTTCTCTCCGCCGTCGCCCCGCATCTCCCGTGCTTTGGACGCAAAGCGAGGCGCAAGCCTATCGGCAGGGGGGCGAAAGCCAATTCCCCGCAGGTTGTCAGTTAGCTACTGGCCGAGGAGTCGAGGTTTTTGTGGAGGGCTTTTCGGTGGGAGGGGCGTTGACTTCGGTTTTTTCTCGAGTGGCGGCTTCAGCGATTGCTTCGGGATGGGCTTTGGCAATCGCTTTGATGCTTTCGGCGGCGGCCTGAATGGGAGCGCGTGTGGCGGTGCTCCGGAGGACGACTTTGTAAGCGAGCACCGCATCGGCCCATTGCTCGGCCAACTCGGAATTTTTCCCTGAGAGATAGGAACGAAGGGCGAGGATCGTCTCGTCTTCCTTCGGGCCAGTTCTCTGCACGACGACGGGGGTGCGACTTTGGAGAATACCGAGCAAGCGCTGCCAATCACCGCGGAGCACAAGGTCATCGCAAAAGGCTTCCACGGCGGCATCGGGATCCTTGTCTAGATAGGGTGGGGCGTTGAGTTCTGGTGCTTTGTAGATGTCCACGAAAAGGGTTCGCCGAATCCGGTTTTGTAACGCCGTGAATTCCTTCCTGAAGGCTATTAATGGTTCTTGTTGAATCATGACAATTTGCTGATCGAGGCGGGCGATGGTTTGCGCGCTGTTCGCCGCCCATGCCCGTTGCAGTTCCCTCAGGGCGACATTCAGTTGCCCCAATTCGTCGTTCGTTGAACCATCGCTGTTCATGCGCAGCGGACGGGCACGTTTTTCGATTTCCAAGATGAGGGCCGTGATGTCTGCCGAATCCTTTAAAGTCGAAATCCGGGTGTTGATATCGGCTTTGGTTTGCTCGCGGAGTTTGGTGAATTTTTCCGCCAATTCTTTCTGAAGCCTGCCGACAATTTGCGCTCTGGCTTCAGAGTCGCCGCCACTCTTTCGGCGGTTTCTGATACTGGAAGGCGCAAACTGTTGGCGCTCCATTCCTGCCGCATCCTTCAAGGATCGATCGGCCGCCTCATATTCGTTATTTTCCAAAGACCGGAGAGCGGCGGCGACGTGGCGGTAGAAATCTGCAGTCGCCTCCGAGAAGCCCGGCCCCGTCCCATTATAGTAATCTGCTCCGGTCAAGAGGCTATTGAACTGCTTGACGGCTTGAGTGTAGGTCTCGACGGCCGTGGCGATTTGCTGGGCGGGCTTGTGCGCTTCGATCATGGCCTCAATAGCGATCCCTTGCTCCTCGGTCGCTTTGCGCATGGGCTCAAGGTAGCGGGTAATGAGATCCCGGATTTCATCTTGTTTGAACAATTCACTACGCATGGCAGCGCCGTTCCGAAAAGCCGCGATTGCCGCCGGAACTGCGGTGGCGGAATGGGTATTGTCTGCCTCGACGAGTTGTTTGACGGCCTTCAAAGCGGCGAGGAGATTTTCGCTTGAGACCGATCCGTTTCCGGTACTGATGCTGAGCATTCTCCGCCGCATCGTGCCCTGAATCCGTTCAATCGTTTGAATCAAGGTGGCGAGTTCCTCTGGCTTGGGCATTCCGAGCACCGAGGCGCTCAAGCGCTGGGAGAGTACTTTCGAGAAGTCGCTGATCACCGCGTTGATGCGGATTTGCTGTAATTTGGCGGCCGCCTCCAATTCCTTTGACGCCGCATAGATGGCCTCGTTTCTCGGCGGGATGCTCCGGACACCCGGCGCCCCCGTCCCTGGATCGGGCTGCTCAGCAGAGATCGCCCCGCTTTTCTGCGGGATATTCATGCTTAACTCATTGAAATTGAACTGCGGTGCTAGAGCCAGTGCTCGGAGGAGTTGGGCAAAGGTTTCGCTGATGCGCTTCGCCGCGGCCTCCGCATCCACGACAGCAACGAAGGCACCCGCCCGCTTCTTGAAATCATCATCAATCTGCTTGATCCGCTCCGGCAACTTCTCCAGGGGCAAGGAATCGTCGACTTCAGCTGGCGGGGCATCCTGGGCGAATGCCGAGGGGATTTCGGCGCAAAAAAGCACGGCAGTGGTGAGGCTTAGGGGAAGTAACCAGAGTTTTTTCATAAAAAGTTAGGGAAATGCTCGAGGCTGAATGACCGACTGGGGCTGAGCAATGATTTTTCTGTAAAAAGAGAGGGCAAGCAGGCCACGGAATCCAAAGTCGCCAAGCCGAGGAGGCGGCATCAAAACCAGCCAGCCCCCACCTAGTTTCGGCGTTTCCTCTTTGAACATTGCATCCCCGCGGACTCTCCCCTAAATCCTCCACCATCCCCGCCACCATCGCTTTCATCCACCCGACTGGGGCCGAAGAACGGGGGCCACTTCCTTCTGCAAAACATGCCTCTTCTCGGAATGCTCACCATGATCAGTGGACTGCTCGGGGTGATTGCCTTTGGAGTCCTTGGAGTGACCCGTAACCTACCCGCCGCCCTCCTCACCCACTCTATGAGCTACCCAAAAAGAAATCTCTGGAATTTCCTCGCCGTCCTCTTCGCTGCATCGCTGGCTGGCGCAGTGCCACACGCCGACGCCAAAGCGTATTACGCTCCCGAGGACGAGATGATTGAGCGTGCCGAGGTCATCGCCATTGTGGACATCTCCCGCGTCGAGAAGGCTGAAACGAAATCCCAGCCCTTCGACTACGGTGAGATTGCCCACGCCACGGTTCAACAGACCCTCAAGGGCAAGTTGCCGAAGGAGATCAAGATTTACGGGGGCGAGTCGTTTATTTGTGCTCAGGTTCATTTCAAACCCGGTCGTTTCCTTGTCTTTCTCCGTCACGCCGGTGAATTTCTGGTTGGCTGCAACTGGCATTTGAGTGTCCGCCCCATTAAGGACACCGAGGTGGAGTGGTATATCCCCGGTGAGCGGAATACCCTGTCTTGGCAGTCACTGGACACGGTTCTTGTCCGCATCCAGAGCGCACCGGCGAAGCCCAAAACCAAATGATCCCCGTGCCCAACCACGCGTTGTCGCGAACCGCGGCGGTGTCACGCGGGTTGGTCCGCCACCTTCACCCAGGCAGTCGGCGCGCCGCCATCCGTGGTTCAGTATTGGAACTTCAGCGACTTCTACTCCACGGAATTGCGGGTCACTGACCATTCTGGAGAGACGGTAGTGCACACGATCGACGGAGACGATCACCGCCATTGGATTGCGGGGATCTCGTTTCACCCCAGCACGAGGACCGCCATCATTGATCTTTCCAAGGGACGGAAGCCCGCGATTCAGATATAAATCACCATGCAATGAAGCGGGGCAAACAAAACGGATGCGGCCAACGCCCCGTGTGGCATCTGCCGGGTCATCGCGGCACCCCGCTCGCCTGATTTGGGGGTGAGTCGACGACGAACGCATCTCACCAATGAACCCAAGCACCGATTCCCCGAGGCAACGTTCCAGCATTGCCAGACGAGTGTTCGGGAGCCTGCTCTGGGGATTTTTCGGTTGGCTTATTCCCAATCTGGCTATTGCAATCCTCGCCATTGGGGAGCCGGATCAGGATCGTTACTGGTGGCTATTTCCCGCTTACTTCGCCGCATCTATCAGAGAGGTGCGAGAACGCCTAACGACTAAGCTGAGGCACGGGCGGGGCGCCC
>JBAWZW010000064.1:0-14422 GCA_037142835.1 Verrucomicrobiota bacterium
GTTTTAGGGGGGAGGAATGGGAGTGGGTGGGGTGATCATTTTGCGAAGGAGGGCGATGGGGGTGGCATTTTTCACGACCATCTGGAGGTCTTGCTGTTTTTTTTCGCCGTCATCTTCATAGTAAATGGATTCGGTATTATTGACTACTCCGACCACTGCGCCGTGATCATCGAGGACAGCACATCCGCTGGAGCCTTTAGCGAAGTCGGCGGTGACGGACATAAACGACTGATCGCCAGCGGGATCACGCCAGAGGGCGTGGCGGGCTACCTGTCCGCTGGTGAAGAGATAGAACTGGCCGTTGGGGTGGCTGATCACGCCGATGGAAGCGCCGACTGGGGCGGGAGCGGTGGCTAGGGTTAAGGCGGGGAGGTGGAGGGAAGTGGGGAGATCGAGTTGAATGATGATCAGATCATTGACTTGATCGGTGGCGAGAACGGACTTGACGGGGAAGACTTGGCCATCGCGGGTCATGGCGACCAAGCCGCGGGAGTTGCGTTCTTTGGCGACATGATGGCTGGTCACGCAGATGCCTGTTTCATCGATGACGAAGGCACCAGCGGTGAAGTTGAAGTTGAGTTGCTTGGATTTCTTGGAGCGAGAAAACTCACCGAGGACGAGCGTGGCGGCGGTGGCTTTTTCGGCGATTTCTGGCCAAGTGATTTTTTCGTTGGGAGGCTGGCGAAGGGCGATGGCGCAGGAAGGGCGGGTGAAGGTTAGGGGGTGAATGCGATCGGCGGTGAGGAGTTTTCGGGCTTCGATCTCGAGATACATCTCTAGCTCTCGATCATCGAAAGGCTGGCCTGCGACTGGTGGATGGGCGACGAGGGGAGGGGTTTTGGGGGGATTTTTTGGAGGGGTTTTGGTCTTGTGCGGGTTTGGCGAGAAGGTTGGGTGCGGTGGTGATGGGGGGGCGGCGAGGGTGACTTCTGCGGTACTGAAGGCGAGGAGGAAGAGAAAAAGCGGAGCCTTTTTCCTGGCGAGTGGTGCTTGAGATGAGAGGTGGGAGAGGCGGAGATTCATGGGGAGAATGCTCGGGTGAGGAGGCGGGAGAAAGATTGGGCGGCAGTGGCGGCGGTGGAGAGGACTTCATCGTGGCCGATGGGGTTTGGGGTGAGACCAGCGGCGAGGTTGGTGATACAGGAGAAAGCGACGACATCCAAGCCGAGGGCGCGGGCTTGAATGGCTTCGATCACCGTGCTCATGCCGACGGCATCGGCTCCGAGAATGCGGAGCATGCGAATTTCGGCGGGGGTTTCGTATTGGGGACCGGTGACCCCTGCGTAGACGCCTTGGTGGAGGGGAATATTTTCCTGAGCGGCGAGGTTGAGAAAGGTCTCAGATAAACCTTGGTGATAAACGGCGCTGAGATCGACAAACTGTCCTTGACCGGTGAGGGGTGAGGTGCCGGTGAGGTTGAGGTGGTCGCGAATGAGCATCCAGCTTCCTGGCGGAAAATCAGGACGTAGAGAGCCGGCGGCGTTAGTGAGGAGGAGTTTTTTGATCCCGAGAGTGGCCATCCAGGAGACGCCATAAGCGACTTCGCTGGCGGATCGCCCCTCATAGAGATGAGTGCGGCCTTGGGCGATGACCACGCGTTTTCCGCTGAGATGCCCGAAGACAAACTGCCCAGCGTGACCGGGAACAGTGGAGGTGGGCATCCCAGAAATTTCAGAATAAGGGAGGCTGAGAATGACATCAAAGTGGTCTAGCACGGAACCGAGGCCGGAGCCGAGGACGATGCCCCATTCGGGGTGGAAGTCACGGATTGCCTTGGGTAAAGAGTCGGACTGGAGTGCGAGGCTCATGGGTTTTCAGGTCGCTTGGCGAATGAGTTGGTAGAGCATTTCGGTGCGTGGCATCAGGGCACCGGCCGCCACCCCTTGGCGCCAAGGTTCGCCCCAGATGGCCTCGGTTTCGACGGGTCGACCTTCCTCCCAATCGATCATGGATGAAGTGCGATAGCGCTTTAGGGCATAGCTGCGGTCGATATGGTGGTCGGCGACTTCATCGCCGATTTCGTGGCCGAGTCGGCGGGCGGCGTCGAGGATTTCGTCCATCAGATCTCGGGCGACTTTTCGGAGGCCATCATTGGCGAGGACATCCGCGACAGTGGCGCCGTGGCCGGCGATTCCTAATCCGTTGAAAGGGATGTTCCAGAGTAGCTTGCGCCACCGTTCGGTGATGAGATTTTCGACGGCGCGGGCATTGATTCCTGCGCGAATGAAAGCATCGACGAGGGTGGTGACGCGTTCGCTGATGGGGCGTTGAAACTCTCCGATCGAGAGCGAGCCGGCGTCGAAGTGGTCGATCACTCCTGGGGCGGTTCGGTTGAGGCAGACAAAGCAGAGGCCACCGATGACGCGTTGGATGCCCCATCGGGTGGAAAGAAACTCTTCATTTCCCAAGCCATTTTGGAGGGTGATCAAAGTGGTTTCTGGTTTGAGGAGTGGGGGAATGATCGTTTCTAGAGCGGGGTTGGCGGTGGTTTTTAGGGCGATGACGACGAAGTCGACGGGGCCGATTTCCTCGGCGGTTGCCGAGCAAGAGACCTTTGGCAAGGTGATGGTTTCGCCATGGGTGTGGATAGTGAGTCCATGGGTGCGGACGGTTTCGAGATCGGCGCGCATGAGAAAGTGGACATCCTCGCCGGCGTGGGCGAGAAGACCGCCGTAATAACCGCCCACTGCTCCTGAGCCGACCACCGCAATTTTTAAAGCTGAAGAATTCATCGTCCCTAAAATTCCCGTCTCCGGCCTGACTTGCAACCTCGGAGCGTGGATTAGGCGAAAAACTTCTAGGGTTCTGGGGGTGGAAGTTTTTTCGCGGAGGCATTTTCTTCTGTTGCTTTCGAGATTATTTTTTCAGAGTGGAGCGACTATGAAACTACTCGTCATTTCTCTCTGCTTCGCGTCCTTGGTGTTTGCATCCTGTTCTTCCACTTGCTGTAAGAAGCCCGCCGCCCAAACTGCCGCGACTTGCCCGATGAAGTCTGGCACCTGCACGGCCAAGGCACCTGTGGCGGTGAAGAAGACCACTGTTGTCGTCAAAACCACCCCAGCGAGCTAAGCACCGCCGGCTGATAATCAATCCTCGCCGTGGAATCCGTTGTCGGTTCCACGGCGTTTTCTTTCTGGTCTCACTCTTTCAAAATTTACCTGCGATTTAATCATGAAAACCCTTACCCTGCTTCTTTTTGCCGTGATGATTCAAGTGTCCGCCTTTGGCGAAGACGGTCCCGTCCGCCATGTCGTGCACTTTAAGTTTAAAGCCGATGCGGATCCTGCTGAAGTCGCAAAAGTGGTCAGTGGTTTTGCGGCTCTTCAGGGGAAAATTCCCACGATTTCCTCGATAGAATTTGGGACAAATATCAGCAAGGAGGGGCTGAGCAAGGGACTGACTCATTGCTGGATCGTTTCTTTTAAAAGCGTTGCCGACCGCGACGCTTACTTGGTTCACCCCGATCATGTGGTTTTTGTTGGCCTGTTAAAGCCTGTCCTCGCTGAAGCTCTGGTGGTGGATTTTATCCCGACGAAGTAGCCTGACGATCACCACGGGCGTGCGACTTTTCTTCTGATGAAAACCGTTTCATCCCTTGCCACGACCACCCGCGTTTGCCTAGCGGCAGGTGGTCCCGTCGTGCTCGTGCCGACGATGGGCGCCCTCCACCATGGGCATGGCACGCTGATTCGTCGGGCTCGGCGCTTGGCAGGGAAGGAGGGCTTGGTGGTGGTGAGCATTTTTGTGAACCCTAAGCAATTTGGTCCGCAGGAAGATTTTGCCCGTTATCCGCGTCCTTTTTTGGCTGATCGAAAGCTTTGCGAGCAAGCGGGGGCGGATCTGCTTTTTCATCCTTCGGCGGAGGCGATGTATCCTGAGGGCCATTCCACGATTGTCGATGAGTTGGATCTTTCCCTCACCCTTTGTGGGGCGGCGCGCCCGGGGCATTTTCGGGGAGTTTGTACGGTGGTTTTGAAACTTTTCCTGATTACTCGGCCAAAGATAGCGGTTTTTGGTTTGAAAGACTTTCAGCAGTGCGCGGTGATTCGGCAGATGGTGCGCGATCTCCATGTGCCGGTGCGGATCGTCTGCGTCCCGACCGCCCGCGAGTCGGATGGTTTGGCGATTAGTTCGCGTAACCGGTTTCTCAGCCCCGAAGAGCGGGCGCAATCGGTGATTCTGCATCAGGCCTTGAACGAGGTTCGGGGGGCCTTTGAGCAAGGGGAGGTGAGGGCGGTAAAGCTTGAGAAAATCTTGATGGGGGCGATCTCCAGAGCGCCGCTGGCTCGGCTAGATTACGCCTCGATTGCCGATGCCACCACCCTTCGGCCTGTGGCTAAGGTTGGTCCCAATACCGTGATCGCTCTGGCGGTGTTTTTTGGGAAGACTCGATTGATTGATAACCTGCAAATCCTATGACGCGCTTTGACTACATCGTGATCGGTTCGGGCATCGCTGGTTTGAGTTTTGCCTTAAAGGCTGCTGAAAATGGGCGGGTCGCGATCGTGACGAAGCGGGCGCGATCGGATTCGAACACGGCTTGGGCGCAGGGGGGGATTGCGAGTGTGACGAGCACTGAAGATTCCTTTGGCCTCCATGTTTCCGACACCCTTGAGGCGGGCGCTGGGTTGTGTGACGAGGCGTGCGTGCGCCAAATTGTTGCTGAGGGGCCGGAGCGGATTCTGGAGTTGATTCGCTTTGGGGTGCAATTTGACGAGCGTCAACTTCCTGATGGCACGCACGAGCTGGATCTTGCCCGAGAGGGTGGCCATAGTAAGCGGCGGATTCTTCATACCCGCGACATTACGGGTCGAGAAATCGAAAGGGCTTTGCTTTCGGCGATTGAGGAGTCGGCGCAAATCACGGTTTTTGAGAATCATATGGCCGTTGATTTGATCACCGTGGGGAAGCTTGGTTTCGCCACTGCCGACCGATGTCTGGGAGCCTATGTTTTGAATGAGGCCACGGGCAAAGTTTCCACCCTGAGGAGCGATCGGGTGGTCTTGGCTACGGGAGGTTGCGGTAAGGTTTACCTTTATACCACCAACCCGAGCATCGCCACGGGTGATGGGGTGGCTATGGCGTGGCGGGCGGGGGCAAATATCGCGAACATGGAGTTCATCCAATTTCACCCGACCTGCCTGTTTCACCCTGAGGCGCGGAGTTTTCTGATCTCTGAGGCGATCCGTGGCGAGGGTGGACGCCTCACGGATTCCAGCGGTCACCCTTTCATGGAAAAATATCATCCAAGCAAAGAGTTGGCGCCGCGCGATATCGTGGCGCGGGCGATCGATGCTGAAATGAAGCGGACGGGGGCGCGTTGTGTTTATCTGGATATTTCGCATCAGCCCGCGGAGTTTATCCTCGAACGGTTCCCGCATATTTACGAAAATTGTTTGCGCTTCGGGATTGACATCACCACCCAACCGATCCCCGTGGTTCCGGCGGCGCATTATCAATGTGGGGGCGTTCAGACTGATGTCAACGGAGCCACCTCACTTCCTGGGCTCTTTGCGATTGGGGAGGTCGCCTGCACTGGTCTCCACGGGGCCAATCGCCTTGCGAGCAATTCCCTCCTTGAGGCATCCGTCCTTGCCTATCGTTGTGCCACCGAAATTGCTCGTCATTCCGCGGAGGCGAATCCCCCGACCCTCGATCCGTGGATTCTTCCTGAATGGGTGAGTGGCGATGCCGTCGATATGGATGAATTGGTGGTGATTTATCATAACTGGGAGGAGATTCGCCGGTTGATGTGGGATTATGTGGGGATTGTTCGTACGGATAAGCGGCTGAAGCGGGCGGCGGCTCGGCTTCGCAATCTTGAGCGTGAGATCGCCGAGTTTTATTGGGGGTTTAAAGTCACCACCGATCTGCTCGAGCTCCGCAACCTGGCTACGGTGGCGGCCTTGATCGTGGATTGTGCCCTTTTGCGGAAAGAAAGCCGCGGGCTTCATTTCACCTTGGATCACCCCGAGACCGACCCGAAACTTTGTCAGCCCACGATTCTGCGTCGCGCTTGATTTCACCTTTCTGGGCAGGGGGAAGAGGCATGGCACGTGCTATGTAGACGAGGGAAACCGTTTGGCGGTCTTTCCCTGAGAAGTGAGGGCAAAACTTTCCCTTTACGCCCGTTCGGTGCTCCATTAAATAATTCGCCCATTCCTGCTTATGAAAGTGACCTCTTTAGGAATAACCATTCTGAGTTTAATTTTCGCCCCCACCTTCCTGCTTGCGCAGTCACCAAGCCAATCTCCTGCCGCTTTTGCCAAGTACGCGGCTCAGCTTCGCGAAAGTGCCATCCTCAAGCTCGAGCCCCAAGTCCTCATTCCCACGAATACCCGAGTCCTAAGTGTCTCGGGCAAATACCCGTGGAAAACCCATATTGTCACGACGATTTTCTGGGTCGGTGAACCAGCTGGTGGAAATAATCCCGTGCATAACGTGAGCAGTTCGTGGGATTTGAATTGGCAGGCCAGTTACGGTGGGTTTGACAGCCCAACAGCCCGGAATGGATTTGCCCCAGCGGGTTTTATCCCTCGACAAAACCCCTTTTACATCGCCCTTCCTTACAACGATGTCACCCATGGAAGTACCAAGCCGGAGTCCAAGCAGGTCATCCCGTGGTTCCGCGAGGCCTTTACCGAAGAGGGGAAATCAGTGTGTCGCGATCGTTGGATTGCCATCCGGAATCGCAGTGGGAAAATTTGTTATGGGCAATGGAGCGACTGCGGTCCGTTTCGCACCGACCATTGGCAGTATGTTTTTGGCAACGAATTGCCCAAACCGAACCTCAACCAATCGGCAGGTCTAGATATTTCTCCTGCGGTCCGTGACTATCTGGGCCTCGCGAATACCGATGTTACCGATTGGAAGTTCGTGGATTTCGCGGATGTGCCCAATGGGCCTTGGGCACAGTTTGGAGAGAATAACCACTTTGTGCAGCAGGGGCGTCGGTCCAACCAGCGGGTGGCGAGTGCGGCTCGCGAAATTCCCGCAATGAAGGCGGGGCGTGGGGTTCCAGTGGAGCCGCCGCTCCCGACGGACGACGATTCCCCGACGGTGGTCCTTCATTGATTTGCTGTCGGGCGGCCTCTCTCATTTCCCATGTCCACCAATCTTTTGATCAGTTTTGAAGGTGGTGAGGGCTGTGGAAAAACCACCCAAATCAAACGGCTCGCCAATCGGTTGACTGAGGCGGGGAAAAATTTGCTCCTCACCCGCGAGCCTGGAGGAACGGAGGTTGGGGAACAACTTCGCTATCTCCTGCAATTTGCTCCTGAAGGTCAGTCGATCTTGCCTGAAACTGAGGTTCTCCTCTTCGCCGCCAGTCGGGCGCAGTTGGTCCGGGAGAAAATCCTGCCTGCTCTTGAGGCTGGAACGATCGTGCTCGCGGATCGGTTTCTTGATTCTACGACCGTTTATCAAGGGGCGGCTCGGCATCTCGAAGCGGGGAAAGTCTTCGCGATCAACCGCTTTGCCGTGGGAACATGCTTGCCGAATCTTACCTTTATCTTCGACATCGATCCGCAGATCGCCCGGGAACGGATGGCGGGTCGGGCGGGAACATTGGACAGGATTGAAAGCCAATCCGAGGCCTTTCACCGGGAAGTTCGAGCGGGTTACCTTGCCCTATTGAATGAGGGTGATCCCCGCTTTCGCCTCCTTGATGCCACGCATTCGGTCGAGAAACTGGAGGAACAAATTTGGCAAGATGTCGAACCTTTACTTATCGGTTGAGTCGTTGACCGTGGCGATAGGCCGAGCTTTTTCATCACTTTATGGCACTGACTCCCGACACCGCTGAGCAAGTTTTTCTTCGGGCACATGCTGAAGATAGGTTGGCCCACGCCTATCTGATCACTGGTCCCAGCGGGGTGGGCAAGGTCGATCTCGCTCGGAAACTCAGCCGATTGATTCTCTGCCAACCGAGCGGAGATCCTTTTGCCCATGCGGATTTCCACCGGATCGAACCGGAATCGAAGTCACGACGGATTGTCATCGAGCAGGTCAGAGAACTGGAGCAGGCCCTGCAGATGCGTTCGTTGTTTGGTGGAAAAAAGGTGGGGATGATCTTGGACGCTGAGCGTCTCCAGCCTCAAGCGGCCAACGCCTTTTTAAAAACGCTCGAAGAACCGCCTGCTGGAACCCATTTGCTTTTGATCAGTTCTCAGCCTGAGCAGATTTTGGAGACGATTCTTTCCCGATGTTTGGAGGTTCCCCTTCAGCGGATGATTCCTCGGGTGCAAACGGCTCAAGAGCAACAACTACTTCAATACCTAAGTGCTTGTGCCCGCACCCCGAAACCCCAAATTTCCGAGGTCTTTGGCTTAGTGCGCGACTTTCAATCGCTCCTCACGGAGGGCAAGAAGCATATCGTGGAGGAAACTGAGGCGGCTTTAAAAGCCGATGAGAAACATTACAAGCAGACCTCAGATTCGGGGAAGTGGCTGGATGACCGCGAGGATTATTATAAAGCGCTGACGGAGGCTCGTTACATCGGGCTCCGCTCTGATTTGCTTTCGACCTTCGAAAATTGGTGGGCGGATGCCCTCCGCCAACAGCACGGATCGATGGAGTTAGATCTTCCTGATTTTGCGAGCGCGACTGCCACGCTGGCTACCCGTCACACCACCGCCGAGCTTTTGCGAAAATCCTCCGCCCTTGAGCTGTTGCGCGATAATCTTAATCGGTCTGGAGTCCAAGAATCCTTGGCGATCGAATGTGCTTTCCTCGTTGCCTTTAGCTGAGAGCCTCGTCATCTGGAGCGGGCGAGGGTGGAGCAACCCCGCCGCTCGGTCGGCTAGATGCAGGGCTTAGAGGCTGCTGATCATCGTGAGGATTTCGCGGAGTCGATCTGAGGGATCGGGCGCGGTGAGGCGGGGAAATTTTCCGCCGATTAAAATGAAATCAGCGTTGCGGGTGAGGATGAGTTTGCCTTCGCGAGCCTCCACCACGGTGATCTTCTTTTTGGCAGCCGCGAGCTTGATCTCTGCCATCACGAGGAGATTTTTTGTGGGTTCAGGGAGGGGGCCGAACCGGTCGCGCCAGACTTTTTCGAGGTTGGCGAGTTGTTCGTCGGTGGTTACTTCGGCGAGTTGTCGGTAAGCTTGGATGCGCGGTTGCGACTCGCTGAGATAAGTGGCGGGGAGAAAAGCTCCTGCTTGAAGTGGGCGGGCTGGTTCGTTTCGGAGGTCGACGGGTGGGGGGGCGGAGTCTAGGTCGGAGGATTGCCAACCGCGACGGTTACGATTTTTGGTTAAATGGGTGGTTGGCGATTTTGACGGCGGAGATCCCGCGAGGTTTGAGGGTGATGTGCGGATAAAATCGGTTTCGCGGGTGGCGACAAAGTCTGTACGGAGAAAGACTTCGAGGCGGGAGCCGACTTTTTCTCCTTTGAGTTTGCCGACTGCTTGGCGGAGGAGAGAGCAATAGAGTTCGAAGCCGATGGTGACGATGTGACCACTTTGAGCGGTGCCGAGGATGTTTCCTGCGCCCCGAATTTCGAGGTCGCGCATGGCGATTTTAAAACCGGCGCCGAGGGCGCTATATTGTTTGATGGCGTTGATGCGTTTGCGGGCCTCTCCGCCGCTGAGCATATCGCGGGGGAGGAGGAGATAAGCGTAGGCTTTATTTTGGGCACGGCCGACCCGACCCCGGAGCTGGTAGAGATCGGCGAGGCCAAAGCGATCGGCGCGGTCGATGATGATGGTATTGGCGTTGGGGATATCGAGGCCACTTTCGATGATCGTGGTGGAGATCAGAACATCTGCTTGGCCACTGATAAAGGTTTGCATGACCTCTTCGAGTTCGTGCTCGTTCATTTGTCCGTGTCCGATGACCAAGCGGGCTTTTGGGCAGAGAAGGGCGATGCGGTCGCGAATTTTTTCGATGGATTGGACGCGATTATGAAGAAAGTAGACTTGGCCTTGGCGGGAGAGTTCGCGATTGATGGCGTCGCGGATGATGCGTTCATCGTAGGGGCAGATGAGCGTTTCGGTGGGGATCCGATTGGCGGGAGGGGTTTCGATGGTGCTCATATCTTTTGCGCCCATTAGGGAGAGATAGAGGGTTCTGGGGATGGGAGTAGCGGAGAGGGTGAGGAGATCGACGAGTTGAAACATCTCTTTAAATCGTTCTTTATGAAGGACTCCGAAGCGTTGTTCTTCGTCGATGACCACGAGCCCGAGGTTTTTAAAGTGGATATCTTTGGAAATCAGTCGGTGGGTACCGACAACGACATCGACTTCGCCTGATTTCAGGCCTTCGATGGTTTTTCGTTGTTCGGCAGGGGTGCGGAAGCGGGAGAGAGTTTCGACAGTGATGGGGTAATCGCTGAAGCGTTCGCGAAAGTTTTGGTAGTGTTGTTGGGCGAGGACGGTAGTGGGAACTAAGATGGCGACTTGTTTTCCCGCCATCACCGCTTTGAAGGCGGCGCGGATGGCGACCTCAGTTTTGCCAAAGCCGACATCGCCGCAGATCAAGCGATCCATGGGGCGCTCGTTTTCCATATCGGTTTTGGTGGCCGCGATCGCGGTGATCTGGTCGGCGGTTTCCTGATAGAGGAAGGCGTTTTCAAACTCGGCTTGCCACTTGGTGTCTGCGGGGAAGGCGAAGCCTTGGGCGACTTCCCGTTCGGCGTGCATGGCGAGGAGTTTGGCGGCGTAATCGAAGACGGCTTTTTCTGCACTTTTTTTTGCCTTCGCCCATTTGCCGTCGCCGAGTTGGGAGAGGGGGGGATTTCGTCGTCCGACGCCGACATAACGAGAAATGAGAAACGACTGATCGAGAGGCACATAGAGGCGTGCATCATCGGCGAAAGCGATAACGATGACCTCTTCGGTTTTGCCGTCATTACTGGGGATGGCGTTGAGGCCTTCGTAGCGACCGATTCCGTGTTCTAAATGGACGACGAGATCGTCTTCTTTGAGATCGCTGAAGTCGATTTGCGTCCGTTGGGCTTGGTCGCGGGCGCGGCGGATGGCGAGGCGTCGGGCGCGGTTATTGCGGTAGCGACCAAAGAGTTCGGCATCGGAGAGAACGGCGATTTTTCCTGGGGGATAGATGAAGCCTTGGGCGAGGGGACCGATGGTGAAGATGAGGGGATCGGCTTCTACTGGGGGGAGGAGGTCGTGGAGGCGTTCGATTTCGCCTTCGTTATTGCAAAAGATTTCCACGCGCCAACCTGTTTCGCGCCAGGATTTTAGCTGGGAGAAGAAGCGTTCGCGCTTCATTTCATCGACGACAAAATCGCCGGCTTCGAAGTCCCCGAGGCCGTGATTTAGGAAAGCGGTGAGGGAGTCATCGTGTTCGGTGGAGAGCAGATTGCTGGGGAGAGGGGCGTCCTCGGGTGGAGGAATAGCGGAGCCTTCGGTGATCCAGACGCGGGCCTCGGGGAAGTCGGTGCCAGCGGCGATGGTGAGATCATTTGGCTGGATGAGGGCGCGGAGTGGGGTGGCGGTAGCGGTGGCCGACGGGCTATCTGGGGAGCCATCGCCGAGGAGAAAAGTGGTGGAATCGAGGGTGCGGACACTGGTTTGGGTATCGAGATCGAACTCGCGGATCGACTCGATTTCGTCATCGAAGAGTTCGATGCGGACGGGGAGCGAATGGTGGAAGGAAAAGACATCGAGGATGCCCCCGCGGACGGCGTATTGGCCACGAGCGGAGACTTGGGGGGACATTTCGTAGCCTGCTTTATTGAGTTTGAGGAGGAGAGATGGGCGATCGAGGTTGGAGCCTTTGGTTAATTTGACCTCGAATTTTTTGAGGGTGGCAGGGGGGAGGACAGGGGCATCGAGGCTTTTTTGGGTGAGGACAACGAGTTCGGCTTTTTTGGAGGAGGCGAGGGTTTGGAGGAGGGCCAAGCGTTCGGCGGAGGATTCTGGGTCGGGTAGTGAACCGGCGACGGGGGCGGACTCGATTTCTGGGAAGAAGAGGGCATGGGGGTACCAGTGGAGGATTTCGTTGTGAATGATTTCCTGTGAGCGGATGTTTGGGCAGACGACCCAGGAGCGGGCTTTGGAGGATTGGACGAGGAGAGCGGTGAGGACAGGCCAAGCGGATTCGATGACCTGTTCGAAGTGGACGGGTTGAGTGTGGGCCCGAACGGCGGCGAGTTTTTGCTTGAGCGGGGGGCTGGTGGAGAGGGCGTCGAGGAGGTTCGGTGGCATCAGAGAGGCACGCGCTCGAACCCGCTCAGATGAGAGGAGGAAAGATCATCGGAGCGGGTTCGCCTGGTGGCGAAGCGGGAAGGAACCCGAGGCGAGACTGGAAGCGATGGGGGAGGGATGCGCGGGTCTGGACACGGGGTCGACTTGCGGAAGGGTGTTTACTGCAGGGCGGCGAGGTAATTGGCCTCGGCTTGCGCCCAATTGATTACCGTCCAGATGGTTTTGAGGTAATCGGCTCGGCGGTTTTGATAGTGAAGATAATAGGCGTGTTCCCAGACGTCGATGCCGAGGATTGGGGTGCCTTCGATTCCGGCGATTGCTTTACCCATCAAGGGGTTATCTTGATTTGCGGTGGAGCCGACTTCGAGTTTTCCGTTATTGAGATACAGCCAAGTCCAACCGGAACCAAAGCGACCGAGGCCAGCGGCGTTGATTTTTTCTTTGAGTTGATCGACATCGCCGAAGGTGGCGGTGATGGCTTCGGCGAGTTTGCCGACGGGTTTGGCGTCGGAGTTTGGGGCGAGGAGTTTCCAGAAGAAAGAATGGTTGACGTGACCGCCACCGTTATTGCGGACGGCGGGGCGGATGGCGTCTGGGACGCTGGCTAAATCTTTGATGAGATTTTCGGGGGATTTTTCGGCGAGATTTGGGGAGGTGGCGAGGGCGGCGTTGAGATTGGTCACATAAGCGGCGTGATGCTTATCGTGATGAATCTCCATCGTTTTGGCATCGATTGAGGGCTCGAGGGCGGCGAAGGGATAAGGAAGTGCAGGGAGTTCGTAAGGCATAAGATTGGTATGGTTGCGGGCTCCTTGATGGGAGACCAGTTTTTTATTGAGAGAGAGACGATGGAACGCTTGGGGGGAGTTGGCAAGCGGAGGATTAGGAATTCGGTAAATTTAAGGGCGAAAGCTGACTGGGAGAGACTTTCCGTCTTGTGAATTTTGTGAGAAGGATGCAAAGATGTTCGCCGATATGGATAATGCGATTAGATCACTGGGGCCCTGTGAGCATGTTTCGCCGTTGCGGAATCGTGGTGGTTTTTCGGTGACATTTAAGACGGATAGCGAGCGAGTTTTGTTTGATCATCGGATGTCTCCTGGGGAAGTGCCCCAGCCGCAGTTGAGTTTTGAAGTGGCAGGACCCCGGGAGCAGATTTTTTTCAATCCTGCGAAGACGACGGCGGGGATTGTGACCTGTGGGGGGCTTTGTCCTGGGTTGAACGATATTATTCGGGGGATTGTGACGCAATTGCACCTCAGGTATGCGGTGACGAAAACCTATGGGTTTCGGTATGGTTACGAGGGATTGGTGCCGCGGTATGGGCATACGCCGATCATTTTGAAGCCAGAGAATGTGTCGCAGATTCACAGTTTTGGGGGGAGCATTATTGGGACATCGCGTGGGCCTCAGGACATCGGGGAGATGGTGGATTTTTTGGAGGAGATGAGTTGCGACATTCTTTTTGTGGTTGGTGGCGATGGGACCTTGCGTGGGGCGATGGCCTTGACTGAAGAAATTGAGCGTCGGGGTTTAAAGAAAGCGGTGGTGGGGATTCCGAAGACGATTGATAACGACATTATGTTTTTGGATAAGTCGTTTGGATTTGAGACGGCGTTTGATGTGGCGGTGCAAGCATTGAAATGTGCTCATGTGGAGTCACTTGGAACGATGAATGGGGTGGGGTTGGTGAAGTTGATGGGGCGAGATTCGGGATTTATTGCGAGCTACGCGTCTTTGGCGGGGAGTAATGTGGATTTCGTGTTGATTCCTGAAGTGCCCTTTCAGTTAGATGGACCGGGCGGGTTATTGGAGTCGTTGCGGTATCGGCTGGCGAAGCATCGGAGTGCGGTGATCGTGGTTTCGGAGGGTGCAGGGCAGGATTTATTGGAGGATCACCAGGAGACGGACGCGAGTGGGAACCGGAAGTATGGGGACATTGGTTTTTTCTTGAGGGATCGGATCAACGCTTTTTTCAAGGAGCGAAAAATGGAGTGTAATTTAAAGTATATTGATCCGAGCTACATGATTCGGAGCGTGCCCGCGAATGCGGCGGACAATTTTTATTGTTCGCAACTTGCGCAACACGCGGTGCACTCGGCGATGGCGGGAAAGACGGGATTATTGGTGGGGCGCTGGCATGGGGCGTTTGTGCATTTACCGATTCCGTTGGCGACGCAAGGGCGAAGGAAAGTGGATCCGCAGAGTGAGCTTTGGCACGCGGTGATGGAGAGCACGGGTCAACCGGTGCG
>JBAWZW010000065.1:0-14101 GCA_037142835.1 Verrucomicrobiota bacterium
AACTTTCGTGGCTTTCCCGGCTTTCAGCGACTTTGGCGAAGCTTTGGGAACTTTCACGGCCTTCACCGGCTTGGGTGAAGTTTTGGCAACCTTGGCAACTTTCGTGGCTTTCCCGGCTTTCAGCGACTTGAGCGAGGCCTTGGCAACTTTCCCGGCTTTTACCGCCTTGGGCACGGCTTTAGCTTTTGATGGAAGCTGCGCGGTTGCAGATTTTTTATTGATAACTTTTTGCTTTACAGATTCTCGATTTTTTTTGATATTTTTGGGGTTAGTGGTGGAAGGAATGATGATGACTTTTTTAGTTTTTTTAGGCATACCTAGGTAGGTGGAGAAGACAGATCACCTTTAGTTTCACTCCTTGGATGACATTCGAACGACAGTCGTTCGGAAAGAGTATCAACCAAGGGGCGGGGATAAAGGCTGGCTAATATCTATGAGTCTATAGTGAAGGTCAAGGACTTCTTTTTGTAAATCGACAATATCTTTTTGCTGGACTCCCGGCAAGCGCAGGCGGCTCTTGATCGCCTCCATTTGCCGGTGCAAGCGTTTGCGCTCCAAATCGCGCCAGCAGTCGTGTGCCATGGTGAGAGGATGTTCTGGAACTCCAACCGCTAGCAGGCCAGAAGTGGCAGACTCCTCTTCTTCGTTGAGGGTGGCGAGAAAGGCGTGGATCGAAACGGGGTTTTCTGGACGGATATCCGCGCTGAGAATTCGCACCAAAAGGCTGGCCTCGGGATCGTTCGCGAAAGTTTTTTGCCAAGACTCCGCTAAAATCCAGTCGCGAGCTGATTGATCATGGAGGGCAAGGATGGCGAGGAGGCGAATGGTCGGATCTAGAGTTAGGCGAGCGGGTTGCTGGGACTGTGGGGCATGATCATCATCTAAAGGCTTGCTCTTCCGGAGGGTTAAAAGCCGAGCGAGTTCGGCTACAGAAATTTCTAGGCGAGCACTTACCTTGCCCATCACCGCCTCGCGGAGGACGGCGTCGCTGACCAATCCAAGGGACTCCGCCATCTTCTTGGCGGCTTTTTGTTTTCCTCTGGGCGTGGAAAAATCTGGACTGATGGAGAGTCGGTCGAGCTGAAAGTCGAAGTAGTCCTTGGCGGCGGCGATTTTCTCGAGGAATTGGGTTAAGCCTTGGTGACGAATCATGGAATCCGGGTCTTCGCCGGGTGCCATTTCGGCGACTCGAACACTGAGGTTCTCGGCGAGCAGAGCCACGAACGAGCGATCGGTGGCCTTATCGCCTGCGGCATCGGCGTCGAAACAAAGTACCACTTCGCCATCGGGCAAAAAGCGCTTGAGGATGCGGGCTTGTTTTTCGGTGAAAGCGGTCCCTTGAGGCGCGATGACATTGTGGACGCCATTTTCAAAGGCGGTGATTAAGTCGATTTGGCCTTCGCAGACGATGGCGGAGCGTTGATCGATAATCGCTCGTTTTGATTTGTGGAGGCCAAAAAGGACGGCACCCTTGGTGAAAATTTGGGTTTCGGGGGAGTTGACATACTTGGCGGCTTTGGGGTCGGCTTCAAGAATGCGTCCGCTGAAGGCGATGACATCGCCGTTGTCGTTGCAGATGGGAAACATCACCCGATCGCGGAATCGATCATAAAATTCCGAGCGGGGGTTGGATTCGTCGCGTAATTTTACGAGGCCGCTAGCCACGAGATCTTCGTCAGAAAAGCCGTTGCTGCGGGCGAAGTTGCGCAGAGCGTCCCACCCTTGGGGAGCGTAGCCGAGCTTCCAAGCTTTGGCGGTGGCTTGATTGATTCCGCGTCCCTTGAGATAGTCCCTCGCGTTGGTGGCCGTCGATTGTCGTAAAAGCTGTCGGTGAAAGAATTCTGCGGCTTCCGCATGGAGACTGAGCAAGCGTTTGCGGAGGGAGAATCGGGCGGTATCTTCGGCGCTCATTTCGCCTTCGTTGAGATGGATGCCCGCGCGTTCTGCTAATTTTTTTGTGGCGGCGATGAATTCGAGATTTTCGTAAGTCATCACGAAGCGGATGACGCTTCCTCCGGCACCGCAGCCGAAGCATTTAAAAATCTGTCGTTGAGGATTGACGGAAAAGGACGGACTGCGCTCCTGGTGAAATGGGCAGAGAGCTTTATACACACCGCCGGCTCGTTTGAGGGGAAAGTAGCCTCCGATGACCTCGACGATATCATTGGCGGCGATAATTTGGTCGACAGTTTCAGGAGGAATGATGGGCAAGGTCGGTGAGTTTAAGTGTGAGTGTGGAAGTGTGGCGCGGACGATTTGGGAACTAAGAAAAGAGGGAATATTCTAGTGGCAACCGAATTGTCGTCTTGGAGATTTGAAAAGTTTTTCCGTAGGAAAGTTCTAGGGGCGAACGGGTGTTCTTTCAAAAAAAAGCTCCCTTGGGCGGAACCCAAGGGAGCTTTAAATGAGGACAGCCTTCGCGGAAAGTTAGAAGGCGATCTTAAAGCCACCACCGAAAACGACGGCATTATTCGAGTCGTTTTTGACGGTTGTCGCCGCGGTATTGGCGGTGCCGAAATTATAATAAGTGGCGTTGGCGGAGACCGTCCAGGTACCGAAGCCAGCCGGGATGCAAGTCAATTGGTAGCCGAGGGCGAGGCCAGCGGAGAAGAAACCGTAGCCAGCATTGCCGGCATAGTAATTATTCGAGCCGAATCCAGCGGTGACTGGGACGGTGATCTGGACTGGACCAGCCTTGTAGCCGGGAGCGATACCGACTTCGTAGTACCAGCCGGTGTCGCCGCCGTTAGCAGGAATACCTTCGAGGGTTCCTTCGACCAGCACATAGGGATTGAGAGCGAAGGCGTGGAGCCAATCGGAATCATTGACGCCCAATTTGAGCCGAGCCACTTGAGCGGTGCTGAAGTAGCCACCGGGGCTGGTGTAGGCTACGTAGCTGGGGGTAAAGGTGAAGTTTTTCGCGAAGGTGAAAGAGAGACCGGCGAGAAAATCAAATTCGAACCAGTTGCCTGTGGTGGAGCGAAGGTTGGAATTTCCTTGAATGGAGCCAAGGGAGTTCCAGACGCCGAGGTTTAAATCGACTTTATTGAGGGTGCCGTTGCCGTTATAAAGATTGAAGTAAAAGTTCGCGTAGGGCTGGAGGATGGCGCCTTCGTTTTGAAGGGTGATGCCGTGGAAAATATACTGGCTATAGACATCGGCACCGAGGTCGGCGGTGATGCGAGATTGGACAGGAGTTTCTACGACGGGTACGACTGCTTTCATCGGTGCACCAGCAAAGCTGATCATTGGGAAAGCCATGATTGCGGTGCTGAGGATAGCGAATTTTGCGAAGGATTGACGCATAGTATTGATAGGTTGAGTGTTAGTGGGTGATTTTTACTGAGTAATTTCTATATGAGGAATCTTTAACTGGAAATGACCAAGAGTGGTCAAGAAGTTTTTTTGTTAGCGCGAGGGATTTCCAGCGGGGGCAGATTTAGGGGGAGGAATTGCCCCGAGCACTTTGACTAAATCCTCGGTGGTCCCGGGAAAACTTTTTTTCGCATCGTGTGCTTGGATGACTCGCCAAGCGGGAACTTTCGATGTCGGAAGCATCTCCGCAAGGAGCCAAGTATTGGCTAAGTGAATTAATGCCACTGGTTTACCGAGATCATCGCCCGTCATTAGAATGAGGGGTTGGCCAACGGCCACTTTGGCGATGAGGTCGGCTGGGGCGACGATTTGGACGCGAAAGATTTCCCCGACCGCTGGCCCTTTTAGGGTCGTCACCGTTTGGAGATCAATCACGCGGTTCTCTTCCTGAATCGTGGTCACTTTGGCGACGGTGACCGACTTGACCGCTTCAAATATTTTTCCGATGGGGAGGTCAATATTGATCACCGCCGAAGCCGACGGAGGAAAAAACCCCAGAATGGCTCCAACCATGCCAGAGAGAAACAATTTGCCAAATTTCATGAGTGGCATTCATAGACAGCTTGTGGTTTAATTTGCAACCATAGAAAGCCTCGCCCATAGCGTTGAGCGTCTTGTGAGATACCCACAAATTTTAACCCAAGAATTGTTCTTCTCCCGCCTTGAACACCCAACTAATGAGTGCCCTAAAAATTTCCTCGCAGTGCAAAGTCCGTCCACTGACCGCTGGTTTGGCGGCTTTTTCTTTAGTGTTGGCGATGGCTCACGCCGAACCGCTCAACCCTGACGAAGCCTCTCTGCTGATCCTTAACGCGGGTCGTCGTGCCTTCAATGAGCAACAGTATCCTGTTGCTACAGAGCGATTTCGCGAGTTTTTAAAAGTTGCTCCCAATCATAAAGATGCCTCGTTAGCCCGCTACGGTCTCGGCTTAGCGCTCCTCGAGTCAGGCGACCTTAAAGGGGCAGTGGAGTCTTTTACTCCTGCGGCCGCCGCGGAGTTTCCTGAGCGTCCACTTGCCAACTACTATCTTGGGGTGACTCAGCGGCGAGTCGGCACGGAATCACTTGCCCAAATCGTTGCGAAACCGAACGAAGCCGACGCTTTAAAAAACGTCGCGAACGCGAGTTTCGGCGAGGCGCTCAAGGCCTTTCAAGGTGCAGCTGATCTGTTGGCGGTTCGCTTAAAAAAGCCCCCTGGTGAAGCTCCCGCGGAGCTGACGATCGACGCTGAGTGGTTGATTCGGGCTCGGTGTGATCAGGCGGAAATGCTTTTGCGTTTAAACAAAGCGAAAGAAGCTTCGGAATTGATGGCAGGACTACTTGCTGAACCGGGATATGCGAAAAGTGTGACCCGCCCGTTTGCGGTTTATCACTTTGGTCACGCGAGTTTTCTTCTTAAAGACTATTTGGCCGCGGGTCGTGCGTTGAGCGGGCTTGCTCCCTTTACCCAAGAGTTCGGTGTTCATGCGCGCTACTTGTTGGCTCGGACTCACCACTTGGGTGGAGAACTTGCCGAGGCCGCCGCGCAATACAAAGCGGTGGTGGTTGGCTATGAGGAGCAGAAAAAAGCGGCTCAGGAGGCTTTAAAAAATCCTGCCATTCTGAAGCCTGAACAAAAACTGGCTTTGGAGGGGTTGGTGAATCAGCTTCCGCCAGAGTATCTTGCGCGTACAGAGTTTTATAGCGGAGTGCTCGCATTTGATCAAGGTCGGCAGGCCGAAGCCGTGACCCTCCTCACGGCTTTTGTGCAGAAGTATCCCAAGTCCGTTCTGGTTGCGGAGGCGCAATTTCGGATCGGTGCGGCGCTGGTCCAGTTGAGAAAATTTCCGGAGGCGACCGCGGCGCTTGATCCCTTGAAAGAGCATCCGCAGCTTGGCGATCAAGCGCTGACTTGGCTGGCGCGTGCTCGTGTTGGGGCGGCGGATCCGTTAAAGCCAGCGGAATTTGACCCTGCATTGACGGCTGCTTTGGACATGCTTCGGCGGGCCGCCCAGCGGGTTCAGGCGCTGCTTCCCACGGATCCCGAGGCAAAGAATCGGCGTCCAGGGATTCTTCTTGAATTGGCGGATACTGCCGTTCTGGCGAAGCTCTTTCCCGAAGCAATTACCAACTATGACTTGGTGATTAATGAAAAACTCGACCGGGCGGAGGAGGCGATGCAACGCCAAGTGACGGCTCGCCACTTGGCCGCTCAATATCCTGAGGCGGAGGCGCTTGCGTTAAAATTCGAAGCAACTTATCCCGCGAGCACTTTGCTCCCTTTGGTGCTCTTCCGGAGTGCGGAGAGTGCCTACCTTCGGGCGCTAAAAATTCCCGATCCCGCTGGCCAAAAAGTGGCGCTCGCCGAAGCGGTGGCTCGATATAAAAGGGTGGTGCGAAAGTACCCTGAGTTTGCCCAAATTAATCTCGCTCGGCATGGTCTTGCGACCGCCCATTATCGCCTGGGGAACTTTCCCGAAGCCGCCCTGACTTTTGCGACGATCGCCGATGCGGATCGCATCAATGATCTCGTTGCCGTTCCTTATTTGCTGGCTGACTGTTTGATCCGTGGCCTTGCCAGTGAAACGGACGATGCGATTCAGGCGGCGCGCTTTATTCAGCAGGCGGAGCAGGCGGCCAAGTTACTGGAAATTTTCTGTTCGACTCAGGATAAAAGTCCCCAAGCTGCGGATGCTCTGCTCAAGTTGGGGTATTGCTGGCAAAGGGTGGGGATGTTGATGGCGTCGCCGGTGGAGCGGACAAAGATGCTGACGTCGGCCCGCGATGCTTATGACCGGGCGATCAAGTTAACCGATAAGGAGCCGACCAGATCGGTGGCGACGTTTGAATTGGCAAAGTGCCAGGCGCTGATTGGTGATCCGCCGGCGATTGCTGCCGCGGTTGCTGCTCTGACGCAGTTTCAAAATGGTCCGTTAGCGGCGACGCCCAATGCCCCGTTGGCGTTGCTTCGGCTATCTGTTTTGATGCGGGCGCAGTCAAAGGCTGTGGAAGCGCTGGCCGTGATGGTCAACTGTCGTGCCCAGCATGACGCCAAATTGCTTGCTGATCCGGCGCGGGCCTCTTGGGTGCCGATGATTCAATACGAGCACGCGGTGGCTTTGAAGGAGTCGGGCAAAGTCCCTGAGGCTCGGGCTCTTTTTGAGGCTTTAGCGAAACAATTTCCGGGGAAGCCTGAAGCATTGAATGCGGAGTGGCGGATTAGTCAGTGTAAACGGGAGGAAGCGATCGCTGGTTTGGCGGTGGCCCGTTTGGCGGCGGCCAAGCCTGACGCTAAGCCCGAGGAATGGGCGGCGGCGAATAAAGTGATTGAGACGCAGACCGACGCGCTTCGCGACGCTGCGGAGGCGTATTTGGTTCAGGCTGAGGCGCTTCGTCCGACGGCCAGCGGATCGGATGCTCATCTGCGGATGCTCTATGAGGCGGCATGGTCCTACCGGCTGCTTGTAGAAATCGAGGCGGAGACGGCGCGGCAATTGGCTCTTCGGCCGCCGGTGGTTGTGCCTGTGACTCCGCCCGTGGTGGGGGCGCCCGTGGTGGTTGTCGCACCTGTTCCTGCGCCGCCGCAGAAAACCGCAGGGCCTTCGGTTGCGCGTCCCGCATCCGAGCAACGGGCGGTAGAGATTTATCAAAAAATCATCGCTACCGCGCCGACGTCGGCCGTCGCCACCCAGGCGCGTTGCGAGCTTGCGGAGATTCAAAGTGCTCGTGGGGAGGATGCTGCGGCGACGGATCTTCTCACCGAGGCACTGGAAAAAACTCCTGCGGCGGAGATTCCTGCGCGGATTCGATTGGGATTAGCGGCGGCGAATCTGGCGCGAAAAAATCCTCTGCAAGCGCGGGCGAATCTCCAGCCACTGCTGGCGACGCCTGACAGTCCGGAGGGAATGGAGGCTCGGGCAATCCTTGGCGAAGTGTTCATTCAGGAAAAAAATTGGGCGAAGGCGATTGAGCAGTTCCTGCCATTTCTGAACGATGAAAAGCTCCGCAATCTTGTGGGAGTGAGCGATCGGGCGTTGCTGCGGCTGGGTCATGCGTACGCGGAGACCGCCCAGTGGGAGGTGAGTCGTCAAGCGCTTGAAGCGTTGATTCAGCGGTATCCCCAGAGTCTTTGGGTTGACGAAGCTCGTTACGCGATTGGCTGGGCGTGGATGAACCTGAAGAATTACGACAATGCGGTGACGGCATTTGTGGAAGTGCCAAAGCGGACGAAGGGTGAAGTCGCCGCCAAAGCCCAGTTCCAGATTGGTTTGGCTCGCCGTGAACAAAAGCGTTTTGATGAGGCGCTCGCCGCCTTGTTGGTTGTGCCCTACACTTATCGGTATCCTGAGTGGGCGGCGGCGGCGCGGTGTGAGGCGGCGCGGATCCAGATTGAGTTAAAAAAGCCCACGGCGGCGGAAGCGCTTTACGAGCAAGTGCTCGTCGACTCGCCGAAGAGTCCGTGGGCGGAAGTGGCTAAAAAAGGATTAGGAGGGATGAAGTAATGAGAAAACTCGCTGGTCAGAATGGTGCGGGGTGGGCGAGTCGATTGGGGAGGGTATTTTTCCCCATCGGACTCCTTTTGACGGCGTTTTGGGGGCCCCAAGTTTGGGCCTATATGGAGGCTCCATTTTCTCTGGGAAAGGTCATCACGGACTCGACGAATATCATCGTACTCAGGGTGGAAAAGATCGATCGGGAAAAGAACTCGATTATTTACTCTAAGGTGTCAGATCTCAAAGGAAAGCAACCTGGAGAAGTGATCAAGCATAGTATCGGGCAGGCGGGATTTCACCCTCGGGAATGGCAAAATGTGATGGCGTGGGCGGAGGTAGGTCAGATTGCGGTGATGTTTCATAATGGCGGGGCATCGGAAACTTGCATTAAGGATTACTGGTACCAATGTGGAGCGGGTGATTGGTGGACGATGGTGCACGGCGAGCCGTATCTGCTGAGAAGTTATTGTGGAAAGCCAGAGAAGTTGATTCCTGTGGTCACGGCGATTTTAGCGGGTCAAGAGGTGATTGTTCCCGCGATGGTGGACGCTGAAAAAATGACCATTCAGTTGAGGACGGCGCGACTGCAGAGGTTGAAGGCGAGCCTTGCTATTCAAGACTACAATGCCGCCCGAGACTTTGCCGGTTGGGGTGTGGAAGAGTTTCGTCCGCTCGCTGGAATGCCGGGATTTTTGCAATATGCGCCCCTCGCGCGGACGAGTCCTGGGGCTACTGGGGTGGCTCCTGCGGACTTCGACGGGGATGGAAAGATGGATTTGTGTTTATATGGGGCGGATAAAGTTGTCTTGCTTCAGAATGCTGGGGGAACACTCAATGAGGTGGCGTTGCCGGTGGAGGGAGGGGCTCGAGCGGCGGCGTGGGCGGATTATAACGGCGATGGAAAATTGGATCTTTTGTTGGCGACGCCGACAGGAGCGCGACTCTTTACGAACACGGGCGCAGGCACTTTCAAGGATGATACCGCCAGTTTGCCCCGTCCCGCTTACAGCCATCTGACGGCGGCGGCGTGGGTGGACTTTGATGGGGACGGCAAGCCAGAAATTCTTTTGGCGGATGGCTTTAGTGGGTTACGACTTTATCAGAATCAGGGGACGCCGACGGCGCCAAAGTTTGAGGATATTTCGGACAAAGTTGGTTTGGGTCGTGAGGGAATTGCTGGGAAGTTAAAGGGCGATCGTTTGGCGGTGGCGGATGTGGATGGCGATGGGCGGGCGGATTTTTTGTATAGTGCGGGTGCTGGGGTGTTGGTGTTGAATAAGCCGACGGGCTTTGTGGAAGCAGTGAAGTCTGGGATAGAATTTCGATCGGGACAAATCACCCCAGTGTTTGGGGATTTTGATGGCGACAAAGCGCTGGACCTTTTCGTTCCGCAGTCGGGTGGGAGCAAACTATTTCGCAACGATGGCAAGGGACATTTCACCGATGTCACGAGTAAGGCGGGAGCGTTGGCGACCTTGACTGGTGAAGCGACTTGTGCGGTTTGGACGGATTTTAATCGGCGGGGAAAACTGGATTTATTGATTGGGTGTTTGCACGGGCCGAATCGCTATTTGCAGAACAACGGAAGTGGAGTTTTTACGGATGCGAGCGAGGAGATGGGGTTTCTTCAGCGGATTTTCAATACCCGAGCGTTGGCGACCATCGATATTAATAAGGATGGAGTCCTTGATCTGATTTTAAACAACGAGGGGCAGGAGTCGGCGGTCTTGATTGGAGACCCCCAACGCCTGGCCGCTCCACCGATGGCTAAGCAATGAAGACCCAAGCACCCGATTTTTTTTCTAGCGTGAGGAGGATTGTTCTTGGGGCAATCGCTCTTGGATTTGTGGCGGCGCCACGAGTTGTGACAGCCGATTGGGTTACGGGTCGGGGCAACCTGGAGCGGACAGGGAATTTGGATACGCAGCCGGGACCAAAGAAGCCCCAAGTGCTTTGGGCGTATAAGGCGGCGGAGAACTTTATTGCCTCGCCAGTTCCCGACGCGGGTTCGCTTTATCTGGCCGGCCTGGGGGCGTTTAGCACCCCTGCATTTCACGTGTTCTCGATTGACCCTGACTCTACCGAACGGGCTCTGTGGACAAAAGCCGCGCCGTTTTTGAAACTCCCCACAGTTTCAGCCCCAGCGGTTATCGGGGGGCTGGTGGTTTTTGGGGATGGAATGCACCAGACCGACGGGGCGACGCTCTATTGTTTGCGAGCAGAGAATGGCCGACCGGTTTGGCGGTTGCCAGTGCCGGGCAAGCTCGTCCATATGGAAGGTGCGCCGACGATTGAAAAGGATCGGGTTTATGTGGGTGCAGGGGACGCGGGAGTGATTTGCGTGGAGTTAAAAAAGCTCACCCTTGATGGTCAGGATGTGGAAGCGGTGGCGGTGGAAAAGCTTATTGAAACGCGTTGGGCAGAACTGACGGCGAAGTATCAGGAGGCGAAAAAGAAGGATCCTGAATTTGCGATTCCGCCGAGTGAGGACGCCCTCCCGAAGCCAGCGCCGAAGCTGGTGTGGGCGCAGGGAAAAGGCACCCTCCATGTGGATGCGGCGGTGGCGGTGGTGGGGGAGCGAGTGCTGGTGGCGTCGGCTTATATCGATGAAGACAAAGTGGGGAAGCGGGCTTTAGTTTGTCTGGGAGCGGGCGACGGCAAAGTGCTTTGGGAGACCCCATTGAAATTGAATCCGTGGGCGGGGCCGAGCGTGGCTGGGACGACGGCGATCGTGGGTTGCAGTAGCATTCGCTTTGATCGGAAGTTGATTCCGCAAGCGAAGGGTGAACTAGTGGCGGTGAACATTGAGAACGGTCAAGTGCTCTGGCGGAAGGACTTGCCAGGCGGGGTGCTTTCGTCGGTAGCGGTGAGCAATGGATTTGCGGTGACTACGGCGACCGACGGAACCGTGCGTGCTTGGTCAGTGGTCAACGGGGAGGAGAAGTGGAGTTACCCTGCGGGGTCGCCCTTTTTTGCGGGACCTGCGGTGGTCGCTGGGGTGGTTTATGCGGCTGACCTTCGGGGAATTGTCCATGCGATCAACCTCACGAGTGGGAAGGCGGAGTGGACTTTTGCATTGGCGACGGATCCAGCGGTGCAGGGGCCGGGGATGATTTTTGGGTCGCCGGTGGTGCATGGTGGAGACTTGTTTTTGGGGACGACGAATCTGGATGGGGATCATCCCGAACAGCCTTCGGTGGTGGTCTGTCTTTCGGATCGGGTGGTTGCTGGGGGTGGGGCGAAGACGGCGGTGGTGGTTGATAAAGTGAAGCGGCGGATCAGCTTGGCGGCGAAGATCGCCCCGCGGAAGCTCCCGAATTTGAAGGAGGTGTATCCGTTGGAAGTTTTAGCGACCTTCCCGACTCCTCGGGGGCAAAAAGCTCATGAAACGGTGGTGACTTTTGAGGCGAAACCGAGTGAAATTCATAAAGCACTCGAGGAACTCGGGTTGAAGCCGGGGAAGCCAGCGAAGGGTGAGGGAAGTGCGGCGAGTGGTCCAGAAGTGGGATTTTCGCTGGAAATTCCCTCGGCGGGAGGGGCGCCACGGGTGATGGCGATGGAGCCGACCGTGGTTGATATACGAACGGGGAAACGGTTGCCGAGCTTGAAGTGGTATTTTACGGGGTCGGCATTGCGCCAACCTGATCCTGACAAGCCCGCGAAAGTCTATGGGGCAGATTTGACGGGAACCTTGGTTACGATTTATCCGGTGACTGACGAGACGGTATTTCAGTCGAATTTAACGATTGCGGAGTCGGCGATTCTGCGACTGGAAACGAACGGCAACATCTTGCCTGCAGAGGGAACGCCCGTCACTTTGGTAATTGAATTAAAATGAACGCACCCGCATTTCCAGATCCTTCATGGCCCCCGAGGCTTTCTCGTAGCCCCGCGATGGCATGGAGTTCGTTGACCGTTTTTGGAGGGATTATTTTGAGTATGGTGGCGTGCGGGCCAGCGGGGAGCAAGCCGGTGGTGGCCGTGCCGTTGGCTCCGGCGGAGATTCATCTGCCTGATCAACTGAAGCCAGCGTGGACGGTAGCGCCCGCGGTGGCAGCGCCTTTAGCTGTCCCAACCGTCGCGTGGAATCCCGTGACGATTTTTGCGGTGCCGTTCCGGTCTTGGTTGCCGCCTGCGGAGGGTTTTGAAAAAGCGAGTATTCTTCCTGGGGATCTCCGAGTGCCTGCCGAACCCCCTTACCAGCTTGCGGAAGGGATTTTTGCGTCGCCAAACGTGTCCGCTCCTCAGGCGTTAGGGTTTATTGCGCAGGACCTTGCCTCTGCGGTGGGCGCGAATGTGGAGCGGGTCACCGTTTGGATAGCCACGACACCGGCTCCCGAAACCCGGGGGCGTCCGCCGGGGTGGGATCGTCCGGTGTTTGCCACTGATCCGACGGCGGAGATTTTGAGCGGCACGCCGATCAGTGCGGTGACGGGTTTACGCGAGACCCCGCCGCCGTTCGTCCGGGTGGCGATTCCTGATCCCTTTGAGCAAATCAAGCTGGCTGAATTGGCGGTGCCGCCTGCGGAAATTGATCCTCCGATCGCTCCCTATGTGCGGCCGGGGAACCCCATGCCAGCGGTGGCGGCGGGGAAGTAGGATCGGGGGATTTGGGCAACGCAGCATAGCGATCGCGTGAGCACCATATTTTTGACAAACCTCGGGGTTGTGCCGATTTTGGTGGGGCCGTTGCAAGTTTTGCTGGCTCTTTTGCCGGCGATTCTGCTGGGTTTGGGGAGTGCGGTAGTGGCGCTGTTTAAGCCGCGGACCTTTCGGCTGATTTTGAAACTGATCTGGCGTTTGAAGTTTTCGATTTTGGTCGGCTTGATGGTGGTGTGCGGGGTGGGGATTGGGGTGCGGACGGTGGCGCGGCGGTTGGGGGGCGGGGTGAGTCAGGCGGAAATAGGGGTGAATGAGTGGAATAGTTTTCGTGGGGGTGCGCAGAGGACTGGGGCGGTTAAGGGAACACAGTCGCCGGTGGAGGGAGGGGTAAATTGGAGATTTTCGGAGGCAAAAACTTTTCATGCGTCGCCCGCGATTGTGGGGAATCGGGTTTACGCCACTTCGGCGGAAGTGGGAATTTTTTCGACGCGTGGGGCGATCTATTGTTTAGACGCGGAGAGTGGGGCGGTGGTCTGGAAAGCGGCCCCGGAAGGCTTTCGGGCGACATTTTCTTCGCCGACGGTTTCGGGAAAGTATTTGATTACGGGGGAGGGACTGCATCAGGTGAAGGACGGGAGGATCACCTGTTTGGATGTGAGTCGGGGTGGGGCGGTGCTCTGGAGTTATCCGACGAAAAGTCATGTGGAGTCGTCGGCATTGATCGCCAATGGGCGGGCGGTGATTGGGGCTGGGGATGACGGCTACTATTGTTTTCGGCTGGAGCCAGATGGGGCGGGGAAGCCGGTCCTGCTTTGGCATTTGGAAGGTGGGAAATATCCCGATGCGGAGAACGCGCCTGTGGAGTTTGAAGGCCGAGTTTATCTGGGGTTGGGCTTGGGTGGGCAAGCGATCGTTTGCGTGGATGGGGCGACTGGTGAGGAGTTGTGGAGAGTGGCGGCGCCCTTTCCGATTTTCAGTCCGCCAGCGATTGCCAATGGGAAGGTTTATGTGGGAATGGGGAATGGGGATTTTGTGAATTCGGCGGAGGATTTAATCAGTCAAAAATTACTGGCGGAGAAGGCGAAGGGGACCTCGGAGGGGAAGACCGCTGATTTAAAGAACGAGTGGAAATCGTTTGGCGAGGTGTGGGCGATTGACTTGCGAAGCCATGAGGTGGAGTGGCGATTTCAGACTGACAAAACCGTCTTGGGAGCGATTGTCGCCAGTGGGGATCAGATCTTGGTTAGTTCCCGTGGGGGAACGGTTTACAGCTTGGGGCTTGATGGGAAAGAGCGGGGGAAGTGGAGTGCTGGGGCGCCGTTGTTGTCGTCGTTGGCGGTGACGGAGACGCATGTGTATGCGACCTCGGAGAGCGGTCGACTTTTTGCATTGGACCGTGGGAATTTGCGGCCGGTGTGGGAGCTGTCGTTGGGAGGGGCGGGGAGTTTGATTAGTTCGCCAGCGATTGGTCGTGGGCATCTTTATGTGGGGACGCCGGAGAGTGGATTGGTGTGTGTGGGGGTTCCGTCGGGGCGGGCGTTGAAGCCGACATGGATGGGGCATCTTGGTGGAAATGGCCGTGGGGGGAATCCGTCGCTAGGCGAGGTGGAAGTGGGTGGGTTGGAGGCCAGGGAGTGGCCTGGTGGGGGTGG